>JAJTHM010000112.1 GCA_021297855.1 Sphingobacteriales bacterium | reverse complement strand
CGTTGAACCAACATTGCGAAGCAATGAACTTTAGGGAAACTTCGCTATCTTTCCATTTCATTTAAAATCTAATCAAATGGAAAAAAAACATTAAGTCCTTATGCTCATAACGCTCTACAGCGGTGTTCTGACATATTATCTGCGGGGCATTATAGTCCTCACACATCCCGAAATTATCTCGTAGAGCTTCGCTATCTCTTTAGCTATTATCATGAAATCAGACCTTCGCAGATTACCTACAAACAGACGGTAGACTACCTTATCTACCTTTCCAAAACTTTAGCATGCAGTAGAGTCAAATCCAAAATGGCTGCGCAAGCATTTTCTTTTTTCTTCAAGCATGTACTCCAGAAGCCCTATCAAACGCCTAGCTTTCTATATCCAGCCAGAGATGCCAAGCTTCCTGTAGTTATGTCCTTAGAAGAAGTTATTCGTATCCTCAATGCCATTGATAACATAAAACATAAAATGGTGCTCTCACTCATCTACAGTACAGGACTGCGACTTCAAGAAGTCGTCAACATCAAACTCAATCATATAGACAGTAAAGCTATGTGTATCAAAGTAGTGGCAGGCAAGGGAAAAAAAGACCGATATGTAGCCCTTTCTGACCATATACTCGCGGCTCTTAGAAAATATTATGTACAATATAAACCAGTAGATTTTCTATTCAATGGTAATAAAAAAGGAAGTCCATACTCCTGTAGAAGTGTACAGCTTATTCTAGAAAAGACACTGCAAAAAGTCAATCTATCGCAGAAAGGATACAGCATTCATACCCTAAGACACAGCTACGCCACGCACTTACTAGAAAATGGAACCGATTTACCTGCTATTAAACAACTCATGGGACACTGTAATATCTCACAGACGATGCAGTATGTGCATATTAGTACAAAGCATATTCGCTCTGTAGTCAATCCCTACGATATTATCTTTCATCAGCTACTACCAGAGGATAACTAAATCATGGCCGCTTATCAAAAAGCAGCTACGATACAATCTATCCTCCACTCTACGCCTTTTGAAAATTGCAATGCGCATACTAAAAATGTATTCGCTCAAATCCAAAAATGCCGAACACCCGCACTAGGATACCACCTCTATCAATGCAATGAAGAAGCCTGTAAGGGAATAAAATATGTGTATCATAGCTGTAGAAATAGACACTGTCCTAGCTGTGGTAGTAGCCAGCAGGCACAATGGATAGATGATAGAAGATCCGAACTGCTTCCCATCAATTACTACCATGTCGTATTCACCCTACCTCATGAGCTCAATAGTATCATACTAGGCAATAGAACACAGCTGTTCAAACTCTTATTTGATGCGAGCTCCAAAACACTACTGCAATTTGGTGCTGACAAAAAATACCTCGGTGCTATACCAGGGATTATAAGTGTACTGCATACATCTGCCCCGTTACAAATTTTCAAATTGAAATTTTAATCTATTTTTTAAATATTTTCTACCCATACCACTTTTTAAATACTTTTCACGAGCAATTGCATCTGATTTGTCTAAAGCAGCTTCACAATAAATTAAACTATACGGTTTCTTTTTATTCGTAGTAATAGTTTTGCCTGAATTATGTTCAATAATTCTTTTTTTTAGATTATTTGTATACCCGATATACCATGAGTTATCAATTTGACTTTGTAAAACATAAACATAATACCATTTCATTTTACAAATATAGAAAAAATTTGTAACGGGGTGCGGGACAGCAGCTAAGCTTTCACCCCCATATACACTGCATAGTCAGTGGCGGAGGTATCGCCATAGACAAGGCAGATAAATCTATGGCATGGAAAAATGGAATTCGGAATCAAGACGGATTTCTATTTCCAGTCAAAGCGATGGCTCAGGTTTATAAAGCCATATTTATAAAAGGAGTTCGAGCACTCGTAGAACAGGATAAAATCCGAATTCAAAACAAAAAAGAAACGGAGGCTCTACTCCAAAAAATATATCAAAAAGACTGGGTCGTCTATGCCAAAAAACCATTTGCAGGGCCGCTACAAGTGATAGAATACCTCGCTCGATACACACACAAGGTTGCTATCTCAAACCATAGAATCTTAAGCGAAACTAAAAATACGGTCACCGTCCAATACAAAGACTATGCCGACAAAAACAAATCTAAAGCCATGACCCTGACCAAACAGGAATTTATACGCCGATTCGAACAGCATATTCTACCCAAACACTTTTGTAAGATAAGAACCACAGGCTACCTCGCCAATAGAGGTCGAACACAGCGCATAAAAACAATATGTTCGCTCATGAAAATACCGCCACCGCCACCCAAAATCAAAATCCCATGGCAGCTAAGACTCCTCGAACAATTCAAAATTGTATATAACGAATGTCCGTGCTGCAAACAAAATACGCTCAAACTCATAGCGGTCACCTACAACGATGATAGTTAGAACTAGCTGCCGAGAAACATTTTATGAACCACACTATTCTCAATCCAAAGATTTAGCTAGCATAGCTATAGAAAGAATAGAAATAAAACTCAAATAAATAGACTAAAAGACCTATTTTTATCTCAGAAAAAAAATTAACATTAAAAAAACAAATACAGAAGTACCCAAATAGTCACTTTTTTATGTATTAGTAACACCTAAAAAAGCAAATCAAAAGAAAAAAACGGAATACTTTTTACCCTATAGCGTCTATCAGACGTCGGTCAACACAAAAGTATACCGCATAGCCATAAAACACGGCGCTTTGTGGCTTTTTTAGATAGGCTATGCGGATACTTTTATAAGATTTGTATGAGATGATGGGCGATGAGCAGACTATTCAAGCAGGCAAATAGGCAATTAGAGAGCCTTACTAGAGCCCGCAGAGATAACAAAAATGCTCAAAAACTAAAATCAAGTACGACGGAGGCTAATGCTCGACGACAAAGTCTCTGTGGCGTATTCCATGAAAGCACTATGTGCAAAATAAGGTAGTCTTAGCTTCTAAGGTGGAAACTTAGAAGTGAAAACAATTTCCATTAACTGCTAAACAACTTAAATATGAAAAAGTTAGCAATAAGTATGATAGGGCTTTTAATACTATCAGGGTTAATTTCATCATGTCAAAAAGATGAAAGCAATAATACCGCATTAAATGAAAATATATGGCATAAAAAAGAGTATAAATCTCTTATCAATGGCAAGGAATACAATCTTCAGGTAGAATATCAGGAAAAAGGAAGAGGTATTAAGTTTAGCGAAAGTACACCAAAGGAAGTTGTTGAATTTTTCAAAAAGAATGATACATCTATAGTCGTTCATGTTGTAAATGATAAGGTTTACTATTATGCAGACCTAAATGAATTTCAAAAACATACAAGTTTTGGAGATTCTTCGACAAACAAAAAGTTTTTAAAAGCATACAATGGAGGAAAAGGAACTTTTTTTGAACATCCCATAGCTCAAAATAATGGAGGTAGGAATCAAGTTGATGAATTGAAAACTCTAGGATTTATTGCGGCTCCATTCAGTCCTAGTTCATCGGCTATATATACCCTCCCAAGTTTATATAACGGACAACCTCTTAATGCCACAATATCTGTCCCAATGCAAATATACGAGTGGCATGGAAAAACATCATGGGTTGGAAGTAATTTTAATGACCAAATTACCGCTGTACGCGCAGATCATTATCTTAAACATCAGCCAGTACATATGGTATGTTTTGAACATGCAAACTTTGGCGGTCAACGGATTGTTATTTCTAAATCCTCAACCTCTAATTTTAATACAGCTGATATGAGATGGTTTATAATGAGTTATGGAGTGTTTTGGAATACTAATTGGGATGATGAAATTTCATCACACTACACTATTCAGTGTCCAGCTTGGGTAATGGGAAATGGCCATACAATTCAAATATAAGTCATTATGAAATATCTATTATTAGGATTCTTATCGTCATTGTTTTTTGGTTGTTGTAAAAATGATGAAAAATATAGTCTCAATGAAATTGTGCAAACAGACGAATCTGGCAATATCCTTGGAGGAGACATTAACTCAAAGGATTGGAAGCCCGTTGACTTTAATACATCTAGATTTTTTAACGATGTAGAAGCTAGTTTAAGGGTATATTATATGGATACTAAATTTGATACATTAACGATTAAGAAAGATTGTAAAATAGATAGTTTTAATATTAAGTTTTATAGTAATCCTATGAAATCAAATAAAACATCATATGCAAGAATCTACTTATCTACCAAGATAAAAGATATGGCTTATGGATACAAAAATAAGCTACAAAATGGAATTATATCTTCCGAAGGAGGTATTTCAGATATACATATTGTTAATAGCAATACAATACTAATGGATATTCCGTATCCTCAATATAATTTTGGTCAAGATGTTGAATTATATTTTTGTGTAATTGACTCAAACAATTGCGGATATTATTTTTCAGGTAAAGTTAAAACTGAGTAATAATCACCTCATACAACTTGCAGTTTGAAGAAAGAGGGGGCGGTGGATTTCAAATAATATCTTGTTTGGTATCGTATCGTCCCTTTTTTATTAAATTGCAGTTTGGTTATGCCCCTCCTTCTTCAAGCTGCTGCCCGTTGAACCAACATTGCGAAGCAATGAACTTTAGGGAAACTTCGCTATCTTTCCATTTCATTTAAAATCTAATCAAATGGAAAAAAAACATTAAGTCCTTATGCTCATAACGCTCTACAGCGGTGTTCTGACATATTATCT
>JAJTHM010000072.1 GCA_021297855.1 Sphingobacteriales bacterium | reverse complement strand
ATAGATTCAAATGAAAACTAATACCGTAAGCGTATTAGTAATAGTCCAATGTCGCATGGCTCATTGCACTAAACAAATACAGCTACGGCATTTACCATAGCAAGGTTTTAAAATGGGTTGGACCATTTTAAAACCGCTATTGGTATAAGCTCCATCGGAGCGACCCAATTTTTTATAGCTTTTTCTAAACAAATAAAATCTAGTGTTTTTATGTTTCTCTCATAGCGGAGACTCTCTTGACTTCCCAAAAGTCCTAGGACTTTCGGGAAGTCATGGCTACAAGCAGCAGAATATAGTTCGCGAAGACACTAAGCTAGGTGAGGGAATTTTAATAATGACCCAAAGCCGAAACCACAACTACCAGATTTTCTGGTTCTTCAAAAATCTCATAAATCAATCGGTCTTTTGAATTAATTCTGCGACTCCAAAAGCCCGATAATTTATGTTTGAGTTGTTCGGGATTACCAATACCGATTTTGGGGTGAATTTCTAATTCATCTAGTATCTTACCAATCTTTTTTAAACTTGCTTTATCCCCCGATTTTAGTATTTTTTGAAAATGAATATCGGCAAGTTCGCTAATAAGAACACTATATTTCATGTATCGAGAAACATTTTTTTCTTGTATTCCTTATCGTAAGGAATTCTCAGTTTCCCACTCTTTGCCTTCAAAACCATTTTAACAAACTCTGGATCATAAGTACTTTCCTCTTTACTCGCTTCTTTGTCTATCACATAGGTTAAGTTTAAAGCCTTGTAAATAGCAATCAAGACTTTAGTTGCTCTGGAATCTGCTTGAACTATAAGTGTGTTCATATTTTATCTATTAATAACTAATACAAAAATACGAAATATAAGATAAATTTGGCTCTAAGTTGATTCGTCCTAGACTTTGGCGGTTTGACACTTCATCGAAGTCCTAGGAGATTGCAGGACAGTCAGAGGGAAGAAAAAAGAGCCTACCTGTGCAGACAGAGGCTCGGCTATTACAACCGTGCTATACTCCTCTGAGTCCGCTTGCAGGAGACTCAGAGGGAAGAAAAAGCCAAAAACAACAACCCCAAACGGCATTTTAAAACAGAATAATTTTTCAAAAAAATAGTAATTATACCGTAAGCGTAATAGTAATAGTCCAATGTCGCATGGCTCATTGCACTAAACAAATACAGCTACGGCATTTACCATAGCAAGGTTTTAAAATGGGTTGGACCATTTTAAAACCGCTATTGGTATTACTTTCATTTATGTTCATATTTTTAAATTAATATTTCTCAAGCAAACTTTACGGTACGTCAAACGGCTATATTTAACAACCATTGAAATACATTGATATGTTGTATGCCATTTCTGCTTTGAGTAAACCCATCAATAGTGAGTAAAAATTTAGGATAGTTATCTTTTATTTTTTCTAATGCAGAAAACTCCCGTTCTATTGTGTTTTCGTGGTTCATTTGCCAAGCAACCTGATAATAAGCTGTTTCCCCAGTGCTTGTCTTACACACAAAATCTACTTCGCTGTTGCGGCTTGTGCCAGTCCATATTTTGTTTCCTCTGCGCAGAAGCTCTAAATAGACGATGTTTTCTAAAATACGACCTCTATCTGTAGTTCGTTCTTTGCCTACTAAAACATTTAGTAAACCCAAATCTACTATATAGTATTTTTCTTGGGTGGCTAATTGTTTCTTCCCCTTTATATCAAATCGGTTTACTTTATAAAAAACAAAACTGTTTACAAGATATTCTAGGTATTTTTCAACCGTTGCGTGATGAACTGATTGGCCGTCTAGTTTTAAAGAATTAGAAATGTTATTGGGAGATAGGGGATTACCTATATTTGATCCCACAAATTTAACAATGTTTTCAAATGCTCTTTTGTCATAAATTTGATGCCGTTGCGTAATATCTTTTTCTATAATTGTGGTATAGATGGCTTGCAAATATTCATATATCTTATCATTTCCTCCCGTTCGCAGTTGCACACCTTTGGGCAAAGACGTTTCATTTACATAATCAAAAAACAATACTTCATAATTCAAATGGGCACTACTGCTATCTATGCTTCTTGCGACTAAATATTCTTTAAACGAAAAAGGTAAAATAGAAATTTCAATATATCGTCCACTCAACAAAGTGGCTAATTCGCTGCTTAATAAAAAAGCATTGGAACCCGTTATATAAACATCTACATTTTTGGTAGCAAAAAGACCATCTACTAATTTTTCAAACTGCGTTATGTTTTGCACTTCATCCAAAAAAATATAATTGGAATCGTCTTTACTAAGCTTTTCTTTTATTTCAAAGTATATATCATCCCAGTTTTTGTTTACAAAATTTTCGGGCAATTCAAAATTGTAAAACTGAATTTGATTTTTTTCTATTGCTAATGCTACTAATTGTGTGTGATACAATTCTAGCAAGGTAGATTTGCCCGACCTACGCAAACCAGTCACTACTTTTATAAGGTCTTTATCTTTATAATACAGCAGTTTGTTTATATATTCTTGTCTGTTTATATTCACATTCATTATACAAAAATAATGCAAATTATCGAAACTTGCAAAAATTACAAGTTTTGATAAAAGTAGATGGGTAACTTATTTGATGATGTGACACAGGAAGGTTTCTTAAATGCTTAAATTATTAAATAAAAGGTGGCAGCACACCACGACCTATTTCCTCCTAAATCAATCAATCCTTGAGGCAGCGGGCAGAAAAACCGTAACCCCTACCGACGCTCTCGCGGACTACGCCACGGTCACTATCATAAGCGGCGCGATAAGTAGCCGTAGTAGCACCTGTAGCCGACGAGGACCACGAAAGGCTCTGACCCAGACGATTGAAGAAGGGGCCACCGGGATTACGGTAGCCTGAGAGAAGCGCTGAGAAGCCACTGGCGTTGGTTTGTCCTGCGCCTTGGCTACGCAGTTTGCAACCCGGCTGCCTTGGTTGTCGGCAGTTGGAGATCTCATAACGCCGCTGGAAATGTTTTGCTGGGCAATGCTCATCCCTTGTCCGTGTTCAAGGTACATCCACTCACAATCACTCGGAACGTGAAAAATAATTTGGTGTCAAGTGTCAAGGTGAAAACACCTTGACAGGCGGGGGTTTCATAGTTATAGTCTAATCTTTTCTATTACAAACATACCACTCCTGCGGAGTTAAAAGTGGGTCTAGGGCTACAAATGTGCTATACTCCTCTGAATCCGCATGCAGGAGACTTAGAGGGAAGAAAATTCGTGTTATTTGTGGCTATACACGCCACGAATAGCACGAAGTGACACGAACTAGGGATAGATTCAAATGAAAACTAATACCGTAAGCGTATTAGTAATAGTCCAATGCCGCATGGCTCATTGCACTAAACAAATACAGCTACGGCATTTACCATAGCAAGGTTTTAAAATGGTCCAACCCATTTTAAAACCGCTATTGGTATAATTTGCTAGCCCCATTCGGGGCGAATCGTTAATAAATAGCCAAAAAAAACAATGCTAAGCTCCATCGAAGCGACCCAATTTTTTATAGCTTACCTTCTCACTATATCCGCACCTATAGCATTTAACCTTTGATCTATGTATTGATAGCCTCTGTCGATCTGCTCTATATTCTGGATGGTAGATTTTCCCTTAGCGCTCAAAGCTGCAATGAGCAAAGCCACCCCCGCTCTAATGTCTGGGCTGCTCATAGTGATTCCTCGCAATGGACGTTCTTTGTTCATACCGATGACTACTGCCCTGTGCGGGTCACAGAGAGTTATCTGTGCGCCCATATCTTTCAATTTATCTACAAAGAACAATCGGGATTCAAACATTTTTTGATGTATCAAGACCGACCCTTTTGCTTGAATGGCTACTACCAATACGATGCTCAATAAATCTGGAGTGAATCCTGGCCATGGGTGGTCATATATAGTGAGAATGGACCCATCGATATACTTTGTGATTTCATAGTTCTTCTGCGATGGAATATAAATATCATCTCCTTTTATCGCTAGCTTTATTCCCAGTTTTTTAAATACATCTGGTATCAAACCCAGCATATCTACACGACAGTTTTTAATCGTAATTTCGGATTCTGTCATAGCTGCTAGTCCGATAAAACTGCCTATCTCTATCATATCTGGCAAGATGGTATGCTCGCAACCGTTCAATTTAGCTACTCCTTCTATGTGAATCAAATTAGAACCAACGCCCGTTATTTTTGCGCCCATACTATTTAGCATAGTACAAAGCTGCTGTAAATAGGGTTCACAAGCGGCATTATAAATAGTTGTATTGCCATCTGCCATGACGGCTGCCATGATGATATTGGCTGTGCCCGTCACGGAAGGTTCATCCAAAAGCATATATCCCCCCGTCAATTTTTCTGCATTGATGGTAAAAAAATCAGAGCTGTCATCAAACTCAAAACGAGCTCCTAACTTTTCAAAACCTAATAAATGCGTATCAATAGGTCTTCGGCCGATTCGGTCGCCTCCGGGCTTAGGCAGATAGGCTTTTCTGTATCGCGATAAAAGAGGGCCTAATACCATCACGGAACCACGCAAGGCGGCTCCTTTTACCTTAAATTCATCTGTAGTGAGATAGTCTAAATTGATATTGTGTGCCTTAAACTGACATACACTTCTGGAAATGCGATTCACTTCCACACCCATACATTCCAATAAATCAATCAGATTATTGACATCTCGGATATCTGGAATATTGTGAATAGTGACTATATCATCCGTCAAAAGAACTGCACAAATGATCTGTAGAGCCTCGTTCTTCGCTCCTTGAGGAGTCAACTCTCCGCTTAATTTCTTCCCTCCATTTATTTCGAATACAGACACCTTATTTAGTTTTTAGTTGCTAGTAACTAGTCGTTAGCTCATTATTTTTTATGCTGATAATTGTTGTTTGGACGATTGCCTTGGTTATGCTGACCCCCTCCCGGTTTTTTCTTTTTCTTCTTTTTGTTATTGTTGCTGTTGTTTCTATTCTGATTATTATTGGTCGTCAGTTTACCTTTGGGAAGTAAATGTCGAATGGATTCATCATCTGCCATTTCCAGCATACCAGATGATATATTAAATAAATCATTTTTCACTATAGAGTCATTGACCACTTCATTATTCCATGTTTTATGAACTAACTTCATGTAGCTGGCTATAGGTCCAGCTATGACTTTTCTGTGCTCCTCCGTTTGATTTTTTGCCTTTTCAATAAATTCTACGATGTATTTGCCATAGTGCTTGAATTTATTATGTCCACCGGGATAAGCAAGAGGCTCTGGGATAGGCACAATAAACTCCCTCTGCGCTATTTCGTATGGCGCTTCTATATCCAATTGGTAATCTGCGATAAAGAAAAGGTGATCCCAAAGCTTCTTTTCATAGTCTTCCGTTGACTTGCTCGCTGGGGTCAACTGAGCCATGAAGTCCACAATAGCAAACGCCATTTTCGTTCGCTTTTCTTTATCCTCCTCTGCTTTCGCATGTAAAACGAAATTCTGGATTATTTTTCCATATTCTTTCAATATGATTGGTTCTTGTTTTACATAATACTTCATTCTTCCGATTTTAGCTTTTTATATTCAGATTACTATTCAATTCGTCATTGACCTTCATTTGTGGACTCGCGGCTATGCCTGCGGTCTCAAATCCCAATCGCTTGGAGGTTCTTCTGGGAGAATCTCCGTTTTTTTCCATCATGGCAAAAAGCGGAATAAACCTCACATCATTAAAAGGAGGTGCCCATAAATCATAGTTTATACTCGTCGTAATACAATTTTCTATGACCATATTCACCATGGATTCTTCAAATACTTGATTCGGCAAATCCGTATATAAGGAGCCTATGGCTCCCATGCCCTCAATAAAAAATTTGTTCTCTCGGTTTATAAAAATTCGACATACTAACTCGCCGAAATCTTGCACCCGATTATATTTTACAGAATCATTCAAAAAGTTAAACACTTCTATCATACAAAAATAAGCCCTGGTATGATCTTCTGCGATATAATTCGTATTGAATAATGAGTGCGATCGGTCAAAGGAAAATACATTGGAGTGGAGAGAGAACATCAGAATATCTCCCCCAAAGCGCAACCTAAATTCATTTTTATTGATATCCGAAAATTCAACATGCACGCGTTTATCTACCTTATCTATATCTGCAGCTAGTACATCGGCTGAGCCCGCTGCACACGAACGCAATAATTCAAAAGCGACGTATGAATGCTCAAAAATGTCCTGTTTGACTACAGCTATAGAGCTCAAACTTTGCTTCGCTCTGCTGAAATCATATCGCATAACTAGAGTCTTTTTAACTAAACGTATCTAGGGACTTTACTTACTCGCAATAATACGATTCCCGCAAGGAGCATAATGCCAGATATAAGAAATGACATAGAAACTCCTGAGTCCACCATGGAGTATTTTACGGCACCATTGTATTCAATATTTAATGGGCTGTTTAGATAGACTAAGAATGTAATCAAAAACATTATTAATCCCCAAATTGTTAATAAAGTAGCGAGTGGCTTAATCATTGGATTTCTATTTTTACAGGCAAATGTAAAAAGAAATCTTCAAAAAAATCGAATAATTCTATGAACTTCTCGGAAGTAGTTTTTAATATTAACATGTTTGGTTGAAATTCAAACTATAAATGCGCTCAAAAATTCACTTCCGAGATGTTTTAAGTAATTATATACCAATGTCGTTTAGTTCGTGTTTGGTTCGTGGAGACACGAACCATTGCGGTTCGCCATGCTGCGTGTCTCATGCAGCATTCGTATATCTTCTAAACGACATTGAATTATATAGACTAATTTAATTCTTATGCTGTATTCCAAAGAGACTATTACTATACACAATACTGAAAAAGAGGTATTTCTGTATTTAAAAAAGACCCGCAACCACAGTTTCAGAATCACCGCGAGTAAAATTTCGATGACACTACCGAATATTTACACGAATCCCGACACAATTGTTAGACACAAGAATGAATTGCTCGACAAAATTAAAGAGCGCCTCCACTCTGAACCAGAATGGGTGGTCAAAAAACGAATTTTGGATCAAACTGAAATTTTTATTTTGAATCAGCCCTATAAAATTATAAAATCTTTTGATTCTAAAGCCGCATTAGACCTAGATTTTCATCGGAAAACTATCACTCGACCCGAAGTCATCTCGAACAGGGATAAAACTGCGATGGCTCAAAGAATTATAAAAAACTATCATAGACCCATAGAACATAGGGTGCGACAACTGAATGACCTGACTGTAGCGAAGAAATTATACCATGTAGATATTAAAAATAATCAATCGAGCTGGGGGCTCTGCTCGAGTAAAGGGGAGATAACTATTTCACTCAACACCGCTTTCGCTCCTCTATGGGTGATAGATTATATCATTATTCACGAACTCTGCCATCTGGTTCATCATGACCATTCAGCCCAGTTTTGGCAGCTCGTCGAGCGATACTACCCTAAATACAAACTAGCCAAAAAGTATCTGAAAGAAAAGGGAATGGAACTCGTTTTATAATCTGACGGATACCAACTGGGGCAGAAATTAGTCCCGATAGCTATCGAGGACGGTTTCTGTGCCTCAAGTGCTATAACTCCTCTGAGTCCCTTGTGCAGGAAACGCAGAGGGAAGAAAAGTCCTAGCTAGAAAATGGTAAGACATGCCACCCCTCTGGGGTTTCATAGTTATGGTCTAATCTTGTCTATTACAAACATACCACTCCTGCGGAGTTAAAAGTGCGTCGAGGGCTACAAATGTGCTATGCTCCTCTGAGTCCGCTTGCAGGAGACTCAGAGGGAAGAAAGTGCGTCTAGGACAGAGCCTACCTGTCTCGTATGACTTCCCGAAAGTCCTAACTAGAAAATGGTAAGACATGCCACCCCTCTGGGGTTTCATAGTTATAATCTAATCTTTTCTATTACAAACATACCACTCCTTCGGAGTTAAAAGTGCGTCGAGGGCTACAAATGTGCTATGCTCCTCTGAATCCGCATGCAGGAGACTTAGAGGGAAGAAAATTCGTGTTATTTGTGGCTATACACGCCACGAATAGCACGAAGTGACACGAACTAGGTATAGATTCAAATGAAAACTAATACCGTAAGCGTATTAGTAATAGTCCAATGTCGCATGGCTCATTGCACTAAACAAATACAGCTACGGCATTTACCATAGCAAGGTTTTAAAATGGGTTGGACCATTTTAAAACCGCTATT
>JAJTHM010000097.1 GCA_021297855.1 Sphingobacteriales bacterium | reverse complement strand
ATCTTTTTTCGTCGTATCATTGACTGTTAAAATCAAATACAAGAAGCTATCACAGCCTTTGGCATTGACAAATGTATCTTTATAAACTCCGCTGGTGTTTAGTGTTTGTCCGTTGAAGACGATAGGTTTGTTTTTGCAAATAGTCAATAAACTATCTTTCTTCGTTGTATCATTGACTGTAAGATTGAGCACTAAGAAACTATCGCAGCCTTTGGCATTGACCAATGTATCTCGATATGTGCCACTTGTATTCAAGATATTTCCATTAAACACAACCGATTGATTTTTGCAAATCGTTCGGAAGCTATCTTTTCTAGACGTGTCATTGACCGTTAAATGTAAATACAAGAAACTATCACAGCCTTTGGCATTGACAAATGTATCTTTATAAACTCCGCTGGCGTTTAGTGTTTGTCCGTTGAAGACGATAGGTTTGTTTTTGCAAATAGTCAATAAACTATCTTTCTTCGTTGTATCATTGACTGTAAGATTGAGCACTAAGAAACTATCACAGCCTCTCGCATTCACAAACGTATCTCGATAGCTACCAGAAGTATTCAACGTTTGACCATTAAATACAATGGATTGATTGTAACAAATGGTTCGGAAACTATCTTTTTTTGTTGTATCGTTTACGGTGAGATTCAGCACTAAAAAGCTATCGCAGCCTTTGCTATTGGTGAAGGTATCTCGGTAGATGCCGCTTGTGTTTATCGAATTTCCGTTGAAGGTTATCGGTTGGTTTTTGCAAATCGTTCGGAAACTGTCTTTACGAGAGGTGTCATTGACTGTTAAATGCAGGTACAAGAAGCTATCACAGCCTTTTGCATTGATGAAGGTATCTTTGTATATCCCTGAAATATTAATTGTATTTCCATTGAATACTATCGGCTGATTTTTGCAAATCGTTCTGAAACTATCTTTTTTTGTAGTGAATTTTAAGGTGTCATTAACCGAAACAGAAAGATTGCAAGCAATATTCTCCACTTTTAAAATACGCAATGTTTGGTTAGCTCCAATATTATTGAGAGTTAGAACAACAGAATCTGAAATCCCTACAATCACACTATCCGCTGGGTTATTATTAATTTGATATTTTACTTTATTCCCCGATTTACTTTTAATGACAAAATACATAAAGCTATCATTGCAGTTAAATGGCTTGCTATAAATCTTTGGAGTATCACAGCGTGTGCCGCATACGTTGATAATGGGTGGTATTGCGAAATTGACACTAGACAAGGTGCTACTTGTCGCACTATTGTCTCCAACAGAGCCGTTGTTTCGATGACCTACATAGCCATATCGCAGAGTATTTAACTTGATATAAGACGAAGTATGACCCCCCACTTCACAAAAAAGAATTTTATCCGTTGAGGCAATTCCAGTAGGTATGTCAGGATGATTTGTAGCTCCTGTTAATATAGTTATACCATTTGTTCTGCCTATCATTGCAGTTGAGTTATTGCCACAGGTAAGCATTTGAGCATTCGTTCTAAGAAATCCAAAATTGGGCAAATTTGAATCGTGTTCATTCGCTGATATCCAAGTGGCATCAGTTACCGTAGTTCCGTTAGGATTTAAGACATTAACCCAAGCTATTCTATTGGTAGTAGTGTTATCTCCTAACTGCCCATTTACATTATCTCCAAGAGCATAAATTTTATTATCGGTTCCTAGAATGTAATAGGATGATTGATTATAGGTTTGATAATAATTAAATTGTGTCGCTTGAATCATTTTAATGCCAGGAATACCAGAAGGTTTGGTCATCTGACTGGCAAAGTTTCTATTGACACGCGCAGTGCTATTCCCTAGCAATATATTATCTCCCCACGTCCAAATGGTAGAATCTGCGGATAAAGCAAAACCGACACGCTCTGTTCCTCGAGCCACAATAATATTCGCTAAAGGTTGGCCTGCGGCTCTCATCACTTGACTCCACGATGTTGCCGAACTAGAAGAAACCCCTAGGTCTCCTCTAATATTCGAGTCTTGAGACAAGACAAAAACTCTGCCTCCGCAAGTCGTGATTATGATAGATCTATAGGTGACAAACATCATTTTGACACTATCTGGGGTGATGCCAGACGGCAAACCATCTGTTTTACCATTAATTGTAATTTTTTGAAATGGAGTAGTAGATTTAATGGATGTGCTTAAAACTGCTCCCGCTGTGCCACTAGCGAATAAACCGGTGGAGGTCAGAACGATTAACTGAACATTTCCTAACCATTCTGAACCAATCCCTACATAATAAACGGTTCCTGTTAGAGCGGGATAATTGGTAGTATTGACAACTACCGGGGCTAAATGATGGCCAGTACCATTATTTTGCATACACTCTCCCCAGACTCTAAATCCATTCTTTTCAGCGACAAAGGTGGAGTGAAATCCTGAACCCATATTATCATAAGCAATATTTTTGGCATCGTTATTGGAGAATATGCCTGCATTGGTATTGCAGAAAGTTACACACTGGCTATTACAAAGAATAGTAAAGATTGAGAATGACAAAATTAATGTCATTCTCATAGGAATCATAAGTAGATTATTTAATCTCTTCATGCCAGCCTAGAGGTATTATTTCGCCATTTAATTTTTCAAAATCTAATTGTATATATCCCGGATTATTTAATTTTCCTTTCAATTGATAGGTCAATGTATATATATCTATGGAGTCGGTTTTTTCAATTTCAAAAAGCTCCCCTTCGACCTCTGCACCTATGCCAGCAGTCTTCAAAATTAATTTTTTAGCTTTAAAATTTATAGGATTCTTATAGTAATTTTTTATTTTACAATCTATCATGAGCAGTGCGTAGGCCATATCGTGATTTACAACGAAAGGATGATTCATCCGAATCGTATTTGGAAAAAAAACCATTTTTATAGAGTCAACTAAAACTGAAAAGGAAGAAGGAAGATGGGGTTTTTCGTCCGATTCTATTTTCTTTCCGAAATATTTGGTCTCAATTATTTCTTTTGGTTTAACTGAATAAATACCTGGTTTGTGGAATACGAACTCGTCTATTTCCTTTTTCTTTAAATAAAACACCGAATCTAAACATTGAATTTCAAATTCATAATTCTCGGCCACACGACCCAGTCTTATTTTATCTCCATAAGTTATAGAAATAGTATCCTGACTAATCACGAAAGACGGAATAATCAAAAACAAGATCATAATCAACTTATTCATATTCTGCGACTTTGCAGGATTTTTTACCTATTGTTTGACCCACAAAGATATATCATTTTATTTGAATATATTTATCTTGAGATGAAGTGCAGAAAATCAACAGATTAGGAGTTTAGAGTTCGCCTGATTTATCAAGTGGATAAGTTCTTAATTATATTATCTTTAAAAAACTAATTTTGTAGGCAAATAATTATACCAATGTCAAACAATCACGAAGCGGTCCGCACACAAATCCGACGAGATATCCTTCAAATGGTTTATAAAGTAAAAAGTGGTCATCCAGGTGGCTCACTAGGCTGTGTGGAGTTCTTCACCGCTTTGTATTTCGATGTATTGGATTATTCTGAAAAATTTGAAATGAAAGGAGAAAATCAGGATGTATTCTACCTTTCCAATGGTCATATCTCACCCGTTTGGTATAGTACTATGGCTAGAAGAGGCTTGATTCCAGTCTCAGAATTGCGTACTTTTAGAAAGTTAGACACCAGACTGCAGGGCCATCCGACAACAGCTGAGCATTTAGATCATGTAAGAATAGCTTCTGGTTCTCTAGGCCAAGGCCTATCAGCAGCCTGTGGTCATGCTATGGCAAAAAAAATGAATGGAGAGGACAAATCGGTTTTTGTACTGATGGGTGATGGAGAACTGCAAGAAGGTCAAATATGGGAAGCCGCTATGTTTTCTGCAAGCAATAAGGTTACTAATCTTATTGGAGTCGTTGATTATAACGGACAGCAGATAGATGGAACAGTAGATAATGTATTGAGTTTAGGTGATTTAAAATCTAAATGGCTGAGTTTTGGTTGGGATGTCGTAGAAGTCGATGGACATGATTATCAAACTCTAAAGAAGACCTTGATAGATGCTAAGAATTTTTCGAAGAGAGAAAAACCACTTTGTATATTGATGAAAACCTTTATGGGTAAAGGGGTGGACTTTATGGAAAATAACCATAAGTGGCATGGTTCACCGCCTAATAAAGAACAATTTGAAGCGGCCATGGCTCAGCTGCCAAGCTCTATGGAAGATTTCTAATTTATAACTCCACATTGATTTTGATTAAAGGAAAGGAAAAAAAATCAAACAGTATTTCTGTAAAGAAATTCGGTCTAGTTTTCTTTTTATTGTTTTCTATAACAGTTAAGAGTCAAGAAGAATCGCAAATTTTTAATAAAAGAGTTTTATTTATACTGGATGGTTCTGGCAGTATGAACGAGCGCTGGCAGTCCGAGACCAAATGGGAAATGGCAATTACTACCCTATCTAATTTGATAGATAGTTTTGAGAAAGTGAATAGGGATTTCGAAATAGGTATTCGGGTTTTAGGTCATCAATATCATAAAAATATGCAGCGCTGTGATGACTCAAAGTTAGAGATTGAATTTTCAAAGGATCTTACTTTTGAAAAAGTAAATAATCGTTTGAAGTCATTTGCACCTAAAGGCTATACTCCATTGGCCTATTCTATTGCAGAAAGTGAAAAAGATTTTGGAGGAGATGTCAAGACACAAAATGTTATTATATTAATTACAGATGGATTAGAAAACTGTAATGGAAATCCGTGTGAAGTAGCGACTAGACTTCGTGAGAAAAATATTTTTATCAATCCATATATCATCGGTCTGGGTATAGATTCATTGGAAAGTCAAAATCTGGAATGTATTGGAAAATTCATTGATGCTAAAAATAAAGAGGTTTTCAAACAAGTGATACAAACTATTTTATCAGAAGTCGCTGTTCGAACCACATTAACCGTCCAATTTGTAAAAAGTGACAGTAGCAGCTATTCCAGTTATGTGCCCTTTTCATTGATTGAAAAACGTGGTAATGTGGATATGCATAATCTAATTTATACATCCAATACTAGAAGGAGTAAGGATACGATAAATATTAACCCACAGTACAGTTATAATCTATTGGTGCACACGAATCCACCATTTTATCTTCCTAATTTTACCATAGTTAAAGGAAGACATCAACATTATACTATTCCTGTGATTACAGGAGAAATCAAGTATGATAACCCATATAAAAATAAGCGCAACCAATACCTTCTAAGACCGCAGAATTGGCAAAACAATATATGGCACACAGGTATTCAATCGAATATTTATTGGATAGATAGTCATATGATTATCGATTATAATATGCATCCTATGGTGAGATATTCTGAGGTAAATTTAAAAGAGGGTAGCACCTATGATATGTCTATAGGGGCACGCGGAACCCTTGTTCTTAAGAGAGAGAACAAAGAATTTTTAACTCTTTACAATAAGAATTGGGATAAAATCTTGACCTTTAATAATGACATTGTTACTACTATAGATATTGCTATTGGGGACTATTATCTCTTGTTTAAAAAAAGAACAGATCATAGTGAAAATACTAAATACAGACCATTGAAAATAGTAGAAAACCAAACGACTAATATATTAATAGAATAATCGTGAAAGGCTTATATCTCTTTCTATTTATGATATTCTTCATCCAACGTATGGATGGTCAATTAGATACTTGTCGGAATAAACCGGAGGATAGATTTAGAATTTTATTTCTTCTAGATGCCTCTCATAGTATGGGACAGCGTTGGGATAATAAACCTCTCTGGGAAATTGCAAAAAAGACAATAGAGGAATTCTCTTTCTTTCTCCAAAAAAACTACAATGTAGAAATGGGTTTGAGGGTCTATGGACATAATTCTCCAGTATCAGCCAATGATTGCTTTGACTCAAAACTAGAGGTCCCAATTGAGGAAAATTCCGCAAAAAAAATTGTGGCCAAACTCCGCACCATTCAGTACAAAGGGACCACACCTTTGACCTATTCACTAGAACAAGCAGCCAATGATTTGGGATGCAATAGTAAAAAGAATGTCATCATTTTGATTACCGATGGCTATGAAACCTGTAATCAGAATCCTTGTGCTATGGCAGAAAAATTGCTTGATTTCAGAATTTCAATTAAACCATTAATTGTAGGGTTGAATATAGATCCAAAAGAAATTCAGCATTTACACTGTATCGGCGATTTCAAAAATGCAAGAAACAAAGAAGATTTTAAAAAGGAATTGTATAACTCGTTTATTAATATAGCCAATCGGCGAAGTTTCTCTTTGTTTCTAAAAAATGGAGACAAGAAACTAAGTGAGTCAAACATACCATTTACGCTGTATAATTCAAAAAATAAAGAATTTATCGCGGCCTATTACCATCATTTAGGAGCTAGTCAAATGCCAGATACGATAAACACAGGCAACTATGATTCGATCAATATTAAAATCCATTGCGTACCGCCACTTTGGATTCAAAATGTCAAATTGAAAAAATACGTTCACAATACCATTTTAGTAGATTATCCGAAGGGCAATCTAGATGTCAAGTGGGACAATACTTCTGGAAAAATTTATGACAATCCGCTTGGTCTTATTTACCAAGATACAAACTTACTGGATAAATTTTATATTCCTTCGACGGTGGATATGTTAGAAGGAAATTATAAACTTGCCTTGAATACGATTCCTGCGAAGTTTTACTCTGATTTAGCTATAAAACGAGGTAAGACGAACGAGATAGTCTTACCAGCCCCTGGACTTCTCAATATCACCTATTCATCGGATATTTATGGCGACCTCTATGTCTATAAAAATGGGATACTAGAGAAATGTTTGATGCTCAGCACCAATAAAAACATCGAGTCGATATCATTACTTCCAGGGAAATACAAAATTATTTATCGCTCTCAAAAATCCATCACCATTCACGCTACCTTTGAGAAGGTTTTTGATGTGACGTCGTTTTCGATTACGAATATCGCTTTGTAAATTTCTACATAGTTTTGAAGACTATTTAATACTTTTGTATCTTATTTTTTTACTTTTTAAACCCTTAATATAGCATGCAACTGTATAATAGAGTCGATAAAAAGGTATTGAAGGAGCGTTTAGCCAAGTTGGACGAGGAGTTCACGACTATCTCCTTTTATAAATACCATAAAATCCACCAACCCGAACAATTTAGAGATGAGCTATACCGCGCTTGGTTTGCCATGGGCGTTTTTGGCCGTATATATATAGCCTATGAAGGCATTAATGCACAGTTGGCTTTACCTACCAGAAATCTAGAGGTATTTAATGCTTATCTAGATACGTTTACAATGTTCAAAGGTATGCGAAGAAATTTCGCAGTCGAAGATGGAAAGTCATTTTTCAAGCTAAAAATACAAGTGCGAGATAAAATAGTAGCCGATGGCATCGATGATCCTACATTTGATGCTGGAAATTGCGGCGTGCATCTAGACGCTAAAAGATGGAATGAATTAATGGATCACCCCGAGGTGACTTTGGTCGATTTTAGAAATCATTATGAGTCTGAAGTTGGACATTTCACAAATGCTATTTTACCTGATGTAGATACGTTTAGAGAGCAATTGCCTAAAGTAGCTGAAGAACTCCAAGACAAAAAAGATAAGCCTATTTTGATGTATTGTACAGGTGGTATTCGCTGCGAAAAGGCAAGCGCCTATATGAAGCATCATGGTTTCAATGAAGTTTATCAACTCGAAGGGGGTATCATAAAGTATGCCCGAGACTGTAAAGAAAAAGGTATAGAACCTAAATTTATTGGGAAAAATTTCGTCTTTGATGAAAGGCTACACGAGACTATTACAGATGATGTGATAGCTCACTGTCATCAGTGTGGAGAGCCCGCTGATACTCATATCAATTGCGCGAATGAGGCATGTCATCTTCTATTCATTCAGTGTGAAAAGTGCGCAGAAAAGTATGAAAAATGCTGCACCCCTGCTTGCCAAGAAATTATACACCTACCTCTAGAAACTCAAAAAGAATTGAGAAAAGGTAAGAAAAATAAGCAAATGATATTTAAAAAAGGCAGGGCAGAGCATTTGATAAATCATTTGTAGGAACGCGCTATGTAGGAACGCGCCTCCTTTAGGAATACATAGTTGAACGTGGTCCAGTTTTTTGAATTTTATCATTAACCCAAAAATAGGTCAATTGAAGGTTTCTGAATATAAATCTCTTGTTTACCCTATTTTTGCAACTCATATTGAATCATTATCGTGAGTACAAATTTTATTGAAGAACTAAAATGGAGAGGAAAATTTCAGGACTGTGTCGCTGAGACGGAGGCGCAAATGCAAAAAGAATCGACCACGGGATATATTGGCTTTGACCCTACAGCGAGTTCTCTGCATTTAGGAAATTTCCAACAAATAGTTCTCCTCAAGCGATTGCAATTGGCAGGACATAAGCCTATAGCACTCATGGGAGGTGCTACTGGTCGTGTAGGGGATCCGAAAATGTCAGGGGAGAGGACACTTTTATCTATTGATGAAATAGATTCATATATTGCTAGTCAGAAAAAACAACTAGAGAAATTCATTGAGTTCGGAACGGGTAAGAACGATGCGATTATGGTCAATAATTACGATTGGTTCAAAGATTTTTCCTTTTTAGACTTTATTCGAGACGTAGGTAAGCATATTACCGTGAGCTACATGATGAGCAAAGACAGTGTGCAGAATCGTTTGGAATCTGGTATTTCTTTCACAGAATTTACCTACCAATTGATTCAAGGATATGACTTTCTGCATTTGTATAAAAACTATAATTGTAAATTACAGTTAGGCGGCAGCGACCAATGGGGCAATATCACCACAGGGGTAGAATTGGTCAGAAGAATCATGGGAGAAAAGGTTTATGCCATCACGAGTTCATTAGTAACCAAGTCTGATGGAACCAAAATGGGTAAATCAGAGTCAGGTGAAAATGTATGGTTGGATCCGAGTTTAACTTCACCTTACAAGCTATATCAGTATATATTGAATAGAACAGATGATGAAATTCTGAATTTGAACAGAAGATTTTCTTTTAAAGGAAAAGAAGAAATAGAAGCTATGGAGACAGAGTTTAAAGCTGCGCCACATTTGAGAAGTTTGCAAAAGGCCTTAGGGCAGGAACTAACGACAATGATACATAGTGCAGCAGAATACGAACAAGCTATTTCATTAAGTGGATTACTTTTTTCAGGAGGGCTAGAAGAGTTAAAAGCTGCTTCTTATGAGGGATTAAAGGATGTTTTTGGCGGATTAAATCAGTTCCAAATTTCGCGTGATAAATTATCACAGGGAATTGATATAACGGAATTCTTGGTCACAGAAACTAATATTTTCCCTTCCAATGGTCAAGCTAGACAAAAGCTGGGAGAGAATGCAATAAGTATTAATAAATTAAAGATAGGTAGTGATTATAAGGTGACGGCTGATGATGTATTGCACGAGAGAATGATCTTGGTTCAGCAGGGCAAGAAGAATTATTTTTTCGTTGAATTAGTATAAAGTTAAGTTTTGTCATCTAATTTTCAAGCTTCATTAAAATCGTATAACACCTTTGGGATTGAAGCTTTGGCTAGGGAACTAGTCATTGTGCAGAGTCTTGATGAGTTAAAAAAATTACTTCCTAGATTGAGAACAGAAAAGTTTATGTTTCTCGGTGGAGGTTCCAATGTTTTATTTATTAATGATTTTGATGGTTTAGTTGTCATTAATCAAATCAAGGGATTAAAGGCAGAGTCGATTAATGGCAATGATGCAGATGTATCTGCTATGTCAGGGGAATCTTGGCATGAGTTTGTTTTATGGACATTAGATCAAGGTTATTATGGATTAGAAAATATGTCCTTAATACCAGGGACAGTTGGCGCTGCCCCTATGCAGAATATAGGTGCCTATGGCGTTGAGTTTAAAGATGTTTGTATACAAGTAGATGCCTTAGAATTAGCCACAGGCGCACTAAAATCTTTTACCTCTGCGGAATGTGAGTTTGGTTATAGAGAAAGCGTTTTTAAAAGAGCCTTAAAAGATCAATATTTCATTTATCAAGTGCATGTAAAACTTTCTCGCAACTCTCCTATCAAGGCTAGTTATGGAAATATCCAAGATGTGCTAAAAACGAAAGGGATCAAACATCCGAGTCATCGTGATATTTCCAATGCTGTTATAGAGATTCGAAGTTCCAAGCTCCCTGATCCCAGTCAATTAGGCAATGCAGGTTCTTTTTTTAAAAACCCAGTAGTACTCCAATCGCAAGCAGAAGCTTTGCTGATGAAATATCCAAATGCACCTCATTTCGCAGATGGAGATAGGGTGAAAGTACCTGCTGGCTGGCTTATAGAACAATGTAGATTTAAGGGATTTAGAGATGGAAATGTGGGCAGTCACAAAGATCAAGCTTTGGTTATCGTCAATTATGGTGGAGCTACTGGTCAAGAAATTTTTGATTATTCTAAAAAAATTATACGCGAAGTTCAAAAAAAATTTAACTTTGTCCTTGAAAGAGAGGTAAATATGATTTTTTAATATGAAGGGAATAGGATTTATAATCTTGTTTGCGTTAATTAGTATGAAAGGATGGGCTCTGGGATGTGGGGCTTACAGGACAGGCAAGTTCCTACTCTATGAGCAGAAAGGTAATATTCATGTGCGGATAGAACGCACGGCTAATGAGCAAACAGAAACAGACTTAAAAACGGGAAAATTCATTCGCTTTAACATCCGTTGGTTCAACGAATGCGAATATGAACTCTCTGTTATCGAAGGGAATAATGAGCAAGTAGGATTTTTTCGCAATCGCAAACTCCATATCAGAATAACAGATGTTTACGCTGATGGATATCGCTTCGAAGGCAAGGTGCAGGGCTCCAATACTATAGTAACAAGTATCTTGCGCATTCTTTAAAAAAGAGAGCCCGACAATTCCATTTTTTTCTGCATATAATTTTGATTCACTTTCTGGGTAAAGTCTTGAATGCTAACTTTCCCTTTTATGACATCTTGAATCATAGAATCAAAGGTTTTTTTGATTTCTTTCTTCAATTCAAAATTTCCATCTTTATAAATTTCCTTTTTCATTTTGCTAAATTTTATAGCAAATATGAGAAACATTGGCGACATAAAATGTCGTTTAATTTATTTATTCGTATTGAGTTTATGTATAATCTGAGATGAGATATAAATGATAAGGATCGATCCTAGTGCAAGCACAGACCATAAGAACCATTTTTTCTCGTAAAATTGAAGGGTTGGATTCGCAATTTGCTTTGTTTGAATCTCAAAATCGGGCATGTCTATACTAGGTATACTATCTGAAATTTGTTCAGAGAGGTAGGTTAAGTCGTAAATAGGTGGACTGAGCCATTTTTGACCTGCATTAATGCTGTATTCTTGGCTGGTCTCTAGCTCCGCTATCAGATAGGTTGGGTGCTGATAAAAAATTAAATTAGTTAATTGGAGTGGCTGATTGTTATGATTATATACTTGAATGAAAAAATGTGTAGCATTAATTTCTAGTCCAGATAGAAGCAATTCCTTATGACTTATATGGCCTTGATATAAATTGATTTCATAAGATTTTTGCTTTCTCTTTTCTGTCGTGAAAATTCGTATGTCTCTTTGAAAAAAATTCGTTTGCGATGTAACGAATAATAGTTCATTTAGCTGAAAAGGGAAGTCCGAACTCACTTCTATCAAATTATCATTTCCTTTTAAATTCCATTTTACTTTACAGCCATTGATAGCAGACCTATTGGTGTTCCATTCTTCATTATACTTTTTACTAAAAATTCGTGTGATATTAATGGGAGCAGATTGGGAATCATTCAATCTAATATTGTAGTATGCGTATTTCGTTTTAGGTAAACGAATTTCTTTATTCGTACTTAGGGCTGTTGCATGATTTATATCATCAATACTTCCTTGACTAATTGCATACCATTGACTTTGATTATTACTGCCTTCTATGCTATATGTTTTTGAGATATTGCTGTTCGCAATTGTGAGTACAATTTCTGATATTTCTTTTAACTCTGGATTTTCAAACTTAATTTCTGTATAAGAATTTTTTATACTTTTCTTACTCACTATATTGAAGGCAGCACTTGTCTGCTGATATTTATGGTTATGAGTATTTCTTCTGATGAGATATGGAACCTCTTTTTTCTGTTTATTTAGTATTCTCACATCGGATAAGTCAGACTGACATACCGCCAGAAATTTAGGGTCTAATTTGATTTTGGTATAACCAGATTTTGTTACTGGAGTCAAGTTGGCACTATAGTCGAAATTTTGACTATAGCATGAAATACTTACTGAAATCAGTAAACCATATACTAAATTATTCTTTAGCTGGGGCATCAGAGTCATCTTTAATGAGCGTTTTAATTTTTTGATACATGAAAGCCATAATTAGCATAAGCACACCTAAAAGGATAAATGCGAGTATCTTTCCGCCTTCAGATACATCGCGTATATCATATAGGAATAGTTTCGCCACCGTTATTAGAATTAAAAATAAGGAAACTATACGTACTATTCGCATTTTGTTTCGGATGCCATAGGCTAGATAAAGAAAGCTTAGCAAACCCCATACAATTGGGAACAAGACTTTATAGAGTTGCGTTTTTAAATCAAAATATGAATCAATGTTACAATTCGATAGATTGTATTCAAGAATATACATCAATAATTGATTGCTGACGATGAAGAGAATAAATAATAGAAAAATGGTAATTAATTTATCCTTGCTCATAAATAAGAGGTTCGGCGATTTACTATAAATCTTTTTGAGTGCATAGATGGATATTGCTAGGCAAACCAAGTAGATAAAGTTCGCATAGAAATTAATTTGACTATTCGCATTGACAACTAGGTTTGACTCCATTTCCTTAAATGGTAAATAGGCCGCATGTAGAATAAAAATGAGGAGATTGAGAACGGCTAATCCTAAGCCTGCGACCAATGCGTAACCGCTCATTCTGCAAAGCACAAGAGCTGCTAGAGTAGCAAAAATAAGGTGGTAGATTAGTAATGGTGTATTTTGGTAGGTCGATGCATATTGACTCGCCTGATATTGAACTTCCTTAAATCCGACGAGATAGGTAATGAATATTCCCGCTAGTAGAAAAACCTTGCTATCAAAGTTTTCAAGAATAGCTATGGTTGACTTTTCGGATTGATCTTTGTAAATAAACCAAGAAGCATAAAGCGCAGCACAAACGAATATTCCTGTTAGGAAGATAGAATTAGTTATAATAGTATATTCAAATCCATTGTTATATTTATTCCAATCCATAACTAGGCTAAACATGGTAAGACCAAATATTAAAAGTGAAACTACTAATAAATAAGTTTGTTTTGTTTTTAAAGAAAGCCAAACAAAAATAGCCGCTTCTACAGCCCAAAAAATAGTGATATAATGACCTTTAAACTGAATAGGGATCGTGATGGTAGCTAATAACAGCGTCATGCCTAATAAGAGATAAAGCACAGATTTTTGATCTTGAGCTCTCTTATATACTAGATAAGTCAGAATTAGATTCATAATGGCCATACCGAACGTATAGAGCCCTTTTAGATTAGGATAGAACTCATGCAAAATATTCATAGTAATAGCATAGGTTAAAAACGTATTGATAAATAAGAAACCAATTTTCAACCCTAGATGAATCGGTCTATTTTTAACTACATCAAGGACATTCATTACTAAGTAGAGTAGATAGAATAGAGTTATAAATAGTAAGGCATTATTGTGGGCTGTTTGGCTTATAGCCCTGTAGTTATTAATATACCATGCACCATAGATGATAAAGGTGAAGGCGAAAGATACAATTTTCACTATGTCCCAACTTTTAAAGTAAGAGAGGATTAACAAACCTAAATTGAGTATGAGAAGATAGGTAAATAAAACCACATAATTACCATCGCCACTGCTAACCATAAATGGAACCGCAAAACCACCTATAGTTGACAAAACTGCCAATTCCTGCCTATCATAATAAAGAGAAAGAAGTGATGAGAATGCCGTAATAATCACCATGATAATAAATGCCGTCGTCTGCGAGTATAGCTGATACACATGAAATCCATAGCCAATAGTAAAATAAAATACTGTGATAGCTCCTGCGACCAGTATAGAACTAAATGCCTTATAATCTCGATGCAGATATTGACTAAATCCGAGTAGGATTAGTCCCGCTAAGATGCCAATGGCTACTCTAGCCGTTTCATTTATCCAGTTCTGATCTATTGCATATTTTACGAAAAATGAAATTCCCAATACTAAAATGACGATGGCTACTTTGCTCAATAGATTCTCACCTATAAATTTTTCCATATCTGGATTTTCTCGCATGAGCTTTGTCCAAAAACCTTCGCTATCCTCTATTTTTGCAGTAGGTATATGTTCTGGGGGAATAGGAGACAAGATTGGTTTATTCGCTTCTACTTCCGTTATCTTTTCTATCGAACGTTCTGGTATCACTAAGTCCACTTTCTCTTGCTTGTCTTCTAGCTGCTCTGTTATGACATGTTGAGATTCTAGTCTAGATTCTACTTTTTTTATAGGCTCTACATCTGCTGATTCGTCTTTGGGTTTTGGTATAAATTCAGATTCTGTTTTTAATTCTTGAATTTCCTTATGTATTTTTTCTAACCGCCGATTGATAGTAAAAAGTTCATTCATCACAGCGCTTTTTCCTGAGCCTTTGATAGATTGAATGATAAGAATAACTATGAGTACAAGTATGATAAACGTTTCCATCTTATTAACAATTATAGTACGAAGATAATTATAGCGGAATAAAGTTATTAGAATTAATCATTTAAGATTTATTCAATAAAAATCATTATTGTCCGAATAAAATGCAATAATTTCCCCAAATCGCTTTATAGATAAAGGATAAGAAAGATTTCAAAGAAGTGGGTTAGTATAGGTTGGGGGGCTCTATCCGCTAAAAAGTTGAGGTGTCTGATAGGTCT
>JAJTHM010000079.1 GCA_021297855.1 Sphingobacteriales bacterium | reverse complement strand
AGATTAAGCCGATATGTTTTTTCTTTTTTGTGAGTATTAGAGTTGCCTCTTATATACCCACAAAAATAAGTGATTTCGAAATTATTACTCTAACAACTTATAAGCATTTTTATTTTTGATGTCTTAACTAAACGACATTGAAATATAATTCATCAAAAGTTTAACACGCTTTAATTTTCTAAGCCTTGTATTTCTGTAAATTTCATTTAAATTTGTGAAAATGATTTTTCCATCACTTACTTGGTAAATTTATCTTTTACTAGCTAAATATTTAATAGTAAAACCCGTTTAAAGTCATCGCAAAAAATATACCTAATGTTATAATAATTGGCGCTGGCATTTCAGGAATTGCCAGCGCCTTAAGGCTACGAGCTGCAGGAATGGATGTGGAGGTCTATGAAGCCAATACTTACCCTGGCGGCAAACTTCATGCATTTGAATTAAACGGCTATCGCTTCGATGCGGGGCCTTCCCTTTTTACTATGCCCGAATTGGTCAATGAGTTGTTTGAACTTTTTGGAGAACGATCAGAAGAATTTTTCCAATACCATCGCAAAGAAACCGTTTGCAATTATTTTTGGGAAGATGGCATGCGCTTTACTGTAAACTCAGATAGAGAAATTTTTGCGCAAGAAGCTGCCGCCAAATTTGGTATAAAGGCTTCTTCTCTATTAAACTATCTGAAAAACAGCCAGAAGAAATACGAACTAACCGCTCCTTTATTTTTAGAGAAATCTCTGCACAAAATCGGCACCTATCTATCACTAGACACAATTAAGGCCTTGACACAGATGTCTGATATGGGTATATTTACCAATCTAAATGCACACAACGAAGATGTGATAGGCGAACCACACCTCGTTCAACTATTTAACCGCTATGCTACCTATAATGGCTCTTCGCCCTATAGAACGCCAAGCATAATGAGTATGATTCCCCACCTGGAACTTCACTTGGGCACCTATTTCCCTAAAGATGGGATGCATAGTATAACGACCAGTTTATACCAATTAGCTTTGCGACAAGGCATTCGTTTCCATTTTAGTCAAAAAGTAGATCAAATTGTTGTAAAAAATCACAAAGCAACTGGGATACACTCCAATGGAAATGAACATACGGCTGATATTGTCGTATCGAATATGGACATTTTTTCCACCTATAAAAAATTGCTTCCTGAAGAATCTCATCCAGAGCGGACACTGAGTCAGGAGCGATCCAGTTCGGCGGTTATATTCTACTGGGGAATCCGCAAACAGTTTCCTGAACTCGACCTACACAATATATTTTTTAGCGGTAATTATTCAGAAGAGTTTGCGCATTTATTTGAATACAAAACCCTTTTCAACGACCCTACTATTTATATCAATATTACCAGCAAAGAAAACCCTAGTGATGCGCCATCGGATTGTGAAAACTGGTTTGTGATGATCAATGCGCCTGGCAACTATGAGCAGAACTGGGATGAGTTGGTGACTCAGGCTCGTCAAAATATTATAGACAAAATTCATCGACTACTTGGAGTGGATATTGCTCCTCTTATTGAGGTAGAAGATGTAATGACTCCTGTACAAATAGAAGAGCGAACCAGTAGTTATCGTGGAGCACTCTATGGTGCTGCAAGCAATTCAAAATTTGCTGCCTTTTTGAGACATCCTAATTTTTCAACTAAAATAAAAAATCTCTACTGTGTAGGCGGATCCGTTCACCCTGGGGGAGGCATTCCGCTCTGTCTTCTCTCTGCAAAAATAACTTCCGAGTTAATCCACTCTGCCTCATGAATATCTGGAACTCTATAGAAAAATCGGCTATATCCATTTTTGCCATTTGGTTAGTCACCATTTCAGGGATAATAGGCATTTGCCTTGGCTACACGGAATGGTTTATTTCAAAAACACCATATAATCTAATACTAGGTGTGGGGTTGTTGTATTGGAATTTCCCATTAAAAAATGGCTGGCGGAGCCTAGCCATCTGGTCGATAGTTTTTGCTATCGGCATGGGAGCAGAACTCATAGGGGTGAATACTGGGTTGCTTTTCGGCGAATATCACTATGGGGAGAATCTGGGGGTAAAAGTCTTTGGAGTTCCTATCCTAATCGGCATCAATTGGGTGGTACTTACCTTCCTTACAGCTCACTTATCTAATCGGTATATTCAGAATAAATGGCTAGCCATCCTATGCGGTTCTATTTTGATGGTAGCACTAGATTTTTTTATTGAGCCTACTGCGCCTATTTTTGACTTTTGGCATTGGGAGAGTGGATACCCGCCTTTTAGAAATTTTGTGGACTGGTTCGTAATTTCTCTTATTCTACAAGTAGTTGTTGTTAATGATTTGCATGAAGAGCCTACTTCTTTTCCTATACATCACTTAGTTTCTCAATTCGTTTTTTTTGTATTTTTCTATGTCTTCTACCAACTTTGACATCGCCATCATTGGAGCAGGGGCGGCAGGTCTCCACCTAGCTTTAGCTATGAAGGATGATTCTTTTTTCCAACATAAACGCATACTCATTCTTGAAAAATCAGCCAAAGACCAAAACGATAGAACTTGGTGTTTCTGGGAAAAAGGAGAAGGATTGTGGGACACATTGTTACAACAAAGCTGGTCAAAGGGAGATTTTTTCACCACAGACAATGCAGTTCCACTTTCCTTATCACCCTATCGTTATAAAATGCTTCGCGCAATTGATTTCTATGAATTTGCAAAAAAAGAAATCATGGCAAATCCACTATTTCAATGGGTCACCGAAGATGTACAAGCGGTCGAAAACGATACTCCTATTCAAATCAGAGGACTGAAAGCGAACTATGTCGCAGAATATGTATTTGATAGTCGGATTCCAGAGGAGTTTTTCCAAGCCAAAGATTCATATACTCGGCTGCTCCAGCATTTTAAAGGTTGGGTTATACGCAGCAAAACTGACCTATTTGACCCCGACCGCTTTACCATGATGGATTTTCGTCTTCTATGTCCAAACTCCACGAATTTTACCTATGTACTGCCGCTCAATAAGCGAGAAGCTTTGGTAGAATTCACGCTATTCACGCCTGCTTTACTTAATAATAGCGACTATGATATCCATTTACAACGCTACATTTCCGAAATCTTAAAACTAGAGGAATATGAAATCATAGAGCATGAACATGGAGTGATTCCAATGACTGATTTTCCTTTTGAAAATTATTCAAAAGGAAATCATATCCGCATAGGTACAGGCGGCGGCTGGGTCAAGCCTTCGACCGGCTATTCGTTCAAGAATTGCGAGCGAAATTCAAGGCAGCTAGTCGCCAATTTAAAATCGAGTAAGCCAATTCTAAACGGTATTCATAAACTCAATTTTCGTCTTTATGACGCCTTGTTTCTAGATGTGCTCTACCGTCAAAATGAACGTGGCCCCAAGCTATTTGAAATTATGTACACCAAGATCCCAGTGCAAAAAATCTTTGCCTTTCTCGATAACCAGACCAGCCTTGCGGAAGATGCATCCATCACCATTCGCTTTCCCTGGCTGCCTTTTCTTCATTCTATTACTAAACTTTTCGCTCGATTTTGGAAAAAGTAACCCATTGCCTCGCCTGCAATTCGACTCAGTTCAAGTCATTTATTCATACATCGGCTATGATGCATGACTACACTGCTGACCAATATAATTTTGATCGATGTGAAGATTGTGAACTCGTATTTCTCAATGGCCGTGTTTCCGAATCCGAATTAGGTGCATTTTATACCAAAAACTACTTACCATACAGAATTGAAGAAGCATGGGGGAAATATGCTTCCTTTGTCAAAAGAGATCAATTAAACATAGATAAAGCTAGAGTGGAAAGGGTAAAGGACTATCATAGGCTTTCCAACGACAGCCGAATACTCGATGTGGGTTGCGGCAAACCGACCTTTTTAGCTCGCCTACAAAAAGAGACTTCGGCTAAACTCATAGGGCTCGATTTTAGTGATGAAGGTTGGAAAAACGAAAGAGAAATCTACAATGGAATAGACCTTCGAAAAGGGGAAGTGGCTGAACTGAGAGGAGAAAAACCCGTCGATGTCATAACTATGTGGCATTATTTAGAGCATGATTATCAGCCGCAACAGCATTTGCGACAGTTATTGGATATCGCGCATTCTGAAACTAAACTCATAGCAGAAGTTCCAAACTTTGACAGCTACACCCGTAAAAAATTCGGAGAACATTGGGCGGGATATCATACCCCAAGACATACTGGACTTTATTCTCCCAATAATATAGAGATATTGATGAGAAACAGCGGTTGGCAAGTGGAGCAGATTCTTACTTATGGCACTTTAGATCCTTATACCCTGCATTGGATGAGCAGGATGGAGCAAAGAAGAATCGATTGGTCTGCATCTATGGAAGATAAATTTATTGGATTTGTAGCAGGTATGATCCTTCACAAGCCACTTTATATTTTGGAAAAATGGTTGTCTTTGGGATTTATGACAGTGATAGCAAAACCACTTTAAGCGGTTTTATTCAAGTAAAATCCTAAAACATCCGCACCTCCCCATATCCCTTGAGATTTGTATGGCTGGAATCGAGCGAACATTTCTTCCTGGTACCAATCCAATTCTCTAGTTTTTTTAATCGCTTCCAAATGTTCAGGACTATTATAGGCAAAATTTCTGAGTGTCTCCGCGCTTTCCCAAATACTAAAAGTAGCCATCTGCACTAAGGGCGCTTCGCCAATTCCCTTGGTATAAATAAGACCTGGACAGCCCTGCTGAATGGGCCGCTGTGATATAGGAACAAAGCGCCAAAATTTTATGAGTTTACTTGAGCGAATGGTCGCTCGGGTAATGACGGCAATCAGGGGATTCGCTTCGTCAATATCAGAAGACGCAGTAAAAGGATTTCCCCCAGACCACATTCCTTTAGCTTGTCGTGGCTTCATAAAAATCGTCCACTGCTCTGCGCTATGATCTTTGTATCGCTGAAAAATATTCTCTTGTTCAAAGAATTGATTAGCTGCCTGCTCATTTTCCCATACGCCGAGAAAAGCATAGACTCCCCAATCAGGAAGAGGATTGAAACCTAGATCGCGTCCACTTCCCATCAGTTTATAAAACGCAAGTCCTGAAACTTTCCGCAAATGTGTATGCGCAAATTGCATTTGAAAGAAAGCCCAAACCTTATCAGAAAAATCATCAAAGCGAAATAAGGTTAGGGTAGTAATAGAACTCATGGTTTAATTTATCTTAGTTTAAAAAAGGGTTATTTTTCATTTCATAACCCACGGTCGTTTCCTCACCATGACCTGAATAGACTATGGTATTTTTTGGTAGAACAAATAATTTAGACTTAATGGAATCTATCAATGTGTCGAAATCTCCTCCAGGCAAGTCCGTTCTGCCGATACTCATTCTAAATAATACATCTCCAGCGATAACAAAATTATGCGCTTGACTATAAAAACTCACACTTCCCGAACTATGTCCAGGAGTAAATAAAATGGATAAGGCAGAGTTTCCAAATTTAATTTCGTCGCCTTCTTTCAAATCTACGTCAATAGGTGGACTAGGCTCAATAGGCATATTGTACAGGATCCCTGCTTCGATACTTCGCTGCAAATTATATTCATCTAGTTTGTTGGCTTCTAATTTTAAACTCCAGGTATCTGCTACATATTTATTTCCACAGATATGATCTAGATGGCAGTGGGTATTGATGAGTTTGACTGGTCTCAATTGATTTTCTTCTATAAAACTTTTCAGTTCTTCTCTCTCTTGATGAAAATAACAACCAGGGTCAATGATAATGCAATCTTTGGTGTCATCATAAATGATGTACATATTTTCCTGAATAGGATTGAAGGTCAATTTTTTTATCTGCATCGTGCGAATTAGTAAATAATAGGAGTAAACAAAAAAGAATAATCTTCTTCACTTTCGATTAGTAAGATACAGAATTTATCGTGATTATTTTTATATTGAAATTTGAAATCTTCCAGTTTTTCTTCTAAGACAACCTTTTTGTGATATAATTCTTCTAAGTGTGTTATAAAAACATTCCATTTCTCTTTGTTCTGCGCCTGATCAAGAATGCGTTTACCTAAAATAGTTTGCGAGGGTCTCTGAAAGACAAAAATAGGATAATTCGAAACTTTCTGGTCTATAAGTAGCGTGCGCACACTTAGGAACTGCTCACTTTGGAGTTCTATTACTTTTTCTAAGCTAAATAAATTGTCTCTTTTTGCCAATGACTCTAATTTAGTGCAAATTTAGAAAATAGTGTTCTATCCAAATTGAAAATCTAATTATATTTGTTGTCTATGCACAGAACAACGGAATCAGAATCTTTATATAACGAACTAGAGAGCCAAAATATCTCAGATATTCTTCAATGGATGAACGAAGAAGACAAAAAAGTGTCTCAAGTCATTGAAAGCATATTGCCCGATATTGAACGATTTGTAGAAGCCGCATTGCCTAAATTACAAAATGGTGGCCGGATGTTTTATTTGGGTTCAGGAACCAGTGGACGTTTGGGAGTAGTAGATGCATCTGAATTGCCGCCTACCTTCGGTGTTGCTTTCGAAAAAGTAATAGGCATCATAGCCGGTGGCGATACGGCTATCCGCAAGGCTGTAGAAGGAGCAGAAGACGATACGCAACAAGGATGGAAAGATCTTGAAAAATGGAAGATTTCAAAAAACGATGTCGTTATTGGCATTGCAGCTAGTGGCACCACACCATATGTTATAGGCGCATTGAAAAAATGTCGCGAAAATAATATCATCACAGGTTGTATTACTTGCAATCAATCTGCCCCCTTGATAGAACATGCAGATTTTCCAATAGTAGCTGTCGTTGGTCCAGAATTTATCACGGGTAGTACTCGATTGAAAGCTGGCACGGCTCAGAAGCTCATTCTCAATATGATCTCAACGTCACTTATGATCAAACTAGGTCATATAAAGGGAAATAAAATGGTCGATATGCAGCTCTCTAATGCCAAACTTATTGATAGAGGAACACGCATGATAATGGCAGAAACAGGAAAAGACTATGAAGAATGCAAGGGACTATTATTAAAACATGGAAGCGTGCGGAAAGCAGTGGATAATTATTTGATGTGATGATGGGTTGATGTGATGATGTAAAGATGCAAAAATGTGATAATAAGAAGTTGTAATGATGAATTTGAAATTTAGTTAATGTGACAATTTGAAAATGAATTCTCCTTGCGAGCTTTGCGACTCTGTGGTAAAATTTGGCAGTAATTTTTGATGTAGTTTTGTACAAATATAATAATGTGATAACGAGATAATTTGAAAATGATAACCAAATCTATACTGCGACTCCCGATAGCTATCGGGACTGTGACTTATTACTGATTACTAACTATAAACTAAACACATATAACAAATATTATCAATGCTAATTAAAACTTTCGGAAGCGCTGTCTATGGGGTCGATGCGGTCACTATCACTATAGAAGTAGGAATAGACAAAGCGAGTACCAAATACTACATGGTAGGTTTGCCAGACAATGCCGTCAAGGAAAGTTTGCAGCGCATCGAAATGTCACTAAAGCATGTGGGATTCAAAATGCCGCGCTATAAAATCGTCATCAATCTCGCTCCAGCGGATATTAAAAAAGAAGGTTCAGCTTATGATCTCCCCATAGCCATAGGCATATTGATAGCCTCGGGGCAGATAGAAGATAAAATAGATGTCAGCAAATACATCATCATGGGAGAACTATCACTCGATGGTTCTATTCAACCGATTCGAGGTGCCTTACCCATATCTATTCAAGCTAGAAAAGAAGGTTATGAAGGTTTCATACTGCCGAAGCACAACGAACGTGAAGCAGGCATCGTAGACAAATTAGATGTTTTTGGCGTGAATACACTCCAAGATGTTGTGGACATTATCGAACAAAAAAAAGATATAAAACCTGTATTTGTGGACACACGTGCAGAGTTTGAAGAAAATATGAAGAGCATCCGCTATGACTTTACGGATGTCAAAGGTCAGGAAAATATCAAACGCGCGATGGAAATAGCCGCTGCTGGTGGACACAATCTTATATTGATAGGTCCTCCTGGTGCAGGAAAAACCATGCTTGCGAAACGGATGTCTTCTATACTACCACCATTAAATCTGCATGAATCCTTAGAGACTACTAAAATTCACTCTGTGGCAGGTTTGTTGAATAAAGGAGATTCGCTCGTATTCGAACGCCCATTTAGAAGTCCACACCATACTGTGAGCGACGTAGCGCTAGTAGGTGGTGGCAATCACCCACAGCCAGGAGAAATATCCTTGGCGCATAATGGCGTTTTATTTTTAGATGAATTACCTGAATTTAAAAGAACTGCCTTAGAAGTACTTCGTCAGCCTATGGAAGATAGAGTGGTGACCATTTCTAGAGCTAAATTCGCAGTGACATTTCCTGCCAGCTTTATGTTGGTCGCGTCTATGAATCCATGCCCCTGCGGATTCTACAATCACCCAGAGAAGGAATGTGTCTGCCCACCCGGTGCAGTGCAGAAATACTTGAATAAAATATCGGGGCCATTGCTTGATAGAATTGACTTACATGTCGAAGTAGTCCCTGTCAATTTCAATGAACTCATTTCCGAAACCAAATCGGAGAAAAGCACCAACGTCCGCGAGCGCGTCATGAAAGCTCGTGATATACAACAAAAGCGTTTTAAAGCCATAGAAGGTCTTCACTCCAATGCTCAAATGGGAGGAAAGGAAGTACAGGAAATTTGCGAAATATCCGATGCCGGTCGAAACCTCCTCAAACGCGCCATGGAAAAACTCAACCTCTCTGCCCGCGCCTATGATCGAATCCTCAAAGTCTCCCGCACCATAGCCGACCTTGCGCAGAGCGAAGAAATTAAAGTCGAGCATTTAGCTGAAGCCATTCACTATCGCAGTTTAGATAGAGAAAATTGGGCGAGTCAGGGGTGATTAGTTTATTTTTACAATTATGATAACGAGGATAAAAATAAATGGTTTTAAGAGTCTTTTAGATACCGAATTATATTTTGGTTCTTTTACATGTATAGCAGGAGCTAATGCTATAGGAAAATCAAATTTTTTTGATGCAATTGAATTTCTTTCAAAACTAGCTGACAATAGAATTATTGATGCTGCTATGTCTATTCGAAGTGAAGATAAAAAGCACTCGAATTATAAAGATATTTTTTTCAAATCTGGAGAGAGTTATATGAAAACAATAGACTTTGAGATTGATATGTTAATTCAAGGTGAAGCAGAAGATGATTCAGGTCAAGCAGCAAAAGCTAGTATTACTTCTCTAAGATATAGTTTAAGTTTAAAATTAAATCAAGATGAAACTTCTAATAATCCAATTCAAATTGTTAAAGAAGAATTGGAGCCGATATCTATTGGAAATATTAAAAAATTGATTTTTTTTGAAAATAGTAAAGAGTGGCTAAAATCTGCGGCTTGGGGGAGAAGAGCAAATAGTCCATTCATATCAACTCTAAACGATAAGGTTAAATTGCACTCTGATGCACAAGAAAAAAAACAGGGTAGAACTACTGAATATTCAGTAGAAAAAATGCCAAGGACTTTTTTATCCACTGTGACAGCTGAATCACCAACTGCTTTTTTAGTAAGATATGAAATGAGAAATTGGATGCTACTTCAGTTTGAGCCAAGTGCACTCAGACAACCGAATACAATATTTGAAATAAACAACGCTAAGGTAACTGAAAATGGACATAATTTGCCAGCAACACTTTATAGACTTAATAATACTGGCGAAAAGGATGTATATCAAAATATAACAAATCAAGTAAAAGACTTAGTAACCAACATAAAGGATGTAGATGTAGATAAAGATGATAAACGTGATTTACTAACTCTCCAAGTTAAATTTAAGGATGGATTGATATTGCCTGCTCAATCACTGAGTGATGGCACTCTTCGTTATTTAGGCTTGGCTGTGATAAATGAGGACAATAAAAATTCAGGTTTGATTTGCATGGAGGAGCCTGAAAATGGAATTAACCCATCTAAAATTGACGCCATTGTTGAATTGCTTGAGAATATAGCAACAGATACCTCTCTAGAGATTAACACAGACAACCCTTTGAGACAGGTGATTATTAATACGCATTCTCCTATAGTTGTAAGTTCAGTGAGTGCAGATAGCTTGTACTTAGCTTCTGAGAAAGAAGTTTATTCTGAATATTTTAAGAAGAAAATTAAACATACAACATTTTCTGCTATTAAAGGAACTTGGAAAACACAAGTTTTAGGAATACCAGAAACAACTTTAGGTGAAATTGATGTGTATCTAGGTATATTTGAAAAAAATGACTACAAAGAAGCTTATCAGAATTTATTGATAGAGTCGACAACTAAGAGACCGAAGCGAACTGTCAAAGAATACTTTGAAAAACAAAAAGACTTATTTTCGCAATGAATAGAGAGCTAAGATATACATTAGTAGGAGATGGAAGATCCGACATAGTTTTGCTGAATATTATTAATTGGCTTTTAAATGATTTATATCCAAAATTGCCAACAAACTTTGCATTTGCAGATTTTAGTAATTTGAAAAATCCTCCCAACAAAAGCGATGTAGAAAGGCAACTAAAATTTGCTGAGCTATATTATCCGTTTGATATTTTATTTTATCATAGAGATGCTGAAATTAACAAGAGAGATATAATTTTTGAAAGGAAAAATGAAGTATTTTCAAAATTAACACTTGAATACAAAGAACGAGTCATTTGTATTGTGCCAAAAATAATGATGGAAACATGGCTTCTAATTTCGGAAGATGCTTTAAAAATGGCTGCTGGCAATAGACAGTATTCTGAAAAAATCTACATTCCGCCGCTAGGCAAACTCGAAAATATCAAGTATACAAAAGGTCTGCTCCATCAGGAATTGAAAAAGATAAATGGCTGCAAACGAAAATTTAATCCTTACAAGGCAGCACACCTAGTAGCCGAATACATTGAGGACTATAGCCCACTTCGCAATCTAGATGCGTTTAATGAATTTGAAAAGGATTTAATAGAAAAAGTAAATATATGGCAAAAGACACACCTAGTGTGAAACATCGTAAAAAATAGAACACATCGACAGAGGCAACAACCAATCTTATACTTTAAACCATTGTTGTCCGACAAATATAAGAAATGGCCCTTTTAGGGATTCAAAGTAGTTGAAAACATTGATAAGACTTTTTAAAATGAAATAGCAGGGGGGTCAGCTGGAATTGAATAAGTCTGGCACTGCTTTTTTCT
>JAJTHM010000113.1 GCA_021297855.1 Sphingobacteriales bacterium | reverse complement strand
GCTACGGCAAGAAAACTAGCAGTTATAATTTGGAATATGATAATAAAAAAAACAAGTTATGTTCCTATAGACTCACATGAGTATCAGGAAATAATTAAAAAAAATAAAATACATTATATCAATAAAACAATTGAGAAATATCAAATTACAAAAGACTGTATACTAGTTAACTGAGAGGTAGTTAGATAGAATTAATCATTAGAAGCAACTTTGTTGCGAACTATATGATTTAGTTGGGTTTAACCTCCTACGAGTCTGATACGACTATAGGAGTCATCATGACCCGACTTAGAAATTATTTCAATTCCGTACGTACGGGATTGAAATTCAATTTCTTGTTCGATTACGAATTTTTTAATGCGCAATGTGGGATAAATAATCATCCTCACTTTTTCGATACTGTTCAAAAAAGTGTGTAAAGGTAAGATAGCTGGAGCGGTGCAGTAGCCATTAGCGAGAAGAAGTTTGTAGATCAGAAAGAAAGAAAGATATTAATGAAATTGGAGAAATTGGCTTGATTTCAGTCCTTATCGAATAACATCAATATTCCCAGCCTTCGTTATTCTTTCATTATCAAAGTTAGTGATTTGTATTTGCCAGCTATAAGTTCCGTTTGGAACTCGCTCGCCGTCATAGGTTCCATCCCATCCTTGCTCTATATTCGTTGAACTAAATACTTTCTGTCCCCAGCGATTGAAGATTTCAAAATAGTTCAGAGTCTTTACATTCAGATGCTTGGCTACTTTGAATACATCATTTATTCCGTCACCATTCGGAGAGAAAGCGGAAGGGATTAGTAATACATTTTTGGAGTAAACATCTAGTTTTACAGTATCATAACCTACACAGTTATTGCCATCAGTCACTTTAACAAAATACAATGTATTTTTAATTGGTTGGACGCGTATGGAAGAAAGAAAAGGGTTGGTCGGAATAATCTCTTGCGGATACCATTCAATTTTTGAAACAGCACTAGAAGCTTGTAGCTCTATTTCAGCTCCGCGATAAATACTCGTGTCGGGCGTAGTAGTCACGATAGGCAGTGTATCTACTATGACCTCCACACCAATCGTATCAAAAAAGCAGTCATTCGCTACTTTCACTGTATATCTGAAGGTTGAGTCTGGATAGACTTGAGGCTTATCAATTAAGGTATCGTTGATTTTATAGAAAGGCTTCCATAAATAATAATAACCGCCTGAGGCATATAGTTCTGTGAAGCCTCCCTTGCAAAAATGCACTGGAGTTTGCACATTAGGTTTAATCGGCAGCTGGATAGGAATTTTTAATTTTTCTATCGTGAAACAATTTTCTGCAGTCAAAACTTTTAGTGTTAGTTCTTCTGTTTTAGGAGGGAAATAATAGACGTCTTTTGCAAAGGAATCTGATAGATAGGTACCTGGTGACCAACGCACTCTAGTTTTCAAATTGCTGAGAACGCTCATCTGCACAGAGTCTCCTAAACAAATATACCTTGGTTTGTTCAATATAGTCACATTCGGTGGATAGTTTACGATCATTTCCATACCTTCTGCTACTGTGCACCCGAAGCTATTCGTGGCGGTGATGTAATACCAAACAGTCGTTTTTGGATTACAAGTTGGATTTGGTATTGACCTATTGCTCAATGTCGGATCTATGGTTGACCACTTATAGGTATTATCTGGATTTAAATTGAACTGATATAAGGTGCCATAGCAGGTAGAATCTTCTTTGGGAAGATTTGTTTTTGGACTTGGTATGACATCTATTCTTATGTTTTCCGATTTCCGATAACAATAGTTTTCTATGGTCAAAGTATAGGTGAACGTGTCGCGATTAAATATACGCGGTTTTCGAATAAATAGATCATTGGGGTGAATCCACGTCGGCGGAGACCATGCATATTTGGTTATATCGCCTAAATCTAAGGGTTCTAAAACAATTGTATCATAGCTACATTTTATAGTATCATTCTTTTTAAACAGATTTAAACTCGGATCTAAAACGATCACCCTTACTGTATCTTTCACGATGCAGCCAAACGGATCAATGCCATTGAATACATAGTCTGTGGTGGCTGCCGGTTTGGCTATTGGGGTTTTTGAGTTGGGATTATCTAGCCCAGCTGATGGAGTCCAATAGAATGTTAGGAAATTTCCCTGACCAGTTAGGTTTACCGTTTCTCGTTTAAAAGGTCCCGGATTTAGACATATATTGGTGTCTTTGCCCGCATCGATAAATGGCTTCACATGAAAGGAAACCAAAACAGAGTCGAAATTATAACAACCTAATGCGTCCGTACCCTTGACGGTATACCTGCTAGAATTCGGATAAATTGGAGATGCAATAGGTGTTTTACTATTAGGATTATTTAATTGTGCTACTGGGGTCCAGCTATAGGATACGCCTCCATTAGCATCTAACTGCAATTTACTATCATAGCAAATAAACGTGTCATTCAAAGCGGTAATTGTCGGCAAGGAATTAACTCGTACATTGAAGGTTTGAGAATCTTTACAACCTTTATCCGTTTGCCCCCAGAGCTTCACTGTAAAATTATTCATGTTCGGTGGGGTATAGGTTGTGGCGCAATTATTGTCAACCCTGTCTGGTAGGGTCCATCTTACGCTGGTTATAGCATCTGGCGCAGGTACAGTAATGTTGCAGATGGGTTTGAACGGCTGACCAATACAAGCATTGGGAAGAGTGGCTGAAATATTTGGAAGATCGTTAACTTTAAAGCCTATGAATGTATCCGCTACGCAATTTTTGCTACTAGTAGCGGTTAGTTTTACTGAATAAATGCCTGATAAATCATAACGATTTGTCGGATTTTTTACGGTATCCGTTTTCCCATTTCCAAAATCCCATTTCCATTTTACCGTTTGACCATAAGTGGCTACGGACCTATCTGTAAAGTTAACTATATCGCCAGGGCATTTAGGAGGGGAAGTATTAATTAGGAAATCAGCAAAATAGGTCGGGTAGATACGAACGCGAACTCTTAGCGTGTCATAACAGATATCATTATTAGGATAAATTTTATAAGAAACTAAGGTCACAATATAAACTCCTGTATCATTGTACTCATGACTAGGATTTGTAGCGGTAGAAGTGTCTTTTACCCCTGAACTAGGATCTCCAAAATTCCAATAAAACCCAGAAGCATTTGTACTTGAATTTTGAAAATTAATGATCTTATCTTTACAGTTTACCTTATAATCAAACATTTTTGAGACAGGGTCGTATGTACCCGGTATCGATATAAGGTCAGATTTTGGATTGTCACAATTTAATACATTAAACTGAAAATCTCGAATAGAAGAGTCTATTGGAACACCATTTCTAAATTCTTTGACCATTACACTGACTACAAATCTACCAGCGGCATCTGGTCTGCAAGTCAGTAACCCCGTATTTTCATCTATGGATATGTTGGGTGTGCCCCCAATAATATTAGATAAGTTGTAAGGCGCTTGAAAAGCTGCATTGACTCTGGAATTAGAAATCTGAAGCGCATTAGGCTGCGGTGCATTAGGGGAACCTCCGTCAAGTGGATTGACCAAGTAGTATTTTAGTACATCACCATCTAGGTCGGTAGCACTATGATCAAAGGTAAATGATTGATTAGCGCAGAGAAAAAGGGGAGGGAATCTTTTAAAATCAGCAGAATTATTCGGAGAGGATGAGGAAGGTGGAATGATATTATAAATAGTCATACCGGGATAGCTGCTTCCGCCTCCGCCTCCGCCAGGAAGAGGTTGTAAATTATTGATGCCAGAATTTCTACAACACCGCTGATGTACGATAGAATACCATTTGGAGCCATCTGGGACAGTTATGGTGTCCATGTACAATCCCTGTTCTACACATGTGAGTTTGTCTGCATCTTGAATACAAAAGGACTCAATGGCAGACCTTACAGTATCTTTTCTTTTAAGGGTTAATGACCCGCTATCTACTCTAGCTCCATTTTGATTATCGAAAACTACGAAATAGAACGGTCTATTAAATCCCCCTTGAGCTGAAGGATCACCATCAAAGGCTGCCTGACCTCCATTGCAATCTCTATATACTTTGAACGTTAATTCGTATTTATTGAGTCCCAAATATTTGTAGGTCACCATCCCTCCGACAATATGAGTAGCATAACTGGTTTGTATGCAAAATAGAAGGAGACTGAGTATTAGTAATTTTTTCAAGCGGATTTTTTCAATTCACAAAGTTAACTAATATTTATAAAAGAAAATAACTATGCTCCGCTCTAAACAATTTTTAATAAAAATGTCAATTTTTCTTGGGTTCAGATATTCAGTTATTAATACTATAGTCTGCTAAAATAATTAGATTGAGGTGATATGAGTCAGAGACTGTGCTCAACGAGGGAGCTTGTTCGATGAAAAATTTAAGCCACGAATGACACAGATAGGCACGAATTATTTATACCTGCGGTGTATGTTTTTTTTAACGCCAAGGGCGCGGAGGAAGCGCAGAGGACGCAAGGGATTTCGGAGATAGGTCAATTAGAAATCTATTATCGCTCGAACATAGTCAGAAATAATACACATTTTCTTTTTTATCACTCGTCGAACAAGTTAGGATTTAGCTTACTCATTTTTTGCATTTCTAATCTTAATTTTTTATATTCTTGTTTATAATAGGCTATGTCTGATTTTAGTTTTATTTCTTTATTTATACTTAGCACCAACTTTTTTAGATAGGGGTAGATCTCTCTAAATTCAGCTAGTTTCTCTTGACTAAGGCTGGATTTTAGGTCTGACTTCATAAATAATATAAACTCTTGTATTCCTATCAACTGGTGTTTAGGTTCTTGTTGGTTCATAAGCATCTCGAGTAATTCATCAACTTGATCTGATCTAAAATATGCTTTTATCACCTCTCTATAATATTCATTTAAATCTGTTTTCATCATAGTATTATTTGTTTTCCACTACACTAATCTCCTCCTCACTTAACCCATACATCTTATACACCAGCCTATCTATACAATAGTCCTTGGTCTTGAATTGACTAGCGATAGATTCTTTATGACTGTTAGAGAGCGCGGTATTTTTACTTTATTGGTCGCGTTGAATTACTATTCTTTCCATTTTGATAGAATTATCGTTTTTATCTCTGATTTGAAGTAGGTAAATGCCTTCTGGTAAAGAACGAACATCGATAGAGATTCCTGCCTCGTGATGCTGCGATCCCGACAGGTTCGCAGGAATGATGGTGGAAGCGGGAATGACTGGTGGAGAAAAGGACTGACCGAGGAGGTTTGTGAGGGTAATACCTCTCCCAGCCTCTCCAAAGGAGAGGGGTGCGGATGCGGGTGCTGGAATGACGGTTGACGTTAGACTTCTCGTTTCACTCGAAGTGACAAAAAGAAGGTCCTTCGCTGGATTCGGATAGATGCTGATATCAGCTGCAGAATTGCTGAATATACTAACAGTCCCTTTTTTGATGCGTGGTATGTAAAAACTCTTACTATACATACATTGCTTTGCATCGACCACCGCTAGTCTATAGGTGCCAGAATCTTTGCCGGTGATGCTCTCTGTAGTTTCATTGCTAGACCAGCGAACATTGTATGGCGCAGCTGCACCGCTAATACTAGTTACAGTGACTTTACCTTTTTTTAGACCATTGGTGTCAGCTGTAATCTGAGCTGTTATATTGATATTGCATTTGTTTATAGAATCGCGGTAGTAATTTTTGATTTTTGTCAAGTTTGGAATGACCGAGTCTCTAATATTGGGCTTGAAGGAAGAGGTAGCGAATTTATGAAAATAAGTAATAAAGCTAATTTCCTTGGGTTGATTATAAGATAAGGTGGACATTTCTGTACTCATATTATATCTGAGGTCAGCAAGTGTATAGTTCTGCGAAGCCATAGACCATTCTGATGCTGAACTAGGGTTTCCTAAGAAGCAAAATTTAGTGATAGGAGAACCTAGACCCAAAGCATCTGCACTCACTGAGAAATTAGTTCCTGTGCGTGTTTTTCCCTCCATAAAGTTTCTATATTCAACAGAATTATTGGGGTTGGAAAGAGACTGATTAGATCCGTTTCTGTGAAAAGTGAAGCTGCCCATCTTAGCATTGATAAAGCTTGTAATAGCTATAGGTGGGTTGTCGAGGTATCCTCTAACTGACCCGGCATTTTCATCGAAATTATCTCCATTATAGGTATAGCCTGTATTCGAAGCGGTATCACAACCTATATAGTCATCATTAAAGTTTCCTAGATCTGAATCTACATAGAGTCCTAAAATAAACTCACTGACATCGTTCGGAGTTTTCTTTATGATTCTGCAATCTTGAAAAAGTGCCGTACCAAAACTATTTAATCTAAAATCATTGAAGGTGCTAGTCATCAAATGTACTTCCACTCCTATAGGTTTTTCAATTGAATCTAATCTACCTGAAGAAATATCATTGAATACGGCGAAAAAACTTTCGTCTCCTTTGATAATAGGATAGTCTCCATATTCAGGGTCATAGATTCCATTGCCATTGACATCAGCAAAAGGAGCCATATCATCTGTGATTGGAACAGTTGTGAATTTTTTATTTCCTTTGGCTGGCCAATCGGATATCTCAGTAGGAATATTCAAAATAGGAAGAGCGCCTGAAGCCCAGTTATTGATATGGGTTTTAATATCCAATTTTTGTACACGCCATATCTTATCGAATACAGTGCAACTCTGAGGATGCACCGAGGCATCACTCAAACGAATAGGTCCAGGGAAAAAATGCGCTTTATTTATTGGTGTACGATAACTCATAGCAGAGACTTTGAGCTGACTACCATTCTTAGCACTTAGCCAGATTCCACCCGCAAAAATGGGGCTAATGGCTCGAATTCCATTAACCATTTCCTGTGAAGTTCTCTTAGGATATTCTAGACCTCCAGAAGTTAGTGATTTCTCCGTCCATAAATCACCCATGGTGGTTAGACCCGTTCTAATAAATGGAGTTTCAGCAAAGTTCTGAGCACCGGGCGTGCAAGGCTGAGAATTTAGATGTCCAAAAGTAAATGTTAAAATGCTGAGTAGTAGCTTTTTCATAAATAGGTTTTTCAAAATCAAAGATAAAGATAATTTATTCAGTTAAAATTTAAAAGTAATTGGGCTATATTATAGCACTAGACCATACTATACTTAACTATAAAATTAGCAAACGAGGCATTGTGTATAGATAATATCTTTTGTCTTTTATCTAAATGACATTTTTTATAAGCTCCGCGGCGCCAACACCGCGAAGGGCGGAGAATTCCTCAGAGACACCAGTAGTCATTTTGATTTTCGTTTATTAGCCCCGATATTGACGATACTCTGCGAGATATGTCAGCATATATAGTAGTGAGCACGAAGCGCAGATTAGTAAAGCGGATAGCCCCTTAGCTAGATAAGGGACAGGCGGGATGAAGCTCCTAAAAATTTATCAGTTCTAAAGTCCTTTCCTCCTATTATCTTTGTGCTTTTACCTTTTTTTATTCGATATCAAATGATCGCTATTCAAAATTATATCAATGGACAATTTCAAGCTGCTAGGTCAAGGTCCACCTTGGAGTTAAAGAATCCATCTCTAGGCTCAGTCTATGGATCCCTGCCAGATAGTGATGTGGAGGATGTCTTGGAGGCTATTCAAGCGGCGAAAGCAGCATTTCCGTCGTGGAAGGTGTTGAGTTTTGAGCAGCGCTTTGATCTTTTATTAAAATTAGCGAATGGTATAGAAGCGCGAATGCAAGAATTTGTCGAAGCAGAATCGATGGATAATGGTAAACCACAATGGTTGGCGGCACAAAGTGATATTCCACGCGCCATTTCGAATTTGAAATTTTTCGCTTCAGCGCAGATGAATTTTCCAAGCGAAAGTCACCATACCCCAGGACAGGGGTTGAATTATACCCTAAGACAACCCATAGGAGTCGTAGGTTGTATTTCTCCTTGGAATCTTCCGCTGTATTTATTTACATGGAAAATAGCACCGGCATTGGCTGCTGGTAATACTGTCGTAGCCAAGCCTTCAGAAATTACCCCTTATACAGCTTTTTTATTATCTACCGTCTGTGAAGAAGTAGGATTTCCAAAAGGAGTATTAAATATAGTGCATGGACTTGGCGGCAAGGTAGGACAGGCTATCGTAGAAAGCAAGGATGTCAAAGCGATTGCCTTCACTGGTGGAACTGTGACTGGCAGAGCCATCAATATAGAATGCGCTAAGCAATTTAAAAAGGTCTCGTTGGAACTCGGCGGTAAGAATCCGAACATTATATTTGATGATTGTGATTTTGAAGACATGATGGCTACGACGGTTCGCTCATCCTTTACCAATCAAGGACAAATCTGCCTATGTGGAAGTCGAATTTTTATCCAAAAAATAATTTACGACAAGTTTAAGACGGAGTTTATTCAGCGAATTCAGAAGCTGACTGTTGGTAATCCTGCCACAGAAGTGAATATTGGTGCGGTGGTCAGTGAAGACCATATGCATAAGATTCTAGGTTATATCGAACTCGCGAAAGAGGAAGGAGGTAAGATATTGACAGGTGGCAAACGCTTTGTACCTAAAGGGGAATGTGAAAATGGATATTTTGTAGAGCCAACGGTTATAGAAGGTCTGGGGCATCTGTGTCGTCTAAATCAAGAGGAAATCTTTGGTCCTGTGGTCACCCTGATTCCATTTGAGACAGAAGACGAGGTTGTATCTATGGCTAATAGCACTCCTTATGGGCTGGCTTGTACTATATGGACGGAAAATGGGAAGAAAGCACACAGAGTAGCGGAGAGAATAGATTCAGGAATCGTTTGGGTCAATACATGGATGGTCAGGGATTTACGCACTCCATTTGGTGGGATGAAGGAAAGTGGAATAGGCCGTGAAGGTGGTTTTGAGGCCATGCGATTCTTTACGGAGACTAAAAATGTGTTTATAAAATATTGATAACGAATTACTTTTTAAAATGCTAGTTCCATTTCAGGTTGCATTTAAGGAGAATCCTGAATTCGCATACCCGATCGTCAGACAGGGCTGCTCTCCATCAGGAATGAAGGAAATAGCTAGGGTTACCGTCATTCCTGCGAACCTTTGCTGACCCAAGCGTCAGAATGCAGGAATCTTAGTTGGAACTAATACAAAAAATGGAGTAAAATACAATTTTCGCACAAAATTTTCGTTAGCTAATTAAACAAAGAACTAATTGCCTTGATTTTATCCATTGAAAAATACGAATAAACTCACTATTTATCCCTTGTTTGATACTCTAGCCTCTGCTATAGCATGGATTGTATTGTATTACTATAGAAAAACGTTAGCCCCTTATCCCTATGACATTCGGCTAGAGGAGTTTCTGGCAGATGAAACTTTCTATTACAGTTTAGTGCTTATCCCAATTTTCTGGCTTGTTCTCTACTTCTATTCTGGTTTTTATGGACATTTGTTTTTCAAATCGAGGTTTTGGGAAATAGTCAAAACAGCCATAGCCTCTCTTATAGGTGTCGTTATTATTACCTTTCTATTTTTTCTAGACGATAGTTATTCCAAAGAGGATCTATTTTATGTGGTCTCTATGTATTTTCTTTTACAGTTCGCTCTGACGGCTTCTTTTAGAACGTTATTATTGACTATCAATAAGTACTTATACAGTCAAGAAAAGCGGTTTTTCAACTCTATTTTTGTTTTAAATGCAAAGGATCCGAATCATTACTCTGATGACAAGCTTTGTGATTATAAAGATTTTGGGTTTAAGAATATCGGTTTCTTATCGAATGAAAATACAAATGGCTGCCAGTTGCCTTATTTTGGTAAAATAGAAGAACTAGAAAAGACGATTCACTCGAAACAAGTTCACCAGATAATTATCAATTCCACGGATGAAAAATTTATCCATTCATTAATCAACCAATTGGCTCCTTTTGATGTGATTGTCAAGACTCCTGCGGATATCTATGATATTATCAATAAGAGTTACCGCTTGTCTGATATTAATAGTCCGCTATTCCTTGAAGCCTATCCTGAGAATATGCATTTGTTTGAGAAGAATATAAAGGCTACCTTGGATATCATTCTTTCTGCATTGGCTATTGGTTTATTGATCCCATTTTATTTCATCATAGCTTTAATTTTAAAAATAACCAACGGAGGAGCCATTTTCTATAAGCAAGAACGTATTGGTAAAAATTTCAAACCATTTTATATCTTGAAATTTCGCTCTATGATATCGAATGCGGAAGCTTCAACTCCTTTATTGGCAAGTAAAGAAGATCCGCGCATCACACCTGTCGGTAAATTTCTTCGCAAATGGAGGCTCGATGAAATTCCCCAATTTTTTAATGTCTTGAAAGGAGATATGAGTATTGTAGGTTACCGTGCTGAGCGCAAATTTTTCATTGACCAAATATGCCAAGAAGCTCCTTACTACCTGCACTTGATGAAAATCAAACCGGGTATAACCTCGCTTGGTATGGTGAAATATGGTTATGCCGAAAACGTCAAGGAAATGATCCATCGACTTAAATTTGATATGATTTATATCGAAAATATGAGTTTGGTGCTCGATGTCAAGATATTGATTTATACATTTATTATTCTTTTTAAGGGCAAGGGAAAATGATAGTTACTTTTTACTAGTAGCTAGTCACCAGTAGTTAGCTTGGAGAGAGTATTCTTTCTATTTTCTGAAACATCTAACTTCTAATATCTAATATCTATCATCTAATCTCTAACATCTAATCTCTATCATCTAATCTCTAACATCTAATTTCTAACATCCAAAATGTCCACCGAATTTAATCGCCTCTTATCTATCATGAATGATCTCAGGGAGAAGTGCCCATGGGACAAAAAGCAGACCCTAGAGAGCCTATCGCATTTGACTATAGAGGAAGTCTATGAACTCTATGATTCCATATTAGAAAATAATCTAGATAATCTCAAAGAAGAGATTGCGGATATTATGCTTCACCTCGTGTTTTATGCCAAGATCATAAATGAAAAAGATGGAACGAGTATCGAAGATATTTTGAAAAAGGGAAATGATAAATTAGTCAGCAGGCATCCTCATGTGTATGAAACTGCCAAGGATATATCTATAGAACAAGTCAAAGAGAATTGGGAAAATCTGAAACTCAAAGAGGGAAGAAAGTCGATTCTCGGAGGAGTACCTAAATCTCTCCCAGCCTTAGTAAAAGCCTATCGTATTCAAGACAAAGCGGCTCATGTAGGATTTCAATGGGATGATGTCAAAGGTGTGTTGGATAAATTAGATGAAGAAATTAGTGAATTGAAAACTTCCATTCAACATGGTCAACAAATAGACATCGAAGAGGAAATGGGAGATGTTTTATTTAGTATGATCAATCTCGCTCGCTATATCAAAGTAGATCCAGAACTCGCCCTACAACGAACCAATCAAAAATTTATACAGCGCTTTCAATATATCGAAGACCATGCCGACAAACCCCTATCCGATATGACCCTAGAGGATATGGATGGGTTGTGGAATGAGGCGAAGGGGAAGAAATCGGAATAGAATTTTAATACCAATAGCGGTTTTAAAATGGTCCAACCCATTTTAAAACCTTGCTATGGTAAATGCCGTAGCTGTATTTGTTTAGTGCAATGAGCCATGCGACATTGGACTATTACTAATACGCTTACGGTATAAGGTGTTTGCATAATGAGATTTAATAGTATGATTAGAGATAGAGCATAAGACTGTAACTGCCCCAGGTCTATAAATTCTAACTATTTTCTAACTTTAGATACTTCATAAGCATAGGGGTTGATTTCCTCTAATCCGCAACTAGCACCTTTGTACATTCTTCTCCAAATTGACTGATAATTCTTACCGCTATTTTTTGACCTTTCTTTTTGATTTCAATAGGATGAGAAATATGTCCATACAAACGATCGAAGGCTTCATCGTCTATTTCTATTTTCAGCGTTTTCTCCACTTTCTTTTTGGTGCTATCTTTGGCTAAATTGTCAAGTCCTTTTTTCCATTTGTCAAACTCGGATTTGTCGCCACCGCAGAAGAAAACTTGTTTTACCACAAAGTTGCTTCCATCATAATCTTCGTCCACCATCCAATAAGCAATGTCGTGAACATTACGTGGTTTCACTTCGTCTTTGATGGGGTCGTAAATATCTAAGCCTTTTATTTCAACGGTTGCTTCTTTGCCTTTAATGTTTAAGTCAATATCGGGTTCGCCAATGGTTACAAAACTTGCAGCTGATTTTGCTGGTTTCTTTTTCAAACCTTCTTGTAACAAATCATCGTGAATGCGGACTTTCGTTACTTCAAATTTTCCCATACTCATTGTTTGAGTGCTGCCTTCAATATCGCTTTCAAAACTAAAACCAAGAATGATTAACCAACCTGCATCGCCACGCTGACGACATTCTTTTACTGCTTCGTTTACTGCTGTTTTGCTTACTGTGCCAAATTTTGGCCCGATATGGAAATAGGCTTTCTTTTCGCCAACTCCGTTCCCCGCATTAGTCGGGGCAGGCATATAAAAACCTTCTGCGTGCAAATACGAATGGCTCAATAACTCTACACTGCGGAAAACAACCATTTCATCTTTTCTGCCATTCTTAATTCCTGCACTTATCAGGTGTTGTTTGATAACTTCTTCAAATGCTCCTTCTTCTTCATTTATTCGAACTTCATCATCTAAATCTTCGGGACTGATGGGCTCAAAGTTTTGTAAGGTTTCAACTGTGAAAGGACCACTTACACGGAGTAGTTTTTTGTCTTGCTCGGGTTGGTCGTACAAAGTTTCCGTTGAAGGTGGTTCATCGTTTGCTAAACTTTTCAAAGTAATGTGCGGAACTACTTTGTAAATAAAACCTTGTCTAACATCACCACCGTTTTCATCATATAATTTGTAATAAGGAAACACAGCCGTCATTAATCTTTGTTTGGCAATATTCAAAGCAATTCTACTGGTATCAATGGTAATCCATCTTCTGCCCCATTGCTCTGCAACATAGGCTGTTGTGCCACTTCCACAAGTTGGGTCTAATACTAAATCACCTGGGTCGGACGACATTAAAATGCAACGTTTAACTACATCAAGGTTTGTTTGAACTACGTAAATTGGGTCGCTTGCACCTTGATAGTCAGCCCAAAGATTATGCAATGGTTTAACTGGAAAATCATCGTGATAAATTAAGTATTGTGGTGATGAACCGAAAAGTTTAACTCTACCTTTCTCTATGAGTTTCATCATTCCATTTTTATTAGTTTTCCAGCTACTTTTTTGTGGCTTTATAGTTTTTCCTTCCAACTCAAATTCATAAAAACAAGTAGGTGTATAGCCTGCTGATAAAAGATGATTCACTCTAAAAACTTTTGCGTTTTTTGGAAGTAATGACAAATCCCTTTTTTCTTCTGAAGTCATTCTTCTATGCGTTCCATCAGGCAACATAATTTGTGAATATGGTGTGTCTTCACCAAGTTCCTTTTGAGAATATAGTTGACGAAATTTATAGTTTTCTTTATTTTTTGAATACCAAATTATGTAATCACAAACACCTGCTAAACCACTACTTCCAAGTGGTAGAGATTTTCTAACTGTTATTAAACTAATAAAATTTTCACTTCCAAAAACTTCATCCATTAAACTTCTCACAAGATGAATATTTTCATCACCGATTTGCAAAAAGCAAGAACCACTATCATTTAATAATTCCTTGGCAATTAATAGTCTATCCCGCAAATAGCCTAAGTAAGAATGAATACCTAATTCCCAAGTATCTCTAAATGCTTTTATTTGTTCAGGCTCTCCTGTAAGTGCCTCATCATTTCCATCTTTTACATCACGGTTGTTAAGTTTTATTTGCCAGTTGCCACCGTATTTAATTCCATAAGGAGGGTCGAAATAAACGGTTTGTACTTGCCCTGCCATTCCTTCTCGTTCCAGTAAACTTGCCATTACCAAATGGCTATCGCCTTGTATCAGTCGGTTTGTCCAACCGTCTTGGTGGTGGTAATATTCGCTTACTTTTTCTATTTCATCTTTATCTAGGGCATTGCCAAATAGTTCGTTTACGCTACTAAACAAATCAGTTTGCTTTTCTACTTCTATGGTTTTGTATAGATTCTTTATCAGTGTTTCGGGTGCCATATGTTCATGGCGGTATAGGCTGCGTATGTCCACACGCAATAAATCATCTCGGTCATCATTACCGTATTTGTTTAGCCAAAATAATTCAGGGTCTTGCCCACGATGCACCACAGGGTTTTTAGGCAGTTCTAATACCTTTTTACCGTCTTGCACTGTGGCATTGGCATCTTCGTAACCTGCTTCTTCCTTGCTGGGTATGTGGGCACGCTTGTCGCCTTTGTGTTTTATAGATTCTACTTTTTTTGCCATTAGTTTCTTTTTATCGTTTATCCCGAAGGGATATAATGTTTATAGAAAAATTATTGTACAGATGAAGTGCGACCCCAACGGGGTCGTATGTGTTGTTTATACCTTTTGCTATAAACATTTGAACCCCTTGGGTTCGTTGCAAATAATCCCGAAGGGATATAATGTTTATAGAAAAATTATTGTACAGATGATGTGCGACCCCAACGGGGTCGTATGTGTTGTTTATACCTTTTGCTATAAACATTTGAACCCTTTGGGTTCTGTTAATCAATCCATTCAAACAAATATTCATCTTTAAATTCAATTTGAAATTTCTTCAAAAAATCTTTGTATTCATCTTGGAATGATTTTACCTTATGATGTTCTTTCTGATTGTTGATATAGCCAATTACATTATTTAATGCCGAATGGCTATATGAAAATGCACCATAACCTTCCTGCCATTGAAAAGTGAATTTTGAGAATCGTTTCTCACGTATAAATTCATTTGATGATTTTTTTATTTCTCTAACTAAATCAGATAGGCAACAAGATGGTTTCATTCCTATTAAAAAATGAATGTGGTCTGGCATACCATTAATAGCCAGCATCTTCTGCTCTTTATTCCTTACAATACCTGTAATATACTTATATAACTCTTCTTCCCAATTAGGTTGAATTAGACTATCTCTGCCTTTTACAGCAAATACAACTTGAATGTATATTTGAGAAAATGTGCTAGGCATAAACTATATACTCTGAATTTTTTCGATTAATTGATTCTTGATGTTTCGGATGTCGTTTGCCACTTCAATAAAATGCCATTCGGGATATTCGTATTTCTCCTTCAAAGCATTTACCGCTGGTATCCAACGGTTTTCTACAAACCATTTTTTTTCTGCTTTGTCTTTGCTCATTCCGCTTATTTCTATCATCAAGTTTTTGATAGTTCCGTCTTTGCTTTTTACTCGTGCTATGAAATCAGTAAAGTATTGCCGGTCTTTACCATCTTTGGTGTAAGGAATTGCAAAGCCTAAAAATTGATTTTTTACATAGGATTCTACTGTTTCAATTTCTTCTAATGTTTTGGCACAAATTCCTTCCCAATCGCTATCCATTACCACATAATTTACGTGGCTCTTCTTGGTTGGGTAAACATCTTTAACCGTATTGCCATTTACATATTTGGTGCTGCTAAACTTGTTGTAATAATTAAACACGGGTCGAATATGCTCTGTGGTATTGTTTTGTGGATTGATGCCACGTGCAATATGGTCAACAATTTTCTTTGGTTCATCGAAGTAAAGCAGTCGTTTAAATCGTTGGTCAGGAATGTTAAGCAACAAGACTTTTTCGTTGTACCATTCTTCCGCAATGCTTTTTAGCTTATTGAATTTTTGAAAACGTGGGTTTCCTTCTTCATCGCTAAAATGATATTTAATGAGTTCTTTTGTGATTAAGAAAATTAATTCCTGGTCACGTTTTTCCAATACACCTTTTACTTCCAATTTTTCTTCTGATGCAGAAATAGGACTGGTCATAATGGTTTCGGTTGGAAACTTTGAACCATCAATTTCATAGTTTTCAATATTGCTGAAATCGTGTTTTATTTCACCGTCTAAATTTTCAACTCTGTAGCCGACCACATTTGGGAAAGTAATTTCCATTTCTGCTTGTCTGGCAGGTATTGGGGCTATATGGGTTAAGTCAATTGGTGCTGGTGGCGGTTCGGTTTTGCCACCTTTAAACATTTTAAACGGAACGCCAATGATGTGAGCATACTCGGGTGGAAATTTCTCGATAACAATTTTTCGTTTGTCGTCAGTTGGTTTTCCATCTTTGTCGTATCCTTGCAAGAAATAATTCATTCTACGCAAAGCTCTTCCTGCCACTTGCTCACAAAGTAATTGAGAACCAAAGGCACGTAATCCCATAATATGAGTAACAGTATTAGCATCCCAACCTTCGGTAAGCATTGAAACAGAAACCACACAACGAATGTGCGAGCCTAATTTTCCATGCTGTCCTACTGTGTTTACTACTTCACGCAGAATTTCAGCATCGGATATTTTTTCAGTGCTACCTTGCCCATACATTCGGGCGTAGTCTTTTTTGAATTCTATTATTTCCGAAGAAAATATCTTTTTGAAATCGTCATTTATTTGTCCACTATTTTCTAAAGCATCACTGTCTATAAGTAATGTGGGCGGTTTTTTCTTGGCAGCTTTTGTTGTAGGTTCGTAATTAGAAAACAATTCCTTTATGCCATCTACAACCATTTTTTCACCATTTTCTAGCAAATACTCATACCCAGCAACATATTTATAGACTTCTTTGGAAACAGCGGTATTGTTACATACAACTATAAAAACTGGTGGTGGCGAAAACAGATTAACTCTGACTTCCTGATGATTCCTAATGCCTTTATCATACTCCACATAGTGAATATAAAATTGGTCCAAAGCTCCTTTAACTAGAGCAGGCAGTTGGGGCTGGGCTTCTCTAAAAACAGTTCCTTCTTGATTTGCATCTCTTCTTTGGGTTCTTTGCCCACGTCTAGGAAATGCATTGGGGTCTTGCTCCACAACTTTTCTATATAAATCTCTCAATACTGGCATTGTCAATTCGTGAGTGTTGTCGCTTTCAGGCAAAAATGGAATTTTCACTAATCCACTTTCAATTGCTTCAATTAATCCAAAATCCGAAACCACCCATGGAAATAGACTGTATGGCGTGTATCCAGATCCTGTTAAATAATATGGAGTAGCTGAAAGGTCGTAAACAGATTGAACTTTAAATTTCTTTGCAATTTCACGAAGTCCGCTAAACCACACGGCTGCTCTGGCATTTTCATCAGCTTCTTCGTTGTCGGTAGTTCTACTTCTCGATTTTGGTAGGTAGCAGTGATGGGCTTCATCGTTTAGTATTAAAACTCTGCTACCTGCTTTGAATTTGCCTAGTGTTCGTTTTACCACTTGTGAAAAATCTTCTTTATTACCTGTGTCAATTTTCTTGCCTTCTAAATCCACTTTCCCATCAAAAGGACTTCGCTTATTACCCTGTAGTATTTTAGGTTCAAATGTGTGATAGTTAGTAATCACGAGTCGTACGTTCAAATTTTCTAAACGGTGCTCCATATTAGCAGGAATCAGCGCACGAACTCGGTAATAATCTTCTATGTCTTTTGGATTTTTGTTTTTCGTATCAACGAATAATACGCCAAGACGGCTTTTTATTGTAACACCTGGGGCAACAATCAAAAAATAGTCCGAAAATCTAGTATCGTTTCTATATTCCTGTCTGTTGAAATAGTGATAACAAATCAAGCAAGCCATCACCACGGTTTTGCCCGAACCTGTCGCCATTTTAAAAGCTATTCTTGGAAGTTGGTCGACTGGGTCGTTACTAACAGTTTGTTGTCCGTTGCGAAGCAGATTCAAAATGTGTTGTCCAGCATTTGATTTCTCAGCAACTTCATTTATCCATATTGCAGTTTCAACAGCTTCCTGCTGAGCAAAGAAAAGCTTCTTTGTAACTAGTCTTTCAGGATTGTTAAACCAGAAAGTCAACAATTCTTTTGTAACTCTTGTAGTGTTTGGGTAATTCGCTGTTCGCCAAATTCCAATTTCTTTTCTGCAAAGGTTAATGATATGAGTACCATATTCAGCTGCAAAATCATTTACTTCAAATATTTGACCTTGTGGGTTAGTTTGTCTGTTTGGGATTGCTCCTTCGGATTCAGGATCAAATATTCTTCTTCCCTGTACTTTTTTACTATAATCGAGTGCTCCCCTTTCCTCACCAGTTGCTAAAGTTGCATAATGAAGTAAGGGCTCATAATATGGATTATTAAGAATTGGATTGTCTGTGCTCATAGTTTAATTTTCTTTCAATTCCTAATTCTAAAAATTTAAATTTAATTTTCTATTTCGTCAAATATAGGAATTTTTACAATTTTATTAATGAATTTTAAAGTATGAATTGAAATGATTTAATTTCAATAATTTGTTTCACTTGAAGTTATTCTCTCATGTAGTGTCCTATAAGAATTGACAGTATTGGTTATCAGGCGCATAAATGAAGAAGGTAATAGCAATTTTTTCTTTGGATTCGTAAAAAATTAGGTATGGCATCACAATCAGTATTTAGACTTTGGGTAAGGGTTGTTTTACTTAGTTCTAATGATATACTAATTCATTGTAAATTAATAGCATTTTCCTACCCAAACAAAAACTCAATATCTTCTTCATTTAAATTCTTGACAAATCCTTCATCTTCGGAGATGAGTTCTTCGCTGAGTTGAAGTTTTTTTGTTTGAAGTTGAATGATTTTTTCTTCGATGGTATCTCTGCATATCATGCGATACGCAAAGACATTTTTATCTTGACCTATACGGTAAACGCGGTCTATCGCTTGGTTCTCGACTTGTCTATTCCACCATGGATCGATAAGAAATACATAATTGGCTTCAGTCAAAGTAAACCCAGAATTTCCCGCTTTCAAACTCAGAAGAAATACACGAACTTGATTTTCTTTATCTTGAAATTTATTAATTTGTTCTTGACGTTTGATTTGTGGAGTGCTACCATCGATGAGATAGTAAGCGATCTCTCTTTCTTTTAATTGCTGACCTATTTTGTCCAACGCACCTAAAAATTGAGAGAATACGATGACTTTATTATTGACTAAATTTCCTTCTAACTCTTCAATTAAAGTAGTTATTTTAATGGACTCTTCCGTTTGGTGTTCGAAGTCTTCTATAGGAACAGGCGAACTGCAGAGTTGGCGTAATTTCTGAATCCCAGCCAACACATTCATCTTAGATTTCCCTAAGCCTTCAGATTTGATACTGACGAAAAGAGAGTTTTTAATATTATCCTTGACCTCATTGTAATATCGTTTTTGAGCACCACCCATTTCGCACCAGATGATAGATTCCGTTTTGGAAGGTAAATCTTTTGCTACTTGTTCCTTCGTTCGCCTTAAAACAAATGGACTCGTCACGCGCTTGAGTTGTTCTATTTTTTCTTTGTCCTTATCTCTATCTATGGGGTGAACATATTCTTTAGAGAAAAATTCTTGACTGCCGAATAATTGTGGAACAATAAAGGAAAGCTGAGGAAATAAGTCCAATGTGTTATTCATGATAGGTGTACCGCTCAAGATAATTTTCGAATCAGCTTGAAGTCTCAGCACAGCCTTGGAAACCTGCGCTGATGGGTTTTTTATATTGTGGCTCTCGTCTAATACAATAGTCGAAAATTGTAATCCTTCGAGAAGTTCTATATCTGCTCTGGCAGTGCCGTAGCTGGTGATTAAAATTTCCGCGTGGTTTGTAGCCAAGTCTTCAATATTTCTATTGGATTGATGATAGACATGCGTTTTGAGTTCTGGGGCGAATTTTTCTATCTCTACTTTCCAGTTATACATTAGAGAAGAAGGGCAGATGATGAGTTGGATGGTATTGGGGCTTTGTTTCTTTTTGTAATCTAGAAAACAAATGGTCTGTAAAGTTTTCCCTAAACCCATATCATCTGCTAAGCAAGCACCAGCGCCAATTTTACTCAATAGGACCATCCATTCAAAACCTTTTTGCTGATAAGGACGAAGCGTAGCCTTGACATCATTCGATATGGGATAAATAATAGTTTCACTATTCTGCCATTGATTCCATTGTTCCCACCAATCTTCTTCTATAACCTGTTCTTGAGAACTGTCTTTAAATTCGGATAAAGCTTTATTGAAAATTAAAATCCACTTGGGTACTGATAAAATATCTTTTTGTATTCGGCTATGTTTGACTAAGAGTCCAAATTTTTCCAGCCATTCATCCGTCAAAACTCCAATCGTATTGTCAGAAAGTAATATGCTCTTCTGCTTTGCCTGTAAGGCTTTTTGAAGCTCTAAATTATCTACGAGTTCCTCTCCAAAATTTACCTTTAATTGAATAGAAAGCAAATTGTTTTCTAAACCGAGTATAGAATAATTTGTTTCTATAGCAAAACTAGAATAGCGAAAATTTCGCAACATATCCATACCTATGATAGCCACGTTTTTTGCGAGCATATTATGGTAAAACTTCAGAAACCAGTTTTTCTTTTTAGCCTCGGAGACAGAGAGAAAATAGTAGCCGTTCAGTTGCTTTTCAAAATCAGAATAAGTAGATTGTATCTCCCTAGAAAACTCAGATTCCTTTTCCTGAGAGCGTTTGACATAGATTTTGACTCCATTTTTATATAGGATATTTTCAGGTTTATAAGCACCATCTATCACTATGTCATCATAGTTAAACTGCGGATGTAGCATGAGAAAATCGGAGGATTCTGTCAAGTATAATTGATAGCTAGGTTCCACTTCTATATGTTCTTCAGGGAAATGTTTATGGCGTTCTACGGCGTATTTTTTCTCTAAATCCATTAAGATATCCTCTGAAAAACCTATGGCATCGTAATAATATTTTTCAAAATCAATATTCTTCAGTCGAGTCAGGGTTTGAAAGTCCGTATTATTGAAAACAAAATACTCCGTTCCTTTGATGATGAGAAATTCGAATATTTCTATATCCTTCTCTCCATACTCATCATCTTCGAGATAGACATATTTATTAAGGTGCAGTTTGCCATCTTCATCTTTAACCACTTCAAATCTCAATCGCGGCTCATGGAAATTTATAGTTAGCGGCACATTGCGAATATTACCTTCTTTAAACTGATGCTTAAAAGTGATTTTACATTCCCAAAGATTTCTTCGTATTTGATTAAACGTATCGAAGACATATTTGGACATATACTGATTCACGTAGGCTGTCAGTCCAGTAGATAAACCCAGTTTTTCATAATTTTCTTTATGCTGAGCTATTAGTTTTTGGTATTTTTTAAATTCAAAATTCTCCGCTATCAGATTCCAACTATTCAATTTATATCTCGCCATCACAGCGCGATTTGGGATAGGTTCGGTATGATAGTCAACTTTATCATCCTTCCTAGTAACCACCAATATCTCAAATGGATTTTTGAGGTCTAAGAAGGCTTGGGTAGTGAAGGAGAGACGGAGATCCAAAGTTAATTTTTAATTTTAAGTTTTGAATTTTGAGTATGTGCTTGCAGAGATAAACTCATTATTCAGTTTCAGATTCATCAATTTGGTAATAGATAGAAGTTACTATAGAATCATTATAGTGAATTGTAAGATCATCCGAAAATTTATTGAAGAGAGTGATAGAATATGTCTTAGGTTTATCTTTAAACATACAGGGGTACTTTCTAATAAGTGACCTAGTTGGGAATCCTATATTAATAAAGTTTGAAAGTTTTAAGTTAGAATCTCTTATATAAAAAGCTATAATTCTATCATCTGAAAAGACCGCACTGCTTTTACCATAGAAATGATAATATTCACTTATTGAATCACATTTTCTATGTACTTTAAGAAAATTATTCTTCACTTTTTTATAAACAGAGAAGCCATCTAATTCCAATTCTTGAAAAGTATCAAATTCTTCAAGATTACATTCTATTTTCGAAAGATTATTAATCATAGTATCTATTTCATTTGGAATTACTTTAGATTCAGATTCCTTTTTTTTATATTCTATATTTTGATTATTTCCTTTTTGCTCATTGCATCCGGAAATAATGATTAATAGTAATGAACTAAATATTTTTATCATAATATTCAAAATTAAAAATTCAACATTAAGAATTTTAAAAACTAAAAATACCCCTCTTTTTTTCTATCTTCCATAGCGGTTTCTGAGCGTTTGTCATCAGCTCGGGTGCCACGCTCGGTGGAGAGGGAGGCAGCTATCTCTTGAATAACTTCGTCTAGGTTAGATGCTTCCGAAAGATATGCACCAGTAATGGTTATATCACCCATAGTGCGAAAGCGAATCACCTTTTCTTCGATGACTTCGTTTTCTTTGGTTTGGGTAAATGGACTCTCCGAAAGCCAAGTACCATGACGGTTAAAGACTCTTCTCTTATGCGCAAAATAGAGTGAAGGCAATTGAATTTTTTCTTTTGCTATGTATTGCCAAACATCGAGTTCTGTCCAGTTGGAGATAGGAAAGACGCGAAAATGCTCACCTAGGTGTTTTCTGCCATTAAAAATATTCCAAAGTTCAGGACGCTGATTTTTAGGATCCCATTGACCGAATTCATCACGGTGTGAGAAGAAACGTTCCTTGGCTCGCGCTTTTTCTTCATCTCGGCGCGCACCGCCTATGAGGGCATCGAATTTATGTGTTTCTATGGCTTGTAATAGTGTAGGTATCTGCGCTATGTTTCTTGAGGCATTGACCCCTTTTTCGTCATTGGCCATTCCTTTATCAATCATTTCCTGGACTTGACCTACTATCAATCGGGCATTGAATTCTTTAGCCAGATTGTCTCTGTAATCTAGCGTTTCTTGAAAATTATGTCCCGTATCGATATGCAATAGAGGAAAAGGGATATTGGCAGGGTAGAAGGCTTTTCTGGCTAAGTAACTCACTACGATGCTGTCCTTTCCACCTGAAAATAGTATGGCTGGATTTTCAAATTGTGCAGCTACCTCACGAATAACATATATCGCTTCGGCTTCGAGTTCTTCTAAATGATTGAGTGAATAGGTGGACAAAATATAATATTTATAACTTAATGACTTCTTTAGTTTGATTATTTTCTACAACCCAAAAATAGATATCGTTAAATAGAGTATGCAACAATGGGCGCTTTAATCCAGCCCAATTAGTAACACTCCTTTTTACATGATATACTTTATCTCGATTGACTGAACGCGTTATTTCTAATTCAACTTCATATTGCCCTCCTCCTAAGAAACTAAAGTGAATTTCAGCGATTAAAAATTCACCTATATGCTTACTTAAATTGTATAATCCAATTCTATCAGATATACTAGGAACCTCGTATGTTAGTCTTCTTTTGAAAACAATATTTTCTAGATCTGTCTTGGTACAGACATTTTTAAATGCTTTTATTCTATCCCAATATGATAAGGTATCATCTGGATTTCCATCATTTTCTTTAACTCCAAATTCTTCAGTATTTTTTATATAGATAATATTAAATAGGGTATCTGGTAGATTTAATTTTCTGACGATTATCTCTTCATCTTGAATTTTTTGACCAGTTGGAAATGGTTTTTCAACTTCGTCTTGGCTAAAGAGATTTTGACATATTAACAGTAAAAAAATTATAATTGAATAGTTCACAGTTCAATTTTGTATTAAATTCTAGGAGGTAAATTTAAAAATATTTCCTTTGATAGTTTCGAATTAATTGGTAAAGCTTTGAACAATTTCATCGTTCATTTCAACTTCAACATTATTCTTTAGTATACTTCTCCAAAACACCGTTGCTCTTGTATTATGCAATTGCTGTCTTATTTCCCAGCATCCATGATAGGTTTTGAATATTTGTTCTGCAAAATAGCTGCCTAGCCTTTGATTTCTATATTCTGGTAATATATAAAATTCTGCTATGGATATTGTATTAGAAGGAATTATAGTATAGTCATTGATAAGTGCGAAACCTAGCCAATCCTTGCCATTGGTTAACTTGAGTGGGATTCTATTTACATCTGTCCAGTAAGAATCTAAATAAGCATAGTTCGTGTCTTGCTCAATTTCTAATAAGTAGGTTTTCAAATAACTCAGTAAAATCTCTTTTTCAGAAATATTGATTAAAGAAATGACTGTATTCAAAATTCATAATTAAGAATTACTTGTACCGCTTCCTCCACCTTAACCTTATCCGTATCTATAATAATATCAGAATTAACTCCTTCTTCAAAGTCTGAATTGATACCTGTCAAATTCTCCATTTTACCTTCCTGTGCTTTTTTGTAGAATCCTTTGGTATCTTTTTGTATAAGGGTTTCAAGGGAGGTCTTAATGTAAATTTCAAAAAAATCATCACCAATTATGTCGCGAGCTAGATCTCTCATCGATTTCAGTGGACACACAAAACAACATATTACGATGGCTCCATTTTGAACGAGGATTTTAGCCAATTCTGCCGCTCGGCGAATATTTTCCATTCTATCTTCAGTGGTGAATCCTAAACCCGCATTCAAGCCCGAACGAAGATTATCACCATCGAGAACGACAGTGTATTTTCCTTGTGCATGCAATTGCTTTTCTAATTCAATCGCAATGGTAGTTTTCCCGCTACCACTTTGACCAAAGAGCCAAAAGACTTTACCTTGTTGATTAAGCAGAGTTTCCTTTACTTTTCTAGAAAGGAGTTTGTCGAAGGTTGGGAAAATGTCTTTCAAGAATTTTGAATTTTAAATTCTCAATTTTTAATATTTTCTTGTGAAGTACTAATTATACTAGTCAGAATTTTAATGAGTTCTTCACAATCAGATTTAATCGCAGTGAAATTGATTTCTTTATGATAATGTTCTAATAATCTTAACCAATAATGAGTTTCTCTAGCCTCCTTAGATGCGATTGCTAATTTATTTATAAAGTCTTTTCTTGAAAATCCTGCGGTAGCTTCTTCAATATTTGCTCCAGTGCTCGTCGCACTTCTAAGAAATTGCTTTGACAAAATGAACTCTTTTTGTTCAATTATAGCTTTATATAAATCTATGGAATTGATTGCAAATAAAAATGACTTCTCCTTTACAATATTATCTTTCAAGTATTAAAAATTTAAAATTAAGAATTCAAAATTACTTTACTATACAAACGCATTAATCCCCGTCACATCATTTCCTGTGATAAGCAAATGTACATCATGCGTTCCTTCATAAGTGATGACCGATTCTAAATTAGCCGCATGGCGCATCATTGGAAATTCTCCCATAATGCCCATTCCTCCCAGCATTTGTCTTAGCTCACGAGCAATGGTAATCGCTATGTGTACATTATTTCTTTTTGCCATAGAAATCTGTGCTGGTGTAGCTCTATTCTCATTTTTCAAAACACCTAGTCTCCAAACCAATAATTGTGCTTTGGTGATTTCGGTGATAGCCTCCGCTAATTTCTTTTGTTGTAATTGAAAGCCACCAATAGGACGACCAAATTGTTCTCTTTGCAAAGAATATTTCAATGCGACTTCATAACAATTAATAGCTGCACCAATAACTCCCCAAGAAATACCATAACGAGCAGAATTCAAACACGAGAGTGGTCCTTTCAAACCTTTTATGTTTGGAAAAATATTTTCTTTAGGGACTTTCACATTATCAAAAGCTAACTCACCAGTGGCGCTAGCTCTCAATGACCATTTATTGTGTGTCTCAGGAGTTGTAAAGCCATCCATACCTCTCTCTACCACTAATCCTCGAATAACTCCTTCCTCATCTTTTGCCCAAACGACAGCGATATCTGCTAGAGGAGAGTTGGTAATCCACATTTTCGCTCCATTGAGTATATAATGATCGCCTGCGTCTTTGATTTTGGTTTCCATTCCATTCGGATTCGAACCATGGTTGGGCTCTGTCAATCCAAAGCAACCAATCATATCACCAGAAGCCAATTTTGGTAAATATTTTCTCTTTTGCTCTTCACTGCCGAAACTAAATATAGGATACATCACCAAGCTTGACTGCACGGAAGCTGCCGAACGCACTGCACTATCGCCTCGCTCTAACTCTTGCATAATAATGCCATAAGCGATCTGATCCATTCCCGCACCTCCGTATTCTTCAGGAATATATGGACCTAAAGCACCAATAGCTCCTAGACTCTTCATCAAGTTGGGAATAGGAATATGCTTGTGTGCGTGTTCATCTATGATAGGCATGATTTCCTTATCCACATAATCTCGCACCGTTTGGCGAATCATTTTGTGTTCGTCTGTCAGTAATTCATCTATTTGGAAATAATCGGTTGTTGGGTTCATGTATTATTTGAATTTTAAATTCTAAATTTTTAATTTTAAATATTTTCTTGAGAGGTCTTGATGATTTTAGTCAGAATTTTAATTAATTCTTCGCAATCTGATTTTAAAGTGTTTAAATTTAAATCTTGATTATAATATTCAATTAGGCGAAGCCAATAAAAGGTTTCACGCGCTTCTTTTGACGAAATCGCCAATTTATTGACGAAATCCTTCTTTGAAACTCCTGCCGTTGCCTCTTCAATATTAGCCCCAATGCTAGTGGCACTTCTTAAAAATTGCTTTGATAAAACGTATTCCTTGTTTTCAATTAGTTCCTTATATAAATCAATTGATTTTATTGCAAATTGAAAAGACTTATCTCTAATAATGTTTTCCTTCATCTATTCAAAATTTAAAATTAAGAATTCAAAATTAATTTATACCCTTTATCACCTTCAACGGCTCATTCGTCTCATAATGATTCAAACTCTGTACAGAAGTTCGTTCTATTTTTCTAGGGCCATCTATCGTCCAGTCAGCATTGTCTTTTTTCTCGAAACGACAGGTATTACAAATCCAGTTTTCAACTTCTCCCCACTTATCTTTGCGAGCGGATACACGGATAATTTCATCGCCTTTTTTATGCACGACTACTTTGCCGCAGCACTTGTCACAATCTCTATGCGCATCGAATTGATTGGCAAACCATATTCTAGTCTTGAATCTAGCTGTTCGATCCGTTAAAGCACCTACAGGACAGACATCTATGATATTTCCTATCATATCATGATTGAGATTTTCTGAAATAACAGTGGATATTTCGGCATGATCACCTCTAAACACAACGCCGTGGTCACGACTTTTGCAGACTTCATTAGCCACGAATACGCATCTGTAGCAGATAATACATCGTTCTTTATTGAGTGAAATAGTATCTCCAATATCTTCTTGTTGAAATTCAGAACGCTTGAAATCGTAGCGACTGCCAGCTTTTCCATGTTCGAAAGCTAAATTTTGCAAATCACATTCTCCTGCTTGATCACAAACGGGACAGTCCAGAGGGTGGTTGATAAGTAATAATTCAGTCACACCAGCTCTGGCTTCCTCTACCTTTGGATTCGACTTCACCTCAACAATCATCCCATCCATCACCGTTGTTTTGCATGAAGGAACCAGCTTAGGCATTGGTCTAGGATCTTTTTCGCTGCCAGCAGCTACTCGCACCAAGCATGTTCTGCATTTTCCTCCGCTTTCAGCTAATGGCGTATAGAAGCACATAGCAGGAGGCACGCTTTCGTTATCTAGCATTCTAGCGGCTTGCAAAATAGTAGTGCCTGACGGAACCATTATATCGACACCATCTATCGTTACCTTTACATTTTGAACATCACTCATGATTTCTACTCAGTTTTATATTAACTTTAATCGTTTACAAATATATTGATTTTGGGTAAAATTGATCTTTAAATCCGTTTCCAAATAGATAAAAATTCTATTAACAAAATATAGGTATATTTACGAGTTTTAAATATGCACTGAGAAGTTATTAATAAGTGCATAATTTAGTGATACAATTGGGTTGAAATTATTATCTTTGCCTCATGAATAAAATTAGAGGTACAAAAGATAGTCAGGAGACTAAGCGAAAGCTAGTAGTTTCTTATCTCAAGAAGAAGAAAGG
>JAJTHM010000129.1 GCA_021297855.1 Sphingobacteriales bacterium | reverse complement strand
TTGTACATCAACCGAAGTCTCTAATGCTAGAAAATCTAATTCCTTCTCTGATATGTAGCTTAATATTTCTTCCACTTTCATGGAACAGCAATATAGCAAAGCTTTGACTAAATCACAACTGGGTTTCGAACAGGACTAGTTATAGACTTCAAAGAATTTTGCTTTTTAACAGGAAATGCAGAAAGCACAGGATACAAAAAAGTGTGCTATAAGCAAGTGCCTTATTTTAAAAAAGGCTCAAAGCTCTATTTTATAAAGCGTGAGATAATTGACTGGATACTGCAAAATAGAATAGTGACTCCAGAGCAATGCAATATTTCAAACCCTTTAAATGCTGCAATATGAATAGAATAACAGCTATGTATAAGCTGGAGATTTTATCCAGTGAAGTAAGGGAAAAAAATAAGCTGAGACCAGCAATTTATAGAAGAGATTGCACTCTGAGCTCTGGGGACTACAAAGGAATAGAGCCTTTTATGAATAAAAAAGGTATGTTTTTTCTATCTCTGGCTGAGCAAAAAGACTTTGTAAGTAGTCACATAAAAAGACAGGCTGAGTTTTCTCTAGTAGGTCAAAACCTCAATTTCTCTGGCTTGTATTTTGAAGACCCAGAAAACCCTCAATTTGCCTTTGGCTATCCATTCCAGAAACCACATTTTAAAAATGAAGCTATAAACCCAGCCTTTGAGTATAGAAATGACTTATATCTATTTATTACAGATAGCCATTATTTGACTTTTGAGATACTTATTTTCAAAGGAGCTAGGAATCTAGCATCTGACTATTTTCAAATGCTTATAAATGGAGATTTTGATAATGAGATAGAAGACCATAGAATTAATTATAAAAAATTCTATCCTTATGACTAATCATATAGTAAGTTGTATTTTAAGGACAAATTTTGTCCACTTTGAACTCTCTAGCTATGTATGACAGTTTCAAAAGCTGGACTGATAAAGATTTGTTTTCAGATAGTGGGTACTTAAATAGAGTGCCCTCTATACTGACAAACATTTCAGAGACCCATAGAGAAAATAGTTTTTATTCAATATCTGGAAACCTTGACAATTTAAGAGTATCTGTAAACCCTTTGGGAGTTTCTATTTCTGGCTCTTTAAATAAGTTTTACCATAAAGATAATTTTCAGAAATTGACTAGACAGCAAACTGAGCTCAGTATGGAGAAACTATCTGATATATTACAGATTGACTTTGGACAGTCTTCTATTCAGAAACTAGATATTGCACACAATTTTATAATGAATGAGACCCCAGAAAGCTATTATCATTTTTTAGGAGATTGCAGCCACTATACTAGAATGGTACAACCTAATAGTATTTACTATTCTAATAAACTCAAAACAAAATTATTTTATAACAAAGCTCTGGAGGGCACAGCTAAAAAAATGGAGCTCCCAGCTATCTGGCAAAATAAGAATGTTTTAAGGTATGAATTTAGGCTTTTAAAGAGAATTGCCTCTCAAATGAATATGACAGCTATCCAAGCCAGAGATTTGCACTCAGAGAGCTTTTATTTAGCTATAATAGATAAAATGATTAATGAGTATAATCAAATTAAAAAAAATAAACTCTTAACTCCTAAAACTGAAAATATGACTTGTAAAAATGCAAAGGAATTTCTATTGAGTGCTCTAGTAGAAATGTATGGAATAAACCAGACCAGCGAAATAGTGCAAAGCTGGACAAACAATTTCAGCACAAAAAAAGAGGCTCAAAGATTTAAAAGGGAGCTGAATAACCTCAAAGGAATGACAGAGCTCAGCCCACTAATATCTGAGCTAGACAAAAAGATAATGAGAATAAAAGAACATTATAGATAATCATTTAAAACCTATTAAATATGATAAAAGACTACAATAGTAAACTAGATAAAAATATAGAATCCTTTATTCAAATGAGAATAGAGGGCAAAAGTTTTGATGACATAGCTGCTGAGCTAAAAGTCAGTAAACAATCACTAATTGAATGGAATAAAAAGGAAATAGCCAGAGAGGCTATAAAAGAGGGCAAAGCTTTTAGAATTAATGCTCTGGTCAAAGCTCACAATTTTAGTTTAGAAAATAGGCTCAGAGCTTATTTAACACTATCTGATAAGATTAACACTGAGCTACTAAATAGAGACTTAACAAATGATTTTGAACTCCCCACAGCCCAACTTTTAAAAATGAGTTTAAGCAATGATGCTAGAATCTTTGATATACTTAAAAATTATAAAGTTCACTTTGGCAGCCCTGCAATTGAGGAAATTAGATTTGATAATGACCCAGACCAATATTTTAGACTAGATATACTAGAAGACTAGTTTAGTAATAATCATTTGAGAAAATTGTTATTTTCTATCTGGTCTTCATATCCTGTTACAATGCTAATCTGAGATATTTTTTCACCTAAATCATTAAGTTTTGAATCTACATTGTTGAAATTTAGAGATGTGTCACCATCTAAATTGTCAATTTTTGTATTTATGATTTTTAATTCCTTATGAATTGAATCAAATTCAACTTTAAAGGTATTTAATATTTCAGAAATTTTTTCTACAATTGTTTTATTATATGCTGCAAGTCTATCAACTTTAGCTTCTAACTCTTTTATTTTAATATCCATTTAAATCGACTTAGATTAATAAATTAAGGTATATGAAATCAATATTATAGTGCAAATATATACTTTGACAAACAATGTTTAGCTATAAAATTCCTTATAATTAACAAGATGTAAAAATTAATGATCCAAAAATAAGACATAATTATTTAAAAATAAGCTTATTACACCAATTTTTGACTAATTTTTGACCATATTAAGAGCCTCCAGACTAGGAGGCTTTTTTATTAAAAGCCTTATTTTATTTAAGACATTTTATGTAGTATGAGAATTTTTCCCCATACCACACCCCTACCTTACTGTCATATATATATAGTCTAAACTTTTTAATTCTTTTATTTGCAAGTAGTTCTAATTCCTTTGAATTAATTGGTATATAGGCACTATATTCATATTGAATATTTGATAAATCAATATCTGATACATTAACATCAATATCTGCCAATTGTTTTTCTAGTTTTGTGCCATCTGAAAATAAAATAATTGCCCCCTTTTCTCCAACATTTAAAGTACTTCCATAGGCTCTTAAAGATAAATAATAATTAGCTTTTTTGTCTCTAGTAACCTTTGTGATTACTAGCTTATTAACTTTATAATCAGTTAAAATTGGAGAATTCTCTCTAACTACTCCATCAAAATCATCCTTTTCATATTCTATATTTGAGCATAATTCCTTAGAATCTATATCTAGTTGCACTAAAAATGGGAATCCAAATTCAAACTCCTTATCATATTTGTAATAAATAACTTTAAAGTTTAGCGTATCCACAAGGACAAAAATTGGAGTTCCAGAGCTAATTCCCATAATATAGGAACGCCCCTTGCAATCTATAATATCACTAACCAAAAATACTCTATCTAAAAGAGAATCTTTATTGGTTTTGCCTATATTAGTTATCATTGGATAGATTACACTAGAATCATTTTCACTATAACAATTTTCAATGGTATCATAAAATGAAAAGTGGTAATTAGCAGATGTATTAGCACTATTTATTTTTAGCAAAGAGCCTTTATAATTTATAAAATCATTAAATAGGAACAACTCCTTGAAGTTCTGACTATAAAAAGAACTAGCTTGACAAATAAGCAAAAAGGATAAAACTAGGATTTTCATTGAATTTAAATTTAAATCAAAGCTAATGAAATGCAGGAAAATTGCAGCTATAAACATTGCTTAGAGTAGTCTAGTTATATACTAAAAGACTGACAAAAGACTGACAATGGTAAAAAACAAAAGCCCCTACATTTCTGTAAGGGCTTCCTGCACTAGAGCTCCCCCTGCTGGACTTGAACCAGCGACCCTCTGATTAACAGTCAGATGCTCTAACCAACTGAGCTAAGGGAGAATTTCCTTTATTCTTTTTTTTCTCTTTTATCCCCTCTGATTAATCCCGCACATGCGGGACTCAACCAACTGAGCTAAGGGAGAATTCCCTTTATTCAAAAGCGAGTGCAAATATATGAGAATTCGTATATTTGCAAACATTTTTTTTAAATCCAAATAATCACTTATAAATGAGCATACTAGTAGTTGGAACCATGGCATATGATGCTATTAAGACTCCATTTGGACAGACAGATAAGATTATAGGTGGTGCTGCTACTTATATTGCTTATTCGGCTTCCTATTTTCACAAACCTATAAATCTAGTATCTATCGTAGGAGGCGATTTCGATTTTCAAGAAATGGAAAATTTAAAATCAAGAGGGGCAGACATTAATGGTGTGGAGATAAAACAAGATGGCAAATCATTTTTCTGGAGTGGAGTGTACCACATGGATATGAATAGCAGGGATACCTTGGTGACAGATTTAAATGTCCTATTAGAATTCAATCCTATTCTACCTGAAGCATATAAAAGTAGTGAGTACGTTTTACTAGGAAATATCGATCCTGTGCTTCAGATGAAAGTCATTGATCAAATGCCTTCTAAACCTAAGTTGGTCGTATTAGATACCATGAATTTCTGGATGGATGTAGCCATGGACAAGCTCATGGCTGTAATAAAGAAAGTAGATGTTTTGACGATAAACGATAGCGAAGCAAGGCAATTATCGGGCGAATATTCTTTAGTAAAAGCTGCCAAAAAAATTCTAGGATTTGGACCAAAATATTTGATTATAAAAAAAGGTGAAAATGGGGCCTTGCTGTTTCATGAAAATGATATTTTCTTTGCTCCCGCCTTGCCACTAGAAGAAGTATTTGATCCGACTGGAGCTGGCGATACCTTCGCTGGAGGCTTCATCGGTTTTTTAGCCAAAACTGGGGACATTTCCTTTGAGAATATGAAACGCGCCATTATCTATGGCTCTGCCATGGCTAGTTTCTGTGTGGAGAAATTTGGAACTGAAAGGCTCAAAGAATTGGACATGGAGGAGATTCATGATAGAGTAGAAGAATTTGTGAGTTTATCACAATTTGATGTGAGTATAAAAGAATAGAATAAATCTGCAAGTACGACTATCGCCCTGACTATAAATGTCTGGGAGGAAAGTCCGGACAGCACAGAGCGGTCTACTACCTAACGGGTAGGTGCATTGATGTTAAAAATCAGTGCAAAGGATAGTGTCACAGAAAATAACCGTCCTGACATTTATCGTCAGGATAAGGGTGAAAACGCGAGGTAAGAGCTCACGATTTCGTCAGGTGACTGGCGAAAGGGATAAACCCTAGACGCTGAAAGACCAAATATATCTTGTACGAGGTTGCTCGCCTCACTCCTGTGGGTAAAAACTCATTGGAAATCAAGAAGGGTAGGTCGTTAGATCCCAACGGTGACGTTGGGGCTAGATAAATGATAGTCGCCGCGTGTCGTCATTCATGACGAAGCGAGGTTACAGAATCCGGCTTAGGTATTTGCAGATTTTTTTACTTTTATAACCAAGGTTTAGCTTAGTTTTTTACTAAATTTGCTATCTATAGAATTTGAATAATCATGTGGGAAGAAAAAAATAACTTTTTAATTAAGACTTTTACGTTTCAAAATTTCCAAGAAGCATTTGGATTTATGACAAGAGTAGCATTTATAGCTGAACAAATGAATCATCATCCTAACTGGTCTAATGTATATAACAAAGTCACAATTGAATTGACTACGCATGATGCAGCAAATACCATAACAGAAAGGGATAGAAATTTAGCCAAGGCGATTGATAATATATAAATTCTAACTTTATAAATGAAAAGACTATTTATCCTATTATTGACTTGTATCTCTTTTCTGGAATCACAAGCTCAGATTTCTTACTTTTTATCAAATAAATTTTGGAGGCTAAAGCAGGCTACCATCCATGGCAGAGAGTATCAGTTAGCTGGCAATTCAAATGCCCCTACTTTGCAATTCAGCGGTGGAAGTATTCGTGGAAATGGTGGGTGTAATGCCTATCATACAAAATTTACCATCAATGGTAACTCACTGCATATAGACAAAATAATGTCAACTCGAATGGCCTGTAATTCTCTAGAGCTAGAAGAAACAGAGTACTTCTATGCGATGGCACAATCCCACACACTAGAATATGAAGAAGGATCCAATGAGTTCAGGCTTTTAAATACAAACAATGATATTCTGGTATTTTATTCACAGTTTGAAAGAACGCAGAGCAGTTATTCGCCTCCCCCTGCTCCTCGCAGAGAGCGCACCGTACATTATGCAGATGAGGACGAAATCAGACCAGCGCTGTCTAAAAAGCAAAACCGCAGAAAAGCGGACTTAGAGCGCAAAATGAAGCGAGGTAAGCTAAGTAAAGCTGAGCGCAGAGAGTTGATCAAGCTTCAATCCAAAGCCAAGAAAGGAAAAGTAGGCAAAGGGCGAAAAGGAAAATCTGTCAAAGGAAAGAAAGGGCGAAAAGGAAAAGTTTCTAAAAAGAGCAGAAAAGCTAAAAGTAAAACTTCCAAAAAATCAAAGAAAAAGAGATGATAAACTATGAGTGATTCGAGTACGGAGAGTTTAAATTTTATAGAAGAAATCATCGAGAATGATTTAAAAACTGGCAAGTATTCTCAAATTATCACTCGCTTCCCCCCTGAGCCCAATGGGTATCTGCATCTAGGACACGCTAGTAGTATATGTTTAAATTTTGGTCTGACCAAAACTTTTCCAGGCTACACCAATCTCCGATTTGATGATACGAATCCAAGCACAGAAGAAACCGAATATGTAGATAGCATCAAAGAAGATATTAAATGGTTGGGATTTGAATGGAAACATGAATTCTATGCTTCCGATTATTTCGATATGTTGTATGACTTTGCCGTCAAATTGATAAAAAATAATCTAGCTTATGTAGATGATAGCACAAGTGAGGAAATAGCCATAATGAAAGGCAGTCCTGTTCAACCAGGCACAGACAGTCCTTATAGAACGAGGAGTGTAGAAGAAAATCTAGATTTGTTTTCGAGAATGAAAGCAGGTGAGTTTGCGGATGGGAGTAGAACACTTCGTGCAAAAATAGATATGAAGCACACCAATATGCTCATGCGTGACCCTGTTCTGTATAGAATCAAAAAAGCACATCACCATAGAACGGGCGACAAATGGTGTATCTATCCTATGTATGATTTTGCTCATGGACAAAGCGATAGTATTGAAAATATCTCGCATTCTATCTGCACCATGGAGTTTATTCCGCACAGAGAACTTTATGATTGGCTGATAGAAAAATTAGAAATTTATCCAAGTCATCAATACGAGTTTGCACGTAGAAATGTAAACTATACTGTTACCTCAAAACGAAAACTACTACAACTGGTTACAGATAATTATGTGGAGAGCTGGGATGATCCTCGCATGCCTACCATCAGCGGTCTGCGCAGAAGAGGTTATCCACCAAGTGCTATTCGAAATTTTTGTGAACGCATAGGTATAGGGAAAAGAGAAAATCTAGTGGATATAGGTCTTCTAGAATTTTTTGTTCGCGAAGATTTGAATAAATCTGCATCACGTGTGATGGCTGTGCTAGAGCCCATTCAGCTGACTATATCCAACTATCCTAGTGAACAAACAGAACTTCTTCCTATTGAGAATAATCCAGAAGATGAAGCTAGTGGACAACGAGAAGTTCCGTTTTCGAATAAGCTATGGATAGAACGTGAAGATTTCAAAGAAGTAATGGAGAAGAAATGGTTTAGACTCGCTCCAGGCGCAATGGTCAGATTAAAAGGAGCCTACATAGTTAAGTGTACAGATTTCAAAAAAGATATACAAGGCAATATTTCAGAAATCATATGTGAATATATTCCTGAATCAAAATCTGGTAGCGATACAAGTGGGATTAATGTGAAAGGAACTATACACTGGGTTTCACAAATTCATGCTGCTACTGCAGAAGTTCGACTTTACGATAGATTATTCAAAGTAGAAAATCCTGCTGCCGAAGAAGGTGATTTTCTCGATTATATAAATCATGATTCTTTGCAAATAATTTCAAAGGCTTATATAGAACCTTCTCTCTTAGATGCAGAACTTGGACAAGCTTTTCAATTTATTCGCAAAGGATATTTTGTCTTGGATAAAAACTCTAATTCTGATAAACTCATCTTTAACCGCACGGTGACGCTCAAGGATAATTGGGCTAAGGTGCAAGGGAAATAATATTTTTATGCCTTACCAATCTTTCGACACTTCCAATCTTACCCTCCAAGAAACACATGGTTTTTTATTGACCTCTGTGGCTCCTAGGCCTATCGCTCTTGTAAGCACAGTGGATAAAGATGGGAATGTCAATTTAGCTCCATTCTCCAATTTTAATGCTTTCTCTACTAATCCCCCTGTACTCGTATTCTCTGCCAGCCGAAGTGGACGAACGGGTGAGACCAAGGATACTTATAAAAATATCAAAGAGACCATGGAATGCTGCATCAGTATAGTAGAATACGCCATGGTGCACCAGATATCCTTTGCCAGCACTGAATTTCCAAGAGGTGTGAATGAATTTGTCAAAGCAGGTTTGACTCCTATCGCTTCTGATTTAGTCAAAGCACCCCGCGTAGCGGAGAGCCCTGTTCACTTTGAATGCAAGGTCAGTCAAGTGATAGAGCTCGGCGATCAAGGTGGATCGGGGAATTTATTTCTCTGTGAAGTCAAGAAAATACACGTCGATGAACGAGTGATGAAAGATGGTAAAATAGATCCGTTGCTCATTCATCAAGCGGGAAGATGCGGACTAGGCTACTATGTCAATAATGATCCTGAGCGCATGTACTCTATCCCGCAGCCACAGGCACATATAGGAATAGGTGTCGATGCCCTGTCAGAAGAAATTAGAAATAGTAAAGTATTGACGGGAAATAATCTTGGACAATTGGCTTTGAATCAAACTATGCCGACGGAGGAAGAAATAGCTGATTTCAAATCAACGGAATCATATAAATATTTAATGAATTTTGAAGGCGAAGAGCGCAAGCACCAATTTCATAAAGCGGCCAGCGAAATGCTTGGAAATAATAACATCAGACTCGCTATCATCACACTTTACTCTTATTCCTAATGCTAGATAAGCTCAAAACTAAATGGGGTGTCAATAATCTGAACCTTTTTTTAATCCTTTGCACTTTTGCCCTAGGGGGCAGTCTTTGTGGCTTCCTAGGTAGAAAAGTATTAGGTCTTATAGGGTTAGGAAAAGGTGAAATCTTATATTGGCCTAGCTACATATTTGCTATGACGCTTTTATGGCCATTGTGCGTGATCTCAGTCAGTATCGTGACTGGACAATTCAAATTTTTTAAAAATTATTTGAAGAAGATTTTTAGAAGGATTGTTTAAAATTTAAACCTCCTCCCAAATCAAATAAGCATCATCCAATAACTGTTCTATTCTGGAGTTTGAATCAAAATAAAACTTCATGGTTCTGCTTTGCTCGGAGAACATAGGTTCGTCATTGATGGAAATTCCTATGTCGTTCAAGGTATTCAAAAAGTCAAAAATTGTATCCTCATCTTCATCCTTGAGTAGTTCCTCTGAATTTTTGAAAATGATTCTAAACTTTTTCTCTTTTAACCAACTAAGGTCTGTCATAGAGTCGAAGAGCGCATCGAGATTGTTTCCAAAGTCCCCACCGAAAAGAAGTTCCTTATTGAGCTTGATATATAGCTTATTTAATGTTGGAAATTGTGTGCCGTCCAACTCCACATGAAGAGAAGAAGACGAGGTAGTAGGCAAATTCTTTTCGTCAGAATAAATGAAAAAAAGGACATCTTGGTTCATTGATACTAGGTATTGATTTAATTTATTTTATTTTTTTAAACGATCGATAGTGATCAGTGGTAAAATACACATCTTGTTCATTGGACGTTACCAATCGTTCTGTGCCTCTATTCTGTCCTTCTAATTTGGGGTGAACATCCCACTCTCTATATTGATATTTTTTTCCTGAAGAATTTGACCTTGGCAATAAGCCCTCTCGATTTTGAAATATTCTTCCTCCCACATAGCCATCGGGCGCTTCATCGTGTTCTAGAATATACTCCAAAATTTCTAGTGCATAAGCTGGAACCCCATTTTTATCAGCCTCCTTAATTTTAGTATCTTGTACTGTAGCTGATATCGCTTGCTTTGCAGCCTTGGATTCCTCTACACGTCTATCTTCTATTTGGATAGACTTGGTATGGGAGACATAACTCAATCCCCATCCCAATATAAATGAGGCTATTATGGAGCCCCAAAATTTCCAGCTTGCTATATGCATTGTATTTTTACTTTAACAAAAATAAGCAGTCTAGTGTTTTTATCCCAAATTTTTCTTTCATTTTTTGCCAATTGGCTGAAATTTTCTAGTAAACACTAGTTTTTCGTCTGAGCTCAATTTAGAATTCAAGCTATATCTCTCATGGTCAAAGTCATTTAAATCTGAAATTTTATTAATCTTGTTATCCACCACAAAGCGCGCCATGAGTCCTCTCGCTTTCTTTGAAAAGAAGGATATATTTTTCAATTCACCCTTATCTAATTCTAAAAAATCAAAATTCATCACGGGCTTTGCTAAGGTTTTTTGATTGATAACTTTAAAATATTCCTGCGAAGCTAGATTAAGTATATGCGATGAATTCTTCAAATCTTCATTGATACTTTGTGTTACCTTCTCTGACCAGAAAGCATAGAGGTTTTTACATTTCCCTATGGTGACTTTAGAGCCCATTTCTAAGCGATAAGGCTCCATAAGATCAAAGGGTTTTAGCACGCCATAGAGCCCTGATAGTATTCGCACATTTTCCTGAGTGAAAGCAAATTTTTTCTTGTCTAGACTATAAGCATCAAAGCCCAAATAGACCTCCCCATCGAAGGTAAAAATTGCTTGACGCGTACTTTTTACATTCTCTTTAGAACCAAGGGCTTGGTATCGCTCAAAATTCAAGGCAGCTAATTTCTCACTCAACGAAAACGTTTCCGCAATTTTTTTCGGCTTCATCTTTTTCAGCATGTCCACCACTGGCTTTTTATCCGTGTCAAATTGCGGTTGACTCGCTATGGAGCAATCAACTGGCTTGATTAATTCTAAGGATTTGGCGGGGGAAAGAACGAGAAGCATCTAATTGATAATTTTTAATTCTAAAGTTTGAATAGATAAACTATTGATATTATTTATAACTATACTGGCTCTTTGCTTAGGCCTAAATTTCTCAGAATATAATTCTTGACCAGCTTTATACCTTTTGTGAAATCTATTTCTGTACTTTTCTATTTCTAAATTTGGATTTGATTCTAAAGACCGTTTTAAATTTCTCTCCCAAGATATATCTGCACTGACATCTAGATAAATTGAATAATCCCAAATTTTATAAAGTTCATCTCTATGAAGAAAAATTGCTTCAACTATCAGCATAGTCTCAGAGTTTAGGGATAAATATTCAATAGGCTCAATATCCTTCTCAAGATCAAAACATTTAACAACTAACTTTTCCATGCCCTTCTTAAAAGGAAATATACAATTCTCAATGAAATAATCATATTGATATGAATCGTAAAAAAATCCTTCAGCAGAATTCATACCTAATCTATAACGATAAGACTTGGGTTGATGAAAGTTGTCAATACTGACAACAATTGCTTCTTTATTTTTTATCCTTAAATTTTCCTTTAACTCTTGAGCAAAGCTAGTTTTTCCAGCAGCATCCACTCCATCTATAGTTATGAGCTGCGCTTTTGAATTTAATATTGAATCTAGAACTTCCTGCATAACTGACATCTATCCACTGACTACTTCTATACAGCTACATCAAACTCTCTCAATGCTTGATTGAGCGAAGTTTTTTTATCTGTAGATTCTGTTCTCTTGCCTATGATCAAGGCACAAGGTACATGGTAAGTTCCTGCATTGAATTGTTTAGGTAAAGTGCCGGGTATGACTACACTGCGAGCTGGAACTACGCCTTTGTATTCTATAGGTTCTTTACCAGATACATCGATTATTTTTGTCGAAGCAGTTAGAACGACATTCGCTCCTAAAACCGCCTCTTCTTCAACCCTTACGCCTTCTACCACTATACATCTACTGCCTATGAAAGCACCATCTTCGATGATAACAGGGGCTGCTTGCGGTGGTTCTAATACACCACCAATGCCTACGCCTCCGCTGAGGTGAACATGCTTTCCTATCTGCGCGCAACTGCCCACTGTAGCCCATGTATCGACCATAGTGCCTTCATCAACATAAGCGCCAATATTGACATAAGAAGGCATCAAGACGACACCTCTTTGAATAAAGCTACCATAGCGGGCTATCGCATGCGGAACAACTCGTACGCCGCGCTCTGCATAATTCTTCTTGAGTGGTATTTTATCGTAGAACTCCATCGGGCCCACTTCAAAAGTTTCCATATCTCGACTTGGGAAATAAAGAAGGATGGCTTTCTTGACCCAGTCGTTGACTTGCCATATTCCATGAACTTTTTCAGCAACTCTTAACTCGCCCTTATCTATTCTGGCAATAGTATCAAATACCAATTTTTTATTGTCATTTAATAATGACCTATCTTCCCAGATAGCTTCGATTTGTTCTTTTAATGCTTGCATTCGGTAAAAATAAGCGGTATTTATTTATTCTGTATCTGAATTTACAATATTTTTCGTAAATATTTATTCACCTTGTCGGCTTGAACATAGACCGCCAAATGCCCAGAAAGTAATACCTTCTTTTCTCCTTGTATATTCCATATGGGGAAGACGATATCTAACATTCCATGAAAACGATACAATTCAGTTGAAAGTTCATAGGTTCTCTCCCAATGAGCCACTTGCTCAAAGGCCCAGCGCGTATAACTATTCTCTCGCATGGAATACAGCTTAGACAAATCTGGCCCATTAGAATTCAAAAACTGCGTAAATCTGGAGATATAGCCCACAATCTGACCATCATTAAGCAGGGAATAAGGAAAATATTTATACAGCTTAATACAGGTATTGATTCGAATCCATAAAGGCTTCTCCTTATGAGACCGCACGGTATTAAATAATAGTAACTTTTTGGGATTTTTGATTCGCGCTATTTCCTGCGCTATCATCCCTCCAAATGAAAGCCCTAGGAGGATAAACTCTTCCTTGTCATCTATAACCTCAGCCATACGCTTCGCATAGTCTTGAATGGTTTCATCCTGATAGGGAAGTATCCATGGGATAAATTCAAATTCATATCCATCGGGAAATTCCAAATGTTTAAATACCAATTCATTCGCTCCCAGCCCAGATATGGCATATATCTTCATGGATTATAGTTCTAAAGACTGTCGTGCTAAAAACTTAAAACCGATAGGTCAAGCCCAACTTGAATGCCCCCAACGTCTTACTTTCATTGCGCAAATAATGATCTGTATTAAGTCTTCCGCCAGAGATTTCTGTATTGATAGCAAAATGTCTGTTCAAGGAATAATGCATTCCTATTTGAATCCCAAAGCCTGCATTCGCACTATCCGGCTCAATTTTCTTGATACTATTGGTCACTAACCAATAGTTATAATAGGCACCAGCATATAAGTCCCAGCGCTCATCATATATTTTTAGCAAATGATTGAAATGATAATTCAACTTCGCATGTCCTCCAAAGATTCTATACTGGTCGAGTGATGTCTCTTTAGAATATCTATAATTGAAATCTAAACCAACAGAAACATCACGAAAAAGTCCATAATCAAAGCCTAAAGAAAATGGAAGGCCATAATTGGTGATACCAGTGGCCAAAGTGGCTTGAAAAGTTTTCTTAACACTATACTGTGCGCTTAATGACAAAGCCATTATAGAAAAAACCAAAATAATAATTCTCCTCATAAACTGAAAATGATGGGTAAAGTTAAGGGAATATGAATAAATTCTTAAAAATTAATGTTTACTCAGTCTAAAACCCAACATATCTCTGTCTAGACAGCCCTAGCATCTCTCCTGTATTGACTTCATTTTTCACTGCGTCAAACTGAAAACACTCATCATAATAAGAAAGTGTCTGCTTATACAACTAACACTTATTTACTGCATAGGATAAAGGTAAGGGGATTTTGGTTTAATTATTATGAATAGTATGGGAAAATTCAGAATCGAATTGACCTTCTTTTTTATGAAAATCTTTGAAGAAGTTATAAAAATCTTTACATTGACCAGTAAAATTTTCTTTAAATGAAACTTGACGCTTTACAAAACATCCTCCGCACCCATAACCATGTATCTTCCCATCGTAAGGCTTATAAATTTTTGGTGGTGCATAACAAGCCCAAAACAAATTACTTTCTGGATCTAGACAATAAAATCGCAAATCAAAAATATGACAAAGATCGAACGCTCTAACAATATGGTGATATTCTGTCTTAGGGTCAAAGTTTAGCTGAACCCCATAAGTAGTATCCTTACGCTTGTATATTTCGACAATTAAGGTTCTAAAATATTCCATTTTAATGGAGTCAAACTCATCTCCTCTCAAATGTACAGTCTGAAAAATCCTCTTAGGCGGATTTGGATATGGAAAAGATTTACCCGCAATGGCTATTTCCATAGCCTTAGGCCTTAGAACAAACACTCTAGAAAAAAGGGCGATTACAATTATAGGTATTAAAAGCAAGTAGTAATATCTATATAGGAAAGAAAAGTTTTTTATTGAAAACATGGAGAAATACTGCCTTTTACTGTAAACCGAAATAACCTTAACCCACATTGCAGCAAGAATGTTAAAATACGCCCTTTAGATTTTAAAAATCGGGTAAGTTTGGTATAAAATCCTCGGTAAACCTAGTATTTTCGTTTCGATTTGATTTGTAGTACACAGGGGGGTGGTACATTTATA
>JAJTHM010000022.1 GCA_021297855.1 Sphingobacteriales bacterium | reverse complement strand
GCCTTTCTTCTTCTTGAGATAAGAAACTACTAGCTTTCGCTTAGTCTCCTGACTATCTTTTGTACCTCTAATTTTATTCATGAGGCAAAGATAATAATTTCAACCCAATTGTATCACTAAATTATGCACTTATTAATAAGTATAGAATAATCTAAAATTAAATTTCCCATACACGTGCATAAACTTAATAATAGAATAGTTACTATAAAATTAAGACGTAAAAAATATTTTAAAACACCAGTATCCATTATAATTTGTAATTATTATACATTTTATCAAGCATTCCCATAAGCACAATGCCTGCAACCACTCCCACAGCAATATCCACGCTTGATATGAAAGTATTCCGTCATCACTTTGTGCGGCCCTTCAAAGTAAAAATCTAAACATTCTATCATAAATGCACTCGAACTTGATTCTTGAACGATCTTTTCAAGCAATTGATTTATCTCATTCAAACAAGAATTGCACAGACAGTCATACTTGGTCTTAGTTAAGTAAGTTTTAGTTTCTGAAGAAAGTTGGATAGAACTACAAGCGCAGTGAGCTATATCATTTGCAAAGCAGCTAAAGGCTGAACTGCAGCGCTGACATGTTTTCTGCACAGCTATTTTATGCGTACTTCAAATAAGGAAGTCTCAATGAAGCAAAGCGATTCTGCAATAAATAATATCCTCCAAAAAGAAGACTTGAATAAAACATATCGCTTATCAATGTATTTTTAATAAAAGGAATACCCGCAGCGCATGAAGACATGAGACCTGCAATATCTTTAGTATAGAATGGAAGTGAAATCCACGCTCCAAAATTAGAAATTGTGAAAAATACTAGGGTAGTCGCTAAACTGCCGCCAATGACTTTGGTTTTATTTATGCTATTAAAGATTTTAGAACCTAGAAATGCAATGGCTATATACGCTTGATATTGCCATATAAAACCGTCATAGAAAACGGTAAATCCAGTATTCATCGAAGCATAAATGGTGTTATTAAGCACTATATCACTGATTAAGGTAGCAAATAATGTAACAGCGATACCTTTCCATAATTTTTCAAAATGAGCAGCGCAAAAGAGAGCTATAGCTGCCATAGGTGAAAAATTTGGCATGTTTGGTATCAAGCGAGCTAAGGCTATAATAATGATTATTCCTATTAAAGCACCGAATTTCAATTCTATTTTCTTATTCATAAATGATAGCGATTATATATTTCTGTACAAAAATAGAAGATTCAATTCAAACTAAAAAGAAATTTTAACGAACAAAAACCCAAGTCCATATATTTGCAGCGTTGGGAGATAAGGTCTGCATAAGATACTATCTTTAAAAACGGGAATGCGGTGCGAATCCGCAGCAGTGCCAGCTACTGTAAGTTCCATTTGTTTTTCACCAAGCAAGTCCACTGTGAGCCTCTGGTTTATGGGAAGGAAGGAGAAAAGGAATGAGTCAGGAAACCTACCCAATGAAGCAATACATTCCCTCACTGTGCATGGGTGAATACTATTAACTTTATTAACCAAACAAAAATGAATAAAATGATGTACGCATTCCGTACTGGATTATGCTTATGCATGATGACATCCCTGTCTATGTTTGCCCAAGAAAGAGACTCAAGCTATCTTCTCAAAGGAGTAGAAATCAAATCGTTGAAGAAATCGAATGTAAGAACGGACTATATGCCTGAGATTTTCCCAGCCAATAGTTTACAATCCCAGTTTGGGGATATCTATATCCGAAATACAGGATTTGGACAATCCTCTACCATATCTCTCAGAGGTATGGGCGCGCAAAATATTACGCTTCTATGGAATGAATTACCTATAAACTCACCTTCGCAAGGACTTTATGACCTCAATCAAATTCCTAGTTTCTTGACTCAATCACTCAACTTTGATATTGACAACAATCGATTGACTACCGCGGGTAGTTTTTCACTATCCCATCCGAATAGAAATGAAAATTACTTGGCGATTTCTAGCACAGCCTATTTATCCAGTTTATATTCACACAAACTAGAAGGTAATGCTAAACTGGGGAAAGGTAATATTTCTATCAATCAACAGTATATTTATGGAGTCAATAACTTTGAATATCTGAATGCAGTAGGAGAAAGAAAAAGAATGGACAATAATGGTCAAGCGCAATCCAACACGCAAGTTTCTATCTCCTATCCTCTAGCTAAGAATTGGGAAATACAATCCGGAATTTGGTATTTGCATACAAATAGGGATAATCCAGGCACGCAAACATTTCCTTCCAAAGCTAATTTGAGAGATAATAATTTGAGAACATTTGTTGGCATTAAAAACGCCCATCTGACAGTTAAAATCGCCTACTACAATGAGAAGAGAGACTATTTTCCCAATGATGGATTTTCGGCAACTTCAACATTTGAAACGCAATCATTCAGAGGCTTTGTGCATTATCATACCCAATTGGCTGACAAATTTAAACTAGATTACAAACTCTATCCGAGTAGATATGTGATGAACTCTACGAACTACAAACAAGAAGAAATCATCCATGAAGCCTCTCAGCAAATCAATCTAGCTTTTAGTCCTTCAGAGAATTGGACGATAGATGGTGGTATCAAATCCGTCACGCATTCCTATTTCGCTAATTTATTTTTACCTTTTCTATCTGCTACTTATAAAGCTAGCGAGAAATTATCCGTTCAATTAATTGGAGATATGAATCAGCGAAATCCTAATGCCGATGAGTTGTTCTACAATATAGTCGATCCTTTCTTTTCCTATACGGGAAATAGAAATCTAGAGCCTGAAATGAATTATCAATTGAGGAATGTATGGAGATACGAACACAAAGGTTCGCAGGATAAAATACGATTAAATGTGGAACCATATATGCTCATCAGCAATGATAATATCAAAGATACATTCAGTGCGGATTTCAGTTTTGGACAGCCTATTAATATCAGCAAAGTCAGAAACTATGGTATTCAAACGCATTTGGAATGGTTGCGCACTTTGAAATCCAATCAGTTTTTCAGAACAATCGTTTCATTTAACTATATCGACTCGAAAGACGGCGATGGCAGGTATTTGACCTATGTGCCTAGTTTGAAGAGCATATTGACGCTAGAATATATCCATCCAAACTATGAAATTCAGATGACAAACAATTACACTTCGCAGCGCTATATCAATGGCAACAACACTATGCGATTAAATCCATATTTCTTGACCAATATCAAAGGAACCTATAAGCAGAGTTTAAAGCGAAATCAAATCAATTGGAGCCTTGGAATTGATAATCTATGGAATGAAAATTATCAGGAAATCAATGGATTTAGTATGCCATTGAGGAATTATTATGTGAGCGTCACGGCTATTATTAAGTAGTTTATTGCCACGAATTATTAATTATTTAATTCGTGAATACTGACGCAAAGTCAGCACTTGTTCGTGGCTAACTATATCTGATTCCCATTAAAAAAACTCTTGATATCCATCGGCTTTTTTCCTTCTGCCTGAATCTCTGTCACCCAGTAATATCCGTTATTGCAGGCGATTTTCAAGAAGGTGGAATTGTCCGTTAAAATTTCTCCTGATTTTTCAGATACAGTTTCCAAACTATAATAGCCATTTTTTACAATATACTTTTTACCCCTATGAATAAAAAAGGGCTTATAGACGGGAATTAGACCTCTCACTAAATTGTGAATGGATTCGGAAGATGTAAAATCTTTGATCTCCAAAATCTCTTTGTCTATCTTGGGTGCGGGTTTATCTTTAGGTTTGAATTCCTGCTTAGTGCTTTGATAATTTCCAGATTCTATGCATGCAAGAGTTTCATTTAATAGATCTGCTCCTATCTCTTTCAATTTGGAATACAAAGTTCCGAAATCATCTGAATCTTCAATTTTACAAGTCTTTTGAAATAATAAGTCTCCTTTGTCTATTTCATGATTAATGAAAAAAGTGGTAACCCCTGTTTGCTTCTCGCCATTGATTATTGCCCAATTAATAGGCGCTGCTCCGCGGTAGTTAGGCAATAAAGATCCATGTAAGTTTATAGTGCCAATTTTGGGTGCTGACCATATGACCTCTGGCATCATGCGAAATGCCACAACGACTGCTAAGTCTGTGTCTAAACTTCGATACAAGTCTATAAAGTCAGCGGACTTCATTTTCTCAGGTTGATAAATGGGTAGGTTCTTTTCAAGGGCGTATTTCTTGACATCCGAAATACTCAATTGCTGTCCTCTACCGCTAGGCTTATCAGGCGCAGTAATGACCGCCACGACATTCCAGCCATTTTCTACTATTTTTTTTAAACTAGCTACTGCAAAATCCGGTGTACCAAAAAAAGCGATTCTTAAATTTTTCATCTTGCAAATCTAAGTGAAAAGAGAAATTATAAACTTTTTGAATTATACCCAAATTACGCGATAGACTTTTGCAAAGTAAAAGGATAGAGTGTTAGATGGGTTTAACCCCGCATACTGATTGTTTCAATCAATTTTTACTTGATTGAAATACAATCAGTTTTGCGATTAATTATTTCTAATAATTAATTTGGGTTAAATTTGTGTTTTAGAAATAAGAAATCGTCTACAATTATGTCAGTCATCACCATCTCTACCGATAAATTAGAGTTAAAGGATATTATAGCTCTAAAAGCCTTTCTCAAAGCATTAAAAATAGGTTTTGAAGAAAAGAAAAACCTAAATGGAGAATCTTACAATTCTGAATTTGTTCGAAATGTAGAACAAGGAATCAAGGATATGGAGGAAAACAAAACGAAGGAATTGAATTTGGATGAGATACGCTCTCTTATTGAAATAGAGTGATATTATGTTCAAAATTAAGCTAACAAATAATGCCTTAAACCATATAGAATACTTTAAAAAGAATCGAGATAAAATCATTTTAACTCGCATTTTTTTATTAATTGAAGATATTCAAAAAAATCCTTATATCGGATTAGGCAAGCCCGAACCATTAAAGTATAACCTAAGTGGTTATTGGTCTAGGAGAGTTAACAAGGAACATAGGATTGTATATTCAGTTCAGACAGATGCCATAATTATCATTTCTCTCAAAGGCCACTACTAATTAAAATGAACTGTACCATTATCACCATAGGCGACGAGTTGCTCATAGGCCAAGTTATAGACACAAATTCTGCTTTTATAGCCCAACGACTAAATGAGGTGGGAATTTCAGTGCATAGACGAATAGCTATAAGTGATGATTTAAATGAAATTCAAAATTCTATACTAGAAGCTTGGAAAATGTCTCCAATAATTATCACTACTGGTGGTTTAGGTCCTACGAAAGACGATATCACAAAAAAAGCAATCGCTGAATTATTTGGTGTAGGATTCAAACGGGATGAACAAACCTTTCAGCATGTCAAAGCATTTTTCGAATCTAGAAATGTTCCATTTTTGCCTATAAATGAAGCTCAGGCAGATGTTCCAGAGAATGCCCATGTCTTTTTCAATACCAGAGGCACTGCACCAGGTATGTGGTTTGAAAATGATGGGAAGATTTTAATTTCACTTCCAGGAGTTCCCTATGAGATGGAACATTTGATTCTAACCTATGTCATAGATAAACTTCAAAAACAGTTTAAAGTTCCACCACTCTATTACGCTTATATACAAACCTCGGGATTAGGAGAGAGTTTCCTAGCTAAGAAAATTGAACATGTAGAAAGTCAATTAGGAGAAAATATAAGTTTAGCCTATCTCCCTTCACCTATGGCTGTTAATTTGAGATTGAGCGGAAATATGAAACAGAAAGAAGAAATAGATGTTTTTGCTTATCAAATAAGGGAAGCACTTAAAGAATATATTTATGGAGACAGCAAAATTCCTATAGAAGAAATTGTGCTACAAAAATTAAAAGAACGAAATAAAACAATCACTCTAGTAGAAAGCTGCACAGGAGGATTTATCTCTAATTTAATTACGAATATCAGTGGTTCATCTGCAGTATATAAGGGAGGTTGGAACGCATATACAAATGATTTTAAAATACAGGAACTTGGAGTCCAACCCGAAATACTGACTAAGCATAGTGCTGTTAGTGAAGCCTGTGCTAAGGATATACTAGAAAATGCTTTGACCAAAACTAAGGCAAGTTATGGTATAGCGGTGGTTGGTTATTTAGAAAAATATGAGAATCAAAAACCCCATGCCTACATAGCATATGGTGATTTAGCGAGCATTAAATTGAAAAAAATTGATCTTTTTTACCCGCGGATAAAATCAAAAGAAGCCATAGCTAGAGTAGCTTTGATTAGTTTATACAAAGAATTTTTAAATTAAATAAGGCCTGGAAAAGTACTTTATCTTTTATTTTCTTGCTTTAATCGCTGAAATACTTGGAACACTAAGTGGATTCGGGTCCTCCATTCTCTTCGTTCCTTTAGCATCCTATTTTTTTGATATTAAATATGTATTGGGCATCACTGCGATGTTTCATGTATTTAGCAATCTCTCAAAAATCTATTTTTTTCATAAACAAATCGATAAAAATATCATCGTTAAATTAGGTCTGCCGGCTATAGTTTTTGTTTTACTAGGAGCGATTTTAAGCAAGTATATACCGACTCTATATTTGGAAATAGCACTTTGTTTTGTCTTAACTTTTGTAGCTCTATTTCTCTTGATTTACGCGGAAAAAGGCTTAGAGTTAAACGATAGAAACCTAATTGCCAGTGGTATTTTTTCTGGTTTTTTCGCTGGAATCATTGGAAGCGGTGGAGCTATAAGAGGTCTCGCATTGACAAGCCTTCAATTAGATAAATCTATATTAATTTCTACCTCGGCCTTTATTGATTTAGGTGTTGACCTAAGCAGAACGATTGTATATTTTTTCAATGGATTTATGAATAAGGATTCCTTATTAATTTTACCTGGACTCATAGTCATCGCTATTATTGGCACCTATTTAGGGAAGAGATTGTTAGTCCATTTAAGTCAGCCAAATTTTAGAAAACTAGTTTTAGTAATTATAATTTGCACCTCTATACTCCAAATCTTGAAGTTGTTTTCTTTAGTATAAAATTGCTTTAATTAAATACTTCTAGTTTCTTTCCTTCGAAGCTCGCAAAGACCATACTTGGAAAGGAATCGCGATGCACAATATTTCCATCTTTATCAATACAAATAGCTCCTGCAAATCCATCAAATGGTTTGATTTCTTCAAATGTTTTTTCGACAGCCTTGGCAAGAGTCATTCCATCGGTCACTCTGGTTACGATTTTTGCTGCCATCGCTCCGCTCACTATATCCTCGCCCACTCCAGTCAAACTCACCCCGCAAAACTCATTCGCATAGTTGCCCGCTACAGTAGCAGAGTCTGAAACGCGTCCTATTAATTCAAACCCTTTGCCGCCTGTAGATGTAGCAGCGGCAATGTTGCCATTTTTGTCCAAAGCTACACAACCGACAGTACCAAGTCCAAGGGACTTTCTTTTGCTTTCAAACTCTTCTCTTCGTTGTTTCGTTTCTGTTGAGAATTTATCAAATCCATTTATTCGAGCATAATTTGTAGCGCCTTCTCCTCCTAATATTCGATCATCTTCCTTGAGCAATATTTGAGCCACTTGTATTGGATTTTTGACATCTTCAATATTGATGACCCCAGCCATTTTTTTTGTAATCCCATCCATTATGGATGCACTCATACGTATTTTTCCATCGCTTTGTATCATGGAACCTATACCTGCATTAAATAATGCATCATCCTCCAAAAGGCCAACGGCATAAGCCACTGTTTCGAGGGCCGTATGTACTTTTAAATATTCATATGAATCTCTTACAATGCGAATTAATGCATCTTGCTTGGCTTTTTTTGTCTCTTGACTTTGTGATGATTCTGAGAAAAAACCGCCGTGAATAATTAATTTCATTGGGATGAATTAAGGAACTAAAACAAAACTAGACGACTTAATTGTCATCTTATAAGTTTCCAAATCAAATGTATCGTATTGGCTCATAACATGCGTAACAAGGTGGTTTATAGAAATTGGCTGACCCATTTCCACAGAAGTTAAATTAGTATCTTTGACTTCTCTGCCATCTACCAAAATCACAAGTCCAGAGCCTATGGCTTCCATGTGTGTATTGTTGTTCGTGATTAAAAGACCTGTATCCTCACCTAGTCCTATTCCTAGAACTTTTGGATTGCCTACCACCGCTTGGAATAACCTGCCAATGCGACCGCGTTGAACAAAATGAGTATCAATTATGACATCATTTATTAAACCTAAACCACTTGTTATTTTAACTTCGCCTTTTAAGAGAGCTTCATGGCTAGAGCCTTGATAAATCATATTGTTAGAAGCCGCCGCTGCACCAGCAGATGTACCCGCATACACAAAATCTTCATTCTGATATTTGTCTAATAAAATATCATGAAATTTAGTACCTCCAAGTATAGAAGTCAAGCGCAATTGGTCCCCACCAGTGAACATGACAATATTAGATAGTGTCAATCTCTCTATGATTTCTTCACTATTAGCTATTTCTCTATTTTCAATGTGCATTACATTCACATTCTTACATCCTAGAAATTCGAATGCTCTTTTATATTCTGGCCCGACCGTTTTTGGTATCTTTGATGCAGTGGTTATAATCTCAATAATGGAAAGCTCTTTAAGGGAAGATTCATCTATGATTCGTCTCAATATGCCCTTTTCAAAGAAATTTAAATTTTTTTCAACGTTGTCATCAAAATCTATCTCCGTGAAGCTTCCTTTATCCACTGCACCCCCAATTACAACCAATTTTCCTTTTATCATACCTGCAAATTTAGAGTCTCATAATAATTTATTAACAAATACTTTTCCCCATTATGTTTATATATTATTTAATGTCGTTTAGATACGAAATACGAATACTTCGTGAGACACGCAGCATGGCGAACTACAATGGTTCGTGTCCCCACGAACCAAACACTAACTAAAGGACATTGATAAATTATTTTATGTTTAAGATAAATTCTAGTGAGCTAAATCAGCCAACGTATAGGTGAATCGCAAAAAAAATCTCAATTATTTAAATCTTTTTCTATTTTTAGCGTACTAAAAACTACCATTACACAATTAAATTATAAAAATAACCTGTATGAAGATTCTTAAAATTCAAGCATTGCGCGGTCCTAACATATGGAGTATCAATAGAAAGAAATTGATTCAAATGCGATTAGACCTAGAAGATATGGAACTCATGCCTACAAATAAAATTAAAGGATTTCGAGAGCGACTTGAAAACCTAATGCCTTCTCTTATAGAACATAGATGCTCTGAAGGTATAAGAGGTGGTTTTTTTCAGCGGGTAGATAAAGGAACCTGGATGGGTCATGTGATTGAACATATCGCCTTAGAGATACAAACCTTAGCTGGAATGGATACTGGGTTTGGGCGAACACGTGTCACTAAAACACCAGGGATATATAATGTGGTTTTTAGTTATTTAGAGGAGAATGTGGGGCTCTATGCTGCAGAAGCATCTGTAGCTTTAGCTCAAGCACTAGTAGATGATAAGCCTTATGATTTGGATGCAGATATTCAAAAAATGAGAGAGATAAGGGAACGGGTGAGACTGGGTCCATCCACTGGAAGTATAGTAGATGAGGCTGTAGCTAGGGATATACCTTGGATTCGATTGGGAACAAATTCACTTGTGCAGCTGGGTTATGGGGTGAACCAAATGCGATTTCAAGCGACTATAACATGTAAAACAAGTTCTATAGCAGTAGATTTAGCCTGCGATAAAGAAGCCACTAAACGTATGCTTGATATGGCATCTATCCCTGTAGCGAATGGTGATATTTGCCTAGATGAGGAAGATTTACAAAAAACGATTAAAAAAATTGGCTATCCTCTTGTAGTGAAGCCATTAGATGGCAATCATGGACGTGGGATCACCATCAATGTAAAAACATGGGAAGATGCAGTTTTAGGGCTAGAAGTAGCGAAAAAGATAAGTCGCAAGGTTATTGTTGAAAAATTTGTCACCGGATATGATTTCAGAGTCTTAGTGATAGATAACAAACTAGTGGCTGCTGCCAAGCGAGAGCCTGCCCATGTTATAGGTGATGGAATCCATACAATCCAAGAGCTCATTGAGGAAACGAATAAAGACCCACGCAGAGGGTATGGACATGAGAATGTATTAACAGAAATAACTGTCGATAGGGATTCGGAAGATTTACTAACAAAGAAAGGATATACCCTAGAATCTATCCCTAAAAAGAAGGAAGTGGTCTATCTCAAATCTACTGCAAACCTCAGCACAGGAGGTACTTCCACAGATGTCACTGATATGATGCACCCAGAAAATATATTCCTTTGTGAACGCATCTCCCGCATTATTGGTTTAGACATTTGTGGCATTGATATTATGGCACCTAATCTCACGGATCCTCTCAAAGAAAATGGTGGTTGTATTCTAGAAGTAAATGCGGCGCCTGGCTTTAGAATGCACCTAGCACCTGCAGAGGGCTTACCTAGAAACGTAGCTGCCCCAGTGATGGATATGCTCTACCCTCTGGGGAAACCAAGTCGTGTCCCGATAATAGCCATCACTGGCACTAACGGTAAAACGACTACTACAAGGCTCATAGCTCACATAGTAAAAAATAATGGTTTTAAAGTAGGATTCACCACATCGGACGGAATTTATATTCAAAATCACATGATGGAAAAAGGCGATACGACAGGACCGCTTTCCGCTGAATATATTTTAAAAGACCCGAGTGTCGAGTTCGCAGTTTTGGAAACTGCTCGAGGCGGCATTTTACGTTCAGGGCTAGGCTTTAATAGATGTGACATCGGAATCATAACCAATTTACAAGGGGATCACCTCGGCATCAGTGATATCGATACGATAGAAGACCTAGCTAGAGTGAAGTCTGTAGTTGTTCGAAGTGTCAAGAAAGATGGCTGGGCTATACTCAACGCTGATGATGAAAACTGTATGAAAATGGCAAAAGACCTAGAATGTCAAGTGGCTTATTTTTCTTTGGACGAAAATTCACCAGAGGCGAGAAAACTTTCTAAGCAGAATAAAATACTAGCCGTCTATGAAAATGGCTTTATCACTATCAAAAAAGGCGAGTGGAAAATACGTATTGAAAAAGCGGCACATGTTCCTTTGACGTTTGGTGGTAAGGCGAAATATATGATAGCCAACGTGCTCGCCGCTTCACTAGCGAGTTATCTCTATGGCTTTAAAACGGATGACATCAGTCTATCTTTGAAGACTTTCCTACCAGGTGCTGCTCAGACTCCAGGGCGCATGAATATTTTTGAATTCAAAAAATTCAAAGTAATGATTGACTTCGCACACAACCCGACGGGCTATATCGGAATCGAGGAATTCCTTGCTACTATCGAGGCCAAGAAAAAAATAGGTATTATAGCTGGTGTAGGGGATCGACGTGATGAGGATATAAGAGACTGCGCGGAAATTGCTGGGCGTATGTTTGACCATATTATCATACGACAAGAAAAACACTTAAGAGGTCGCACGGAAGAAAACATCAATGGTTTATTACTTGATGGACTAAAAGCCTCTGGAAGAGAAGTCTCCTATGAAATAATTCCCAAAGAGGTGGAAGCACTCAAACACGCTATGAATATGGCAGAAGAGGGTTATTTCATCACAGCTCTAAGCGATGTGATAACCAATGCTATCGATGTAGTTCAAGAGTATTTAGATAAAGAGAATGAAGAGGGCTAAATCTTATAATCAGGACTAAAAAATGGAAACACATGCATATTAATCAAGGCGAAAAAACATCTTTTTTTCAAATCCTCATATTATTTCTATCTATATATGTGATAGGCTCTTTGTGTGTGACCACTTTTTGGGAACTGAGGCCAGAAGAGGAAAAGCTTATACATTATATTGATTATATGATTTGTGTGATTTTTTTTATAGATTTTATTCGCAGTTATCGAAATGCAAAAAATAAATTAGATTATATGAAATGGGGCTGGATTGATCTCATATCCTGCATACCCATGATAGATTATCTGAGAGTCGGTAGAATGATGCGAATCATTAAAATTATCCGAATATTAAGGGCTTTCCGATCTATTCGAATTTTATACCAGTATATTTTTCGTAAAAAAGCGCAAGGGGCATTTTCGTCCGCTGCCATTTTGGCTGTATTGATGATCATATTTTCGTCCATTTCAGTACTTCATGTGGAGGATCAACCAAACTGCAATATAAAAACAGCAGAGGATGCCTTGTGGTGGTCTTACTGCACTATAACTACCGTAGGCTTCGGCGATAGATATCCTATAACTACCGAGGGTAGATTTGTAGCTATTCTGCTCATGACTACTGGGGTAGGTTTATTCGGAACCTTTACTGGTTATATTGCTTCCCTTTTCATCAGTGATAACTTGGAGAAGGAAAAATCGGACGATATATTTATCTATCCAAAAAACGATTAATCGCTTCCGTGCGATTATGCACATGAAGCTTTTTATATATACTTCCACAATGTTTTTTTATGCTATCTATACTCATATCCATTGTGATTGCGATTTCTTTATAGAGCAATCCTGTTGATAACAAACTAAGGATTTCCGTTTCCTTATCAGAAAGCGGGGAAAGCATCGTCATATTCTCATGAGCTTTATGAAAGAAATTTAAAACTTTCTTAGCAATAGGCATACTCATAGGAGCTCTGCCATTGACAGCCCCACGAATATTCTCAATGATTAATTCTGGATGATCTTGTTTGAGTATATAGCCATCTGCACCAGATTTTAACGTATCAAATAGTTTTTCATCTGAATCAAAATGCATCAACATTAAGTAAGTGAGACCAGGGAATTGTTTTTTAAGCTTTGAAAGCAAGTTAATGCTTTCATAATCTGATAATTCCAAATCTATTAAGACCAAATTCACTCCATCAATGTTGGGCAACTTTGCCAAAGATAGTTGGCTTTTATCTAGAATATGCTCACAGGTTATTTGAGGTTCAGACACAAGAAGTTCTTCTAATCTACTAGAAAAACTCGCACTATCCTCTATGAGAGCTATTTTAATGTGCATATGGCAAATTTACCGAAACTATTCTTGACCAAAATTATATAAATAAAAACTAAATATACTTTAATTTTAATTTTTTTTAAGCAATATTTCAATAATCTGCACAAAAGTGCTGCGCGTTTATCAAAATTATAATATATATTTGTACCAACAAATTTACAACAGGGTAGTCGAAAACTGATTAGAGTAGACAACTAAACTTAAATTAAAAAAAATGAAAAAACTATTATTTACAGCAATTTTATTATCCAGTCTGAGTGTTTACAGTCAAACTGCGCCAACGCCAACTCAAGAAGAACTTAAAGTTCCAACTCCTCCACCTACTGTGGTTGTAGATCCTAATACCAACAATTCAAATACGAATGAGGCAGAAGTGACTAGAGTGGAACAATCAGGAGATGTAGTCAATGGTGCTCCTGATACTCATCTTGGAGGAACGACAACTACAGTTGTAGAACCTACTGCAGTTGCACCATCAGGAGATGTGGTCAATGGTGCACCAGCTCGCCATCCAGTTTCAGAGGATAAAAACCCTACTCCAAAAGAGAATCCAGTAGATGATAATACAAAGTCAGTTGAGGTATCGCCTACCATAGTAGAATAGGGATTTTAGTAAACTAAGCATTATGTGGTGCTTATTATTTTTCAGTTGAAGGTCGTTTTTCGGTTCGAAAAGCGACCTTTTTTTTGATATGAAATCACTGCCTATTTTTTGTCTTAAAATCCTAATGCAAATCCCAAGGATATGTTTTGTCTTATTTGCCATACTGCTTTCTTTCCATCTGGATCGGGATTGTCTACATTTGGGAATCTGTTGTCATCGTCAAAAATGGTGAAAAATCCTAAGTTTATAGTGATGGATTTGTATATCTTAAAAAATAGATCTGTCTGGCAGTTTACGTCTATATTGGTTCTAGAAGTATATAGCCTATCTATAACATAACTAGGTCTTCCCCAACTATTTGTTAGTTGTAATCTTGATCTTAAGGTTATACCTTTAATCATTTCCTTTTCAAATACAGCATCTATCTTTGAACCTAATTCGTAGGTAAACTCTTCTCCTACTGCATGCCCATAGCGATTAGCTAACAAGCTAGGCCTATTAATGATTTCATCATTTATTACAAACTTTAATCTGGAATTCAATGGTGAGATGAAAATTTTTAAAAATGGATAGGGGTCATATTCAAAACCGGGAGATAGGTCCAAAATGCCTGGAGAGAGAAAATCAGAAAAAAGATAGGTGCCAGTATTAAAATCATAGGTTTTAGTAAATTGGGAAATGAAAACCGATTCTAATCCAACTGAAAATTTATCATTTTTCAAATGATAAAGGTACTTAGTACTGATTTGTAATAAATCCATCGTCTTAATTATAGGTCTGGAGGTACCAGAAACTGCATCAAAATTTTTAACAAATCCGAGCCTGACATCAAAATTATTGTCCCATTCGTGTTTTTTTAGACGTAGATCTTGTTCTAAGTGACCGACTACCTGAACGGTATAATTGCTTAACCCCCCTGCTGCCCAATCTCCACGCAACACCTCACTGAGCACAATATTAAAATTGCCTTTGTACACCCATGGTGATTTTTTAATTGGCATAGTATCCAACTTCTTCATTAAAGTTTTAACATAAACCTCACGTTCCTTGATTTCTTTTTTAACTTGTTTGATCTCGTCTTGAATTTCCTTGACATTGACATTTTTTGACTCCTGTGATTTGGAATCAATATGTAAAAAAAATAACGTCATTATTGTCAAAACAAGTCGCATGCCTAGAATGATAATTAACTAATAAATCAAGTTCAAGATAAAAGCAAATATATAAAAGCCTCATTATCTGTAAGAAGAAACTTTGCATAATTGATTAGAATAGATGCTATAGTTATACCTGGCCTTGGGGTTGATTTATATTTCAATCTATTACTTTGGAGGAAATAGATGCTAGAGAAAAAGCACCCTATATTGTACGATTGTTCAATTTTCGGATTTCTTTTAAAAACTCAGAGGCGAAAATAAAGTCGTTAAGTTTTTCATTTTCCGTATGTAAGATTTCTTTGTTAGAACCTTCCCAATTTTTTTCCCCTTCATAGAGATAGATAATCTTATCCCCGATACCAATTACTGAATTCATATCATGGGTATTGATGACTGTAGTAATCTGATATTCTCTTGTAATCTCTTGAATCAGCTCATCGATAACCAATGCTGTTTGTGGATCTAATCCAGAATTTGGTTCGTCACAGAATAAATATTTAGGATTGAGCACCATAGCTCTGGCTAGAGCTACGCGTTTCATCATGCCTCCCGAGAGTTCAGAAGGAAACTTATGATTAGCACTAGGCAAATTGACACGTTGAAGGCAGAAATTGACACGTTCACTCTTTTCTGACATAGTCATATTTGTAAACATATCTAAGGGAAAGCGCACGTTCTCCTCTACTGTCATAGAATCGAAAAGTGCATTTTTTTGAAAGAGCATTCCCATTTCTTTGCGCAATACAGACTTTTCTTTCTGATTCATAGGAACTATATTGCGATCATTGAGAAGAATAGAGCCTTCTTCGGGAATGACTAAACCAACGATACAGTTCATGAAAACGGTTTTACCTGATCCACTCTTGCCAATAATCATATTGCATTGTCCGGGATGGAACGAGGTATTAATACCTTTTAAAATTTGTTGTTCGCCAAAACTCTTTCTTATATCTTGTGTGACTATCATACAATCATAAAAATAAAAAGGCGACGACAAAATTGGCTATGACCACAGCTATAGAACTATAGACCACAGCATCTGTACTAGCCTTGCCTAGTTCTAATGAACCTCCTTTGACATAAAAACCTTTATAGCAGGCTATGGAAGTAATTAAAAAAGGAAACACATAAGATTTGATAAACATCAATCTTACATATTGAGGCTGAAAATCATCTTGTAAACCATATTTATATTCTTCCCAAGTATAAAATCCTCCAAGTTCCCCAGCCAAAGCGCCACCTAATGTGCCGAGAAGACAGGCAACAATTACCAATATTGGCACTATGAGTAAGGAACCAAGAATTTTTGGTCCTAATAAAAAAGCTCGCGTATTGACCCCCATAATATCCATAGCATCTATCTGTTCTGTAATACGCATGGTTCCTAATTCTGTGGCTATATTGGACCCAATTTTCCCTGCCAATAATAATGCGGATATGGTAGGTGCTAGTTCTAAAAACATACTATCCCGCGTCATACTGCCCATCCACCACATAGGGACAAAACCGAATGTAAGCAATTTATTACTAAACTGAACAGCTGTAACACCTCCTATAAACAAGCCTACAATAGCTATTATCCAAAAAGAACCTACCCCGATATCATACATTTGTCGCATAGTTTCACGCCAGTACATTGAAAGTTTTTCTGGCTTAGCAACGATAGATCCTAACATGCTTATATATTTTCCAAATCCTTCTAAAGCATCTAAAATAAACATGGCAATCGTTTAATATTGAAGGGAAATTAAATTAATAAATTGAGTTATCCAGCCTAAATAAAAAAGGGCAAGTTACTCATATCGCACCGCTACAACCATCTACCCTTGCTGTATTCCTACCCTGGGGGATTTGACAGGAGCTGGTCGTACAAGACTTGCCCAGACAAAAATAAGGAATAATACTATTCCCTACTAGTTAATTTATCTATCGATTTTAATTTTATGGTTTTCAATAACTAAATCACCGCTTATAATTTCTATAATATACAAGCCTACAGCAAACCTGTTGACATCTATGTTGTGGAAATAATTCTCATTTTCTTCTGTGTAAACAAGCTTACCATAGGCATCGATGAGTCTAATACCAACTTTGCTCGGGGACTTTACAAATAGACTCTGACTAGATGGATTAGGGTAAATCTCTATGTTCGTATTTTTTGAACTGTTTATAGCACTTGAACCATTTACAGTTATTGTCACCTTGATAGTATTCGTGCATCCTTTACCATCCTTGCCTGTCAAGGTATAGGTTATAGTATTTTCGGGCTTTACTTGCAAGTTATTCGAGTTATTTCCACTCTGAATAAATGTAGAGGGAGACCATGCGTACTCATCAGCACCTGAACCGGTTATTACAACTGTTTCACCTTTATTTATGGTTTTAGTTTTTGGATTGACGTTAACGACAGGTAATGGGTTCACAATCACATTAAAGGTTTTAGATTCACAAGTATTATCCGATTTTTTAGCATAAAACCTAAACTGACCCGATTCATTTGGTGCAAGTGTGAACGTATTAGGACTATTTTTTGTCAATGAAGGTGAAGCATCATAAAAGTATTCATCTGCTCCATTAGCTGTAAGTACAATCTTTTCTCCTTTACATATTTCATTTCCCTTGTCCGAGTTTAATTCTAAACTTCCATTGCTTGTCACCTGAACTGTATTGAGCCAAAGACCTCTACCGTAGGTGGCTGCAAAAATCTTAGAATTGGCCGAACAATCGGTATCATATACTACTTCCATATCCCGAATAGGGGCATTTAGGCTCATTCCATCGCTGTAGAGGATCCAATCGCCCATAGAAGAATCTTTGTAGTAAATACCTGCATCAGTGCCGACATATAGCGCTTCAGGCGTATTCTTATCGAGGACAATACAATTTATTCCAATATTAGGTAGGTTTCCAGAAATATTCGTCCAATTTTGACCTAGGTCTTTAGTTCTAAAAACTCGATTTCCTTTGGTTACATAAAGAGTATTTACATCATTATAACTGGTTTCTATATCGGTGATTTCACCGTTTACCATAGGAGAATTCATACCAATGAAACTCCCAGTCGAAAGTATATTAGAAGAATACCTCAAGACCCCATCTTTCCATCCGCAGAAAAAATAGTTATTGTTTACGTTCGAAAAACGCACTGCTGAACCTTCTGCTGTTGCATTACTTGTAATACGCGTGAAAGTTGGATTCCCACTTCCAGTTGCATTTCGCGAAATCCATACATTTCTATATATAGCCACTAAAATATTATCAACTCCAGGATGCAGATGGTATGGGGTGACCCACGGACCAGGTCTTTCATTGATAGAAGAAACTATATTATTCCAACTCAAACCACCGTTGGCAGAGCGATTTAAATCACCATATTGAATACAACCGAACATAACATCAGGGTTGAAATTACTTATTTCACATTGCATACCATCTCCACCCAATTCTGCTGTCCAATCATTTTTATTCGTTCCAGCACTGGTGCCATTATCTTGAGAACCAGTAATAAACTTATTTAACGAGGCTTGACTGACGCCTAGATTATAAAACTGAGAAATAGCAAGACCGCTATTTCTATTATTTATAACTGGAAATAAAGGATCATTCGTGCCAGAAGATGGCAATCTTTCATCCGCAGAATAATCAATACCTCCATCACTTCCAATCCATAATTCATGGTTCGATGGATTTCGTCCAAGGAAGTGTATATCTGCATGCACCCAAGGAATAGTAGCACTAAATGACCAGAAGCCTTTGCATCTAAATGTTTTTCCACCATCCACTGTTCTGAATACATTGATTCCGCCCACATATACGACATTGGAATCTATTTGACTGGCATCTATGGCTAAATCATAAAAGCCTTGTCCAGTTGTACCAGAACCATTGGAATTAAAGCCAAGTGGGTTAAATGTTGTCCCGTTTAACTGTAAGGTAAAATTAAGACCCTTATTGGATGATTTATAAAATCCTTCCATACCGTTAGTTGAAGCATTTACCGTAATTATATACACTATATCTGGTCTAGCTTTTGTCACTGCGATGGCCATTCTTCTCTTGGATACTGTTGTAAAACCGCTAGATACTGCCGTCCAAGTATTGCCGCCATTAATACTTCTATAAAAAGTACCCCCAGCTGCTGCATAAACGAAATTTGTATCTTCAGGATGGTAAACCACATCTTTAAAATCAGAAGAAATAGAAGTTTTTACCCAATTTTGTCCTTTATTATAAGACTTATATATACCATCACTTGTTGCTGCTACAATGACATTATTATCTAAATAATTTACCAAGAGTCTATTGACAACCTTATTTCCCATTCCTGTGTTTGAAGGTGAAAAGTTGACACCCCCATCCATCGAGACGTAGACCCCAAGACCTGGTGCATCATTGGCATCTCTATCTCCTGTACCAGCCAATACTATTGGAGTAGAATTCGCCTCTGGTATTACAGCTATAGATGATACCCCAAATCTCGGTAAATTATCTGTATTGCTCATAATCCAGCTTTGTGCTTTATCTTTTGTATACCATAGGCCACCAGACGGAGCCCCACAATATAAAATATTTGGGTCGGTAGGATGGAAAGCGATTACGTTGACTCTACCGACACCTCGCTGCATATTGGCCGGTGCAGGATTATTAAATGGCCCTAGCGATGTCCATTTAGGATTTCCAGACCTAGGAGTCAATGAATTGGATTTAAATTTAGACAATTCTTTTAATAAAAAATCGGCTGGTCTGAAACTGCCATCTGCATTAATTTCACGTTTGGCATTTTCTGCCCAGCGTTCGAATTGCTTGTAACCCGTTCCTCTTATTTTTTCTTTGTCTGAAAAATACAAATTAAAGGCTCTTTGGGTTTGATAGAAGTTGACATCCCGTCGGTACATCATGTCCATCCAATAAGGATTATTTATGGTATCCTGCGTAGTTTGTGAAAATAGATTCGTTGTGTAAAGACCTACAAAGAATACTTTAAATAGTTTTTTCATTTTTTTTACTTATGGTTATTTTATTACCTCGATTTTACTAACCTTTTTTATTCCATATTTGTTTTCTAAAGTGAGAAAATAATTGCCGGAAGCCAAAGATTCAATGTTTAATTTTTGATTGATTTCGAAAGTAGTGAATTCTTTTATCATGGAGCCTTCGATAGAGAATATTGTCGCTTTCACTGGTTCTATGGATTCTATATTTAACTCACTCGTAGCAGGATTTGGATAGATGACAATACTAGCCAATGCATTATTAAGAATACCGCTTGGTGGATTTGGATTTTGCTGTACATAAACTATAGCTATACCTTTATTGGTGCATCCTTCGCTATTTGTAACGACTACACTATATACTATGTCAGAGTCTGGCTTAATTAAAATAGTGCTGGAGAGATTACTGCCTTTTATGTACTTATTAGGTGTCCATTCATAACTTGCTCCGCCGTTGGCTGTAATTTGAAATGAGTCTCCACGTTTGATGGTATTGGTCGTGGGTGTTATGGTTATAACTGGCGCAGGATTTACGTCTATAATCAAGGAATCTCTTCCCTGACAGCCAAAAGAATTATATCCAATAATGAAATATTTGGTCGTTTGAGATGGCCAAACCACAAAAGAATCTAGTTTGGGTTTATTGAAATTAAAAATAGGATCTATACTATAGTTTATAGCGCCCATAGCCTTGATTGAAACTTTTTCACCTGGACATATGGCCGTGCTCCGATTCTTAGTAGTCGTTACCGTTGGCAGTGGTCGAATAGTTAGTTGAACATTTAATGAGTCTTTACAACCAGAAGATTCACCATTCACTTTTACAGTCGTAGATGTATTGGTTGAAATTCTTACAGCTTTACCAAACTCATTACTAACGATATTGGCAGGAGACCATTTAAACGAATCCGCTCCAGAAACGACTAAATTGAATGTAGAGCCAAGACATGCCTCCGTATTACCAGTAACATTTAGATTTACCGCCACAGTACCTACGTTAATAGGTTTTGAGGTCATTGTAGAACAAGGACCTGTTATTCCAGTTATCGTATAAATTTGAGAAGCAGTTGGGGTTGATATTACTGTATTACCTATAGTTTTATTGAGGTAAGTAGAGGGCGACCATTTAAATGTATCTGCTCCTGATGCGGTAAAGGTCACAGAAGAACCTCCGCAAACTACACTAGGACCAGTAATTGTAATTACAGGCTTTGGTATCATAGTAAATTGAATAGAATCTCTACTTGCTGCACAATAATTTGTATCGGTCGTTCTTAATATATACTTGGTCGTAGCTGAAGGTTTGAATCTAAAGTTATTGCTACCAAGATTGACAATACCCGCTGTGGGTGTCCATGCTAATGCAGGAACACCATTATTTTCATTGACAATAGTACTATCACCAAGACACATTAATTGGTTGAAAGACTTCGATAAACTAAATCCTGGTATAGTTTTAACATTTATTGGCAAACTGAATTTGACATCACAAAAACCTGACTTCACCAACCTGAGATTATAAATATTGCTAGAAGTAATTTTTATTCGCTTATTCGTAGCAGAGATATCTGTAATGCCTGTAGAAGGATTCCAATAGGCCGTATCTACATTTGAAATGCTAATGGTTGTTGAGTCTCCATTACAAAAACTAGTAGAGCCAGAGACTGCATAACTAGGGCTGCTTTTCATTTTTACATTCACATAGGTCGTATCAAAACAACCTCCATTAATATCTCCAATAATCATATAATTGGTATTCACAATTGGATATAAATAGGCGAATGAATCATTAAATTTAGCCAAATTAGTGCCAGGTGTAAAGTTATAATTCTGCATACCCCCAAGGCTTACTAAAACTGTATCCCCTGGGCAAACCGTCGTGTCATTTGTTGTTTTTAATGTTAGGTTTCCTTTGGAGCCTATGTTAATAATATTGTTTTTCACAATGGTACAAAAACCACCGTATGGCTTTGAAGCTTTCAGGGTAATTGAGTAATTTCCTGTGGAATTAAAAACTACAATTGGGTTTGGTGAATTGCTATTCGTGGCTCCTGCATACGAAAAAGTATTGGGAGTAATAGTCCAGTTATAAGTTATAGGTGCACCATTATTAGTGATAAAAGATGTAGTATTTGTAATATTAACTGGCAATGTAGCGCACGAAGAAGCTGGAATGGTGAAATTAGGATTAGGCTGTGTCTCTGAAATTCTTAAATCACCTTTCCACAATCCTCTACCGTAGGTGGCAGCATAGATTACAGATCTATCCGTACAAACAGTATCATAGACAATTTCTAAATCTCTAATTTGAGAACCTAGAGCCATACCATTATTATAAAATACCCAGTTCGCCATCAAAGAATCCTTATAATAAACCCCAGCGTCTGTGCCCACATATAAACCCTCTGGCGAGTTTTTATCTAGCACTATACTAAACATTGGAATATCTGGTAAATTACCAGTTATGTTGGTCCACGTACTTCCTTTGTTGCTTGATCTATATACTCTATTTCCAGATGTACAGTATACTACATTTTCATTATTAAAACTAGTCTCTATATCACTTATTCTATTTCCTCCATTTGGATTGGTCATGGTCTGGACAGTTGGTGTGGCAGCTAAAATATTTGCCTGTCTAAATACACCATTCTCCCAACCAAGAAAAACAAGAGAATCATTTACATTTGAAAATCGAATGGCCGATCCCTCATTTGTTTCTCCAGTCGTTACACTAGTAAAGGAAGGGGCACCTGCAGTAACGATATCCTTACTTACGACAGCATTTTTATACAACACTACCATGATATCATTTCTTCTAGGATGTAAATGACACGGTGCTGCCCATGGACCAGGCTGATTTGGGACAGGCATATCAACCCAAGTCACACCATTATTGGTTGATCTTCGTAAATCACCATATTGAACATTTCCAAATAAGACGGTGGTATCAAAATTAGAAATTTCACATTGCATTCCATCACCGCCCACACGTGCTATCCAATTAGTAGGTGTACTACCCACTTTGGTACCATCATCTTGAAATCCAGAGATAAAACGAGTTTTTGATCGCTGTGACACACCCAAATTATAAATTTGTCCAATGGTAAGACCGTTGTTTCTACTTGTGTAGGTTGTGCCGTTATCAGAAGAAAAATCTACCCCTCCATCACTACCTAACCAAATTTCATTATTGATAGGGTTTCTAGCAAAATAATGAATATCTGCATGCACATATTCTGTGCCTGCTTCACTTCTCCAAGAAGCAGATGGTACCCAACTTGTACCGCCATTGGTGGATTTAAAAATATTAATTCCTCCTACCAAAACAAAATTAGAGTCAGATGGGCTACCAATAATGCATAAATCATACCATCCTTGGCCGCGTGTATCCATTCCATTGATATCTCCACCTAAAAGATTAAAAGTCGTGCCATTTATTCGCTGTGAAAAATTTGCCCCTTTATTGGATGATTTATAAAAAGCTTCTAATCTATTAGTGGTAGCACTAGCCAAGATGTATACTATGTTTGGATTGGCTGCGGTCACTCCTATAGCTAATCTGTTTTTAGCAGTAGCATTAAAGCCTGAAGTCACTATACTCCATGATGTACCTGCATTGGTCGATCTATAGAAATCTCCATTTCTCGTAGCATAAATCGTCATGGTATCGCCAGGGCAATATTTTATATCTTTAAAGCTCGTCACCGAAGATCTCTGTATCCAATTTAAACCATTATTATATGACACATAGATTCCATTGTCCGCTGCCGCGAAAATTGTGCTATTTCTTTCTGGGTTTAAAGCGAACATATTTACCTTTTGATTACCAATACCCGCACTAGAATTGGTAAAACTTAATCCACCATTGGTCGAACGCCATACCCCTATCCCATCAGCATCATTGGCATCCCTATCTCCAGTAGCTATTAGAATGATAGAATCTGGAGATCCTGGTATAAAAACAATATCGGAAACTCCCAATGATTGAAAAGTTAAATTATCTGTGCTCGTAGACCAATTTTGTCCTTTATCCGTCGTATACCAAAATCCCCCCTGAGGTGCACCAGCATATATAATGTTTGGATTGGTTTTATGAAAAGCCACCGTATTTATTCTGCCTACTCCTGCATGCGGGAAGGAACCAGAATAAGTCAAAGTGGCATTAAATGAAGGACCCATGCTAGTCCATGCACCTGTGGCAGAGCGTGGAGTCAAATTATTTCGAAAATACTTCTTCATCTCTTGCATGGTTCTATCTGGAGCTGGAAAACTACCATCTGCATTGACTCTTAATTTCCAATGACTATACCACCGCTCAAAAACTTTATACCCACTTCCTTTCAGTTTTGGCTTATTCGAATAGTATAAATCAAACGCTCGTTTTGTCGTTTTTATGTTTATCATTCTATTATCCATCATTTCTATCCAATATGGATTATTGATAGTGTCTTGGATTGTTTGAGCATCAAACGAATGTTGGGAGAAAACAAATGTAAAAAACAATAGGAATTTCTTCATATGGGTTTATTTTAATATTTCAATTTTTGATATTTTTCTTAATCCAGTTTTAGTTTCTAAAAGGGCTGTATATAATCCATTGGCCAGATGGCTAATAGATATGTCTATTTTGTTGAATTTGATATCTCGTTCTAGTACTTGGCTCCCGAGTGAATTGAACAAAGTTAAACGAACTTGTTCATTAGTTTCAATAGTTAAATATTCATGCGCAGGGTTTGGATAGATTAGAACCTGACCTAGATTATTCGACATAATTGAACTCGATGGATTCGGATCTTGTTTTACATAAATGATTGCTATACCCTTTGTTTTGCAGCCATTGGCAGCAGTCACATCTACAGTGTAAACTATATCAGAATCCGGTTTTATCGCAATCTCTGACTCTTGGGAACTTCCTAAAATATCGGTTTTAGGAGACCAATTATAACTGGTTCCACCTTGCGCCATAATATTTAATTGCTGACCCCTAGCAATAACGGTATCAGATGGTCTAATTACAACAAAAGGAGATGGTTTCACATCTATATTAACCGTATCTTTTCCTTCACAGCCGAATTGATCAAAGCCGCTTATGATATATTGAACACTCACTCTAGGACTTACTTTGAAGATATTGTTTGCGAGTTTTGTGTAATTATACAATGGAGATATTAAATATTGATTGGCTCCAGATACACTAAAACTAGCAGATTCTCCCTCACAGAAAGGAGATATATTTTTATCTATAATTTTCACAGTAGGTAGAGGCCTCACCTTGATGGGGATTAATATTGAATCTCTGCAGCTTCCTGCGCGACCTAATAATTTTAATGTGACATTAGAGCTAGTATTTACTCGAACAGAATCACCAAATTCATCAGAAACTAGTTGTGATGGACTCCATTGAAATGAGTCTGCACCTTTGGCAAATAATTCCATTTTCCCGCTTCCAATGCAACCTTCTGTCTTACCACTATATTGAAGATTCAATGCAGTAGCGCTTACATTGATTGTTTTTTGTACAGTGTTATTACACTTACCATCAGAACCTACTATAGTATATGTTATACTTGCGGCAGGCTGACATTCAACAGTGTCTTTATTTGCAGCATTAAGATAGGTGGATGGAGACCATGAATAGCTACTTCCCCCTGTGGCAATCAGTTTGAATTTACTGCCACCACAAGCAATGGAAGGTCCAGAGACCGCTATGATTGGTCTATTTAAGACAATTATGTTAATGGAATCTTTACTTTTCGGACAATAATTTGTATCGGTGGTCGTAATATAATATTTACTTGTGACAGTTGGTTTAAATTCATACACATTTATCCCTGCGATAGTGACATCTGTGCTTGGCGACCAAACTCGCTGTGGTGTAGAATTATTTTCGGAAACAGAGAGGGTGTTGCCAATACATAATTCCTGATTTCCAGCTGGTGATAAGCCAAAATTAGCGTAACTCAAAACAGTAATAGGGATGGTAGTTTGTTCATCACAAAAGCCTGCCTTCACTAGCCTTACTTGATAATTTCTATTCATATTGCTTTTGACTCTATGCTGATTGGATAATATGGGATTGATACCTGTCATTGGGGACCAAAAAGCAGAATCGACACCCGAAAAAGACACCGTTGTTGAATCTCCCTGACAATATTTTAATACACCTGATTGAGCAATTGCAACTTTGTTTCTTATCGTCAAATTTAAATAGGTAGTATCAGGACATGCTCCATTATTAAAACCTATGATAGTATAATACGTGGAACTATTCGCATTAATATAAGCGAAAGAATCATTAAACTGCTGAACAGCAAAACTAGGGCTGAAGGTGTATGATTCCATGCCACCTAATCGCACAAATGCGCTATCTCCTAAGCATATAGAAGTATCGGAAGCCGTCTTCAAGATTATTTTACCAGATTTACCTATAGAAATTATAGAATCCTTTTTCACAGTACAAAATCCACCATAAGGTTTTGAAACTTTGAGCGATATTGTATACTTTGTCGCTTGATTAAAAACCAATCTAGGATTGACAGAGGTGTCAGAAGTACCATTCGTATAAGTATAGCCTGAAGGCGTAATTTTCCATTTATATTTGATCGGTGCACCGTTATTAGTTATACTCGTGACAGAACTCGTTATTTGAATCGTATCATTCGAACAAGCAGTTGGTGTTATGTTAAAATTGGGATTGGGCTGGGTTTCTGAGACTCTTAAATCCCCTTTCCATAAACCTCTTCCATAAGTACCTGCAAAAATCACTGAATTGGAAGAACAAATGGTGTCATAGACTATTTCTAAATCACGAACTTCTGTATTGAGAGGAAGTCCAGTGTTATAATAGATCCAATTGGTCATTAAAGAATCTTTGTAATATACTCCCGCATCCGTTCCCACATATAAACCTTCCGGAGAGTTTTTATCTAAAACGATAGAAAATATAGGGATATTAGGTAAATTGGCTGAAATATCCGTCCAAGTAGCCCCTTTATTAGTCGATTTATAAATATCATTTCCACAAGCAGCATAAACCACTTTGTCGTTATTGTAGCTTGTCTCTATATCACGAATTGTGTTGCTAGCAGGTCGAGACATTGAATCGACAGTCATTGGACTAGCTAAAATATTTGCCACTCTGAAATTTCCGTTGGTCCAACCCATAAAAACCAACGAATCATTGATATTGGAAAAGCGAATGGCATTGCCGGTTCCTGTGACTCCTGTGGTGAAATTAGCAAATGTAGGATTAGCTGCAGAAACGATATTTTTACTAATGATACCTTGCGTATAGAGTATCACCATAATATCATTCAATCTCGGATGCAAATGACAAGGAGCCGCCCACGGACCTGGACCTCCAGGAATAGATCCAGCTAAACCTTGCCAGCTTGAACCATTATTCTTTGTTCTGCGCAAACTACCGTATTGCACATTACCAAACATAACTGTTGTATCAAAATTACTTATTTCACTATGCATACCATCTCCTCCAAAACTAGCCGTCTGCCAACTTGCGCTATCAGATCCCCAGCTAGTACCATTGTCTTGAGCTCCTGTTATGAATTTAGTTTTCGATAACTGAGAAACACCAAAATTATAGAATTGAGAAATCGCTAGGCCTTTATTGCGTATGGTCCAAGAAGTTCCATTATTAGCTGTAGTATAAACTCCTCCATCATTTCCACTGTAGAATTCGTTATTGAGAGGATTTCGAGCTTGATAATGAACATCTGCATGCACAAAAGGCGCACCGCCTCCAAACCAGTGGGAAATCGCCGACCAAGAAGTGCCCCCATTAACTGTCTTAAATTGTATGACGCCACCGACCATAACCATATTTGAATCTTGGTCATTGCCACAGATGGCTAAATCATACCAGCCTTGGCCACCGGTGGAGGATCCATTTGTATTGGCACCTAAAATATTAAATGCCCCTCCCATCATAACATTAAAACTTAGTCCTTTATTGGATGATTTATAAAAAGATTCTAATCCATTGGTACTAGAATTACTAGCTACGATATAAACTATATTGGGGTTGGCGGCTGTTACTCCTATAGCCAATCTATTCCTTCCTGTGGCTGTAAAACCAGTGCTGATTGAAGTCCAAGTCGTACCTGCATTTATAGAGCGATAAAAGACTCCATTACTAGTGGCATACAGCGTCATAGTATCTCCAGGACAGTATTTGATATCTTTAAAATTTCCAGCACTAGATCTCTGAATCCAGTTCGCCCCTTGGTTATAAGTCACATAAATACCATTATCAACTGCTGCAAAAATTGTATTTTTATTCAATGGGTTCTGGGCGAACATGCCAACAATTCTATTGCCAATTCCAGTATTGGAAGAAACAAAGGTTACACCTCCATTGATAGATTTCATAACTCCAAGTCCTGGGGCATCGCTGGCATCTCTATCTCCAGTGCCTATGAGAATCACAGAATCAGTAGCAGAATTTTGAATATAAGCTATAGCTGAAACTCCTAATGTCGGCAGGTCATCTGTGGTAGAAGTCCAATTGGCTCCTTTGTCATAGGTTCTCCAAAATCCGCCTTGTGGTGCACCAGCATACATAATATTTTCATTGGAAGAGTGAAACCCAATAGCATTTATTCTTCCAACGCCTACAAACTGCCCAGCTAAAAAGGGATCATCAAAAGGTCCCAGATTTTTCCAAGCTCCTGTTCCAGATCGAGGGGTTAGATTATTTCTCCTAAATTTTCTAACTTCTTGCAGAGTGTGATCAGGTGCAGGAAAACTTCCATCGCTATTGACTTTCAATGACCAATGGTGATACCAACGCTCAAATTGCTTGTAGCTTGTACCTTTTACTTTTGCTTTATTGGAGAAGTATAAATCATAAGCACGCTTCGTCTTATTGATATTGATAGTTCTGTCAGACATCATTGCTATCCAGTAAGGATGATCAATGGTATCTTGAACAGTTTGAGCATTAAGGTTAAAGTTAATCCCGAAAAGGATAATAACTATTAGCTTTTTCATCTTATATTGTAGTCTACAAATTTAATGAAAATCTAATTAAATCTTAAATATAAATATTAAAATAAGTGAAGAGAAATTAAGATAGTTTTATCATAATTTCAATGACATGCACTTTAAAAAAAGTAGCTACATTTTATGAGGCAATGGTACTCCAAGTATAGTGAGCGATTTTCCAAGTAGATCGTAGGTTAATTTTGTCAATTTCATTCTAAACCCTCGAATATCTAAATTGTCCTCTTTTAGTATAGGTAGTTGTGTGTAGAAACGATTGTATATTTTAGCTAAATGTAAGGTAAATAATGCCAATTCGGCAGGATCTAATGCCTCCGCGCACCGTTTTATATTCGATTTAAAGCCAGCTAAATGCAAGATCAATTGCTCTTCTTCTTTGTGTAAATTAAAGTTGATGTCACTTTCAAATTTGCCTTCCCACTTTGCCAAAAGAGCCTTTGTTCTCACATAGGTATATTGAATGAAGGAACCTGTATCTCCATTGAGATCCACTGCTTCCTTCGGGTCGAATACGATATTTTTTGTAGCCGTGACCTTGAGTAGAGCAAATTTTAAAGCTCCGAGTCCCACGCTCTCTGCTATTTCATTAATTTCATTTTCGGTTAAGGTCTCTGCCTTGCCACTTTCCAAGGTTTGGGCCTTGGCTTCCTCTACCACTGCTTCTACAATTAGGTCTGCATCTGCTGGCGTGCCTTCCCTCGACTTGAATTTGGAGCCATCTTTTCCTAATACCATACCATAAGAAAGGTGGTAAATGTCTTTGGAGAAATTCTCATTCATAGCCTCCATAATGTATTTCAAGACTTTGAAGTGGTAATTCTGTTCGTCTCCAACCACATATATCATTTTATCCATATGATAATCGTCGAAACGCTGTTTGACCAGCGCCATATCTTGAGTGATGTAAAGCGAAGTGCCATTGGAACGCTGCAGGAATTTCTTATCCAATCCCTTGTCTGTCAAATCTATATAAATAGCGCCTGTCTCATCCTTTTGGAATACACCGCTTTGATAACCGATTTCGACGATTTCTTTCCCTTTTTTATATTCACGACTCTCGTAGTAGTCTTTTTCACTATCTATTCCCAATCGAGCATAGGTCTGTCTCACACCACTATAAAACCAATTATTCATTCGATTCCATAAATCGATGGTTGCTTGGTCTCCAGCTTCCCATTTCAGCAGTAGATCATTTGCTTTTTGAAAAATGGGTGTTTGAGCTTCTGCATCTTCTTTTTTAAGACCCTGTTCTATAAAAGGTTTTGCTTGAAGTGAACATTCTTGACTAAATAAAATATAAAATTTCCCCACAAAAAAATCACCTTTCATTCCCTCCGATTCAGGTGTGGTATTTTTTCCATATTCCAGATAACCCACCATGCTTTTGCAGATAGCTATCCCTCTATCATTGAATATATTGACCTTGTGGACATCGTGACCTACCTCTTTCAATATGCCAGCCACAGAGTAACCGAGAAACATATTTCTCAAATGTCCTATATGAATTGGTTTATTCGTATTCGGTCCACAATACTCTAAAACTATCTTTTGAGTATTGTCGATTTTTACTTCTAAATCAGAGGCGTCTGTCAATACAAGTTGAAAAGCTGGTTTAGATAAATGGAGATTTAAAAATCCTTTGATAACTTCATAATTATCAACCCACTCTGTATTCATAAGATGTTCTCCCAACTGACCTGCCAAACTATCAGGATTGAGTTTAACCAATTTAGCCAAAGGGAAAACCATTAGCGTTAAATGGCCTGTATGATCCTTATTCGTAGACTGAAAGACAAAATCAGAGGGCTCTGCATCAGGAAAACTATCCTTGAAATAGCTCGACAAAGATTGCTTTAATAAGCTGATGAGTGGTTCCATTGGAGGGAGATGTTAGATATTAGAAGTTAGATATTAGATTGTTTGACAGATTTGATGTGGATTGTAGATGGTGTTTTTTTTGTAATATGTAAAAAGTAGAATGTAGACTGTACTCTGAGTACTATTCAGTTTCGGGTGCTTCTTCGGTTGGCTTTTCCTCCACTGCATATTCTGCTGTATGGATTTCTTCTTTGGTTTTAACCTCTTCCTGTTGCTCTATAATAGGGGTTTCCTCTACTTTTGTTTGCTCATCTGGTAATACTTCTGAAGCTTTTTCTTCTTTCGGTGTCTCATCCGTTTCCACTGGAGCAGTAGTTTTTACTTCTACTTTCTTTTTATCTTGTTTTTTTGTTTCTTCTGTTGTTTCCTTTTCCTTTGGTGCAGATTTTTTAGTCAGCTTATTCAAGGTCTTCTGAATATCCGCGACTTTTTCCTCTTTGGACGAAATACGATCTTTCAATACTTTGATTTTGGCTTCACGCAATTGAAGTTCTAGTTTGCTATCAACAGAGTTTAGCTTTTTCGTATTAAAGTCTAAATCTCGAACATCCATATTCAGCGATTTTTGTGTTCTCTCGAGCGCCTGAGTCAGCCCATCAATTCTAGAATTATTGACTCCTCCGAGCACCTCTTCCCTTCTGACTTTTATTTTATCATAGCGCGCTTGAATATCATCAAAAAGGATATTCTTAATATCGCGTTTTATATCTTCTCCTCTCAGTTTGGTTTGTAGCACTTTCAATTCTTCCATAATGGTCTTGAAATGCACGCCATGCTCTTCTAATCGGGCATCTATACTCGCTAAAGTCACAGAAAACTCTTCCCGTATTTTCTCTGAAGCAGCGTCTTTTTCTTTTAGTAATGACTCTTTCAGTTTTTTCAAATGGTCAAATACGCCATTGATTTCTTCTTTGAAATAGGCTAATTTTTCTTGACTAATCTCACGCTCTTTCTTATATTCCAACACCTTTTCCCAAAACTCCTTGGCCTCATCAAAAAGCTCTGAACTAAAGCCTTTGAGCTCGGCAGCTTTGATTTTTATATCTTCTAGCTGGGCATTAAATTGCTCAAACAATTTAGCATTCAATAGCAAATAAGACCATTCATTCTGCAGTTGGCGAATAGCGCCGCTCTTGCCTTCTATTTTGATATTATCTGGCAGCAAAGACTCTTCGGTAAAGCTTCTGTTCTCTGTCGTGATAGTTTCAGGAAATTGAACCTCTTCTCCATGGGAGAATTTCTTGATAAAATCTTCGATTTCGTCTTCTTTCATAGTAGCGGTAAGAAAGTATCTTACCTCGATATTCATACTATTGACATTGAGTTCGAGGGCAACTAAAATAGGTTCGTCCTTTTGATTGAGTGCCTTGGTAGCAAATCGGTTCTTAGCCATAATGTAGTGTTTTAGATTTAATAATCCGTCGTGGACCGACTACTAAAAATTGCGTTGGATAAAGTGATTAATGTGTTTAACTGTAATAAAATGGAAGGCGAAAATACAAAATTTATTCCACAACCATGACCCAATTATGTGGATCAGGAATAGCACCAGACTTGATGCCCTCGATTTCGGCTTTCATCTGTTAAGATATCTCTCGTCATTCAAGGTGTTGCGACTTTGAATAACCGATTTTACATTTACTCTAACTTTTTAATTCGATTTTTCACTTACTCTTGTTTCAAGGTGGTAACTCATTGAAATGAGAAAATATTCTTTCACAACAGGCATTGACTTATACAATTCAACCACTGTAACCCAATTAATTATAAAAAAGTGTAAACACTTTAAAACCATAAGTATTGATAATATGAATACAAGATAATAAATAATAATATGAGATTTTTTTGGCTTTATAATACCATTAACATTATAACCATTATCAATAAACTTATAAATCACGGTAATTTTCTGCCCAACAAAATATCGTGACTCATTTATATCTGATTCAATACAATTGAAACTATAAGTTTTTGAGTTGATTACTAATTCGAAATCCAAATTTAAAATTTTACCATCTGAAACAGTAATCATACTTTTCTTAAGTAAAGTTGCAATGCCTTCATTTTTAAATTCATAATAATTTAGTAAAAAATTACTTGTCGCAAAAAGGCTAACAAACGCAAAGAATCCCAAGAATCCGTTTAAAACAACTCTAATCGAACTCATGAATATAAATACTTTAAGAAAAATCTAAACTACTTCTTCCCTACTCCACCACCATGACCCAATTATGTGGATCAGGAATAGCACCAGACTTGATGCCCTCGATTTCGGCTTTCATTAATTTGGAGACTTCGCGATTCATAAAGTCTAGATTGTATTGTTTGCCGTGGTAAACAAAACCCTCGATAGGATTGACGACGGCTGCAGTTCCTGCGCCGAACATATCCTGCAAGGTTTTATTCTCATAGGCTTCTAAGAATTCTTGTACAGTAATTTTTCGCTCTACTGCCTTGAGACCTTTATCCTTGGCTAGTTTCAGTATAGAATCTCTCGTGACTCCATGCAGGATAGTTCCTTCTTCAAGAGAAGGGGTTAAAAGAGTATTCCCTATTTGGAAGAATATATTCATTGTCCCAATTTCTTGGAAATATTTATGTTCAAATCCATCTGTCCATAAAATCTGATTGCAACCTTGTTCCTTGGCTTCTTTGACCGGGAGTAAGGTGGCAGAATAATTGCCAGAAAACTTGGCAGCACCCGTTCCTCCTGGGAAAGCGCGCACATACTTCTCTTGAATCAAAACATTGACTGGTTCTGGGTAATAAGCACCCACAGGGCCAATAATAACTACATACTTATAATGATCTCCGATCTTTACACCAAGAATCGGGTCTGTTCCAAATAAGAAAGGACGGATATATAAACTCGTATTGGCGATTCCTTTGGGAACCCAGCCCGCATCGACTTTAATTAATTCAGTAATGGATTGTATAAACAGATCATCAGGAACTATAGGCATCGCGAGCCTTTCTGCAGATAAACGAAAGCGCTCTGCATTCGCATCAGGTCGGAACAATAGAATTCTATCATCTGAACTGCGCTCAGCTTTCATACCTTCAAATATACTCTGACCATAATGAAGTGCAAAGGTGGCAGGATGTAATTCGAGATCTCCAAAAGGCACAATACGACAATCTCTCCACTCCCCATCATAGTGGTCTGCAATAAACATATGGTCTGTAAAGGTCTTACCAAATCCCAAACTCGAAAAATCTGTATTATTCAGATTAGTATTTGAATTTTTTGTAATTTTGATGTCCCAACTCATGTTTAATGCTAATAAATCGCGTAAAAATTTTTTCTACTATTCAGAGCAACGAGATAAAACCAGTTTCAAATGTAGGTTTGAACCCAATTTCATATGAAAATCTTGGGAATCCACACTCAAGCATTTGTTGCATTCTGAATTGTACCTCACCGCTCTCCGAAAGCAAAGATTATAAAACTTTGACAAAGGTCTTTAAAAAACTCATGATGAATATTGAAAACATTTATGTGATCAATATAAACAATTCTAAATCAAACAATTTTATTCAATTTATTCACGAATTCAATTTCAACAAGGTCTTTATTTTTGGAGAAGATGCCGTTATGAATAATCTACCTCTTCAGTTGACAAAATTAGTTCCAAGCAATTTTGAGATGCTTCAAATCATATTGATGGAAAATTTGAATACGTTGACTATGTCTACTGATGAAAGTTTGAAAACCAAGTGCTGGGAGGCCATATTAAATTTCTATAAGCTTTAAAATATTTATTAGGCATGAAAATAGATCGCTATGGCGGAATCGATATTGGCTCAAACGGTGTTAGGCTGCTCATAATGAATGTATACCTTATAGACAATGTACCGAGATTTGACAAAGCCATCCTTGTCCGCGCGCCTATTCGTCTAGGTTCTGACAGTTTTGTCAAAAATGAAATACAAGAAGATACCTTAGAAATGCTTACAGAAGCTATGAAATCATTTCATAGCCTTATGAAATGCTATAAAGTTAAAAAATACAGAGCCTGTGCCACCTCTGCACTCCGAGAAGCAAGCAATGCAAAAGAAGTGGTAGAGGAAGTATTTAGAAATAGTCAAGTAAAAATAGAATTGATCGATGGAAAGGAAGAAGCTGAAATCATTTACACTACTCAAATAAGTGAGTATATCAAAGATGAGAAAGGCTATTTATTTATTGATGTAGGAGGCGGCAGCACAGAATTGACCTACTACTACAAAGGGAAATCACGAGCGAGTCGAAGCTTCAAAATAGGCAGTGTTCGAGCACTAAAAAATTTGGTAGAATACAAAGAATGGATGGAAATGGAGACATTTATCAAAGACCTAAAACTCGCTGAAGACACTGTAGCCGTGGGTACAGGAGGCAACATAAACACTCTATTTAAAAAGAGTTTAAAACCACTTGGAAAACCATTGACTGCGCGCTATTTGAGAGACATGCATAAGGAGTTAAAGTTATTGACTGTAGATGAGCGAATCATTCAATACAATTTTAATCCTGATCGTGCGGATGTCATTGTCCCTGCCTTGGAAATATATACCACCATCATGAAAACTGCGAAGGTCAATGATATCTATGTGCCTAAAATAGGTCTTGCGGATGGGATTGTTCGAAGTCTTTACGAAGGCTAAAGAATCCTTGACTCTTTTCCATTGAACTGTGGATTTATTAGTAGATTTGTAGCTTAGATTTAACCAATGTCCAAGTTTTTAAATATCCTTCTCTGCAAATGTCCTAAGTGCGGCAAGTCAGATATGTTTAAATTTTCTTCATTTAACATATTCAATTTCATATCGATGTACCCTGAATGTTCTAATTGTAAAGTCAATTTTGAACCAGAGCCTGGCTTCTATCTTGGTGCGATGTATATCTCTTATTTGGTCAATTCATTCATATTTCTTTTCACGGCATTGATGTTGACGTTCTATTTTGAAATGTCCCTCGCGTTTACCTTGTGTGCTATGGGGTTAACTGCGGTGTTAGTTTTACCATATACATTGCGTTTGAGTCGCACTATTTGGCTTTTCATTAATTAAAATATCACTATAAAATTATGTACAATCTAGTCATTTTCGGTCCTCCCGGCGCTGGCAAAGGCACACAGTCTGACAAAATTATTGAGAAATATCAATTAAAACATATTTCTACAGGAGATATGTTTCGGGCTCATATCGCGAATAAAACAGATTTAGGCAAAGAGGTTCAAAGTATCATGGACAATGGTGTCTTGGTTCCAGATGAAATTACCATTCGAATGCTCGAATCTGAAATGTCGCAACATACTGATATCAAAGGATTTATCTTAGATGGATTTCCCCGCACGGTTGCACAGGCAGCAGCTTTGGACAAGTTCTTAGAATCTAAGGGACAAAAGGTAAATCTTGTTTTGGAGCTCGTCGTATCGCAGGCAGAAATCGAACAACGAATAGCTGAAAGATCCAAAGTAAGCGGAAGAGCAGATGATAGTGCTGAGAAACTCATCAAACGCATCGATGAATATTTCACTAAAACGGTGCATGTCCTTCCCTACTACCAAGCTCAAGGCAAGGTTTCAAAAATCAATGGAATAGGTGAAATTGAAGTTATATTTGGCGATATTGCAAAGGCGATAGATGGTAGCTTATAGTCGCTTTTAATAGTTGTCAGCCTAGGTAATCAGTGGTTTATTGTATTCAATATGAAATTGATCAAATTAACGAAGGAATACAAAGATGAATATCTTGAAATGCTTAAAGGTTGGGGGAAAGTAGAAGATTATAAAAAACAATCTCCTTTTCCGCTTTCTTTTGACACTTCTGATTTTGATAGTTTTATTCGCCAAATAGAAAAATTAGAAAATGACCCAGATGACCATTTCGTGCCGAGCAGCACTTATTGTCTATTGAATGAACAAGGAAAATTTGTTGCTATGTCTAATCTAAGACACTATTTGAATGATAGATTAAAAGTGATGGGAGGTCATATAGGTTATGGGACGAGGGCAGATATGAGGTCGAGAGGATATGCCACAAAAATTCTAGAACTAACATTATTAGAAGCTAAAAAATTAGGTATTGAAAAAGTATTAGTAACCTGTTCTGTTGAAAATATAGCATCGAATAGAACTATACAAAAGAATGGTGGAGAATTAAAAGGAACAATTGACTGGGAAGGAAGAATGACAAATCAGTATTGGATTAATGTATAATTATAAACAATAAATTTTAAATATTAAGTTGCAGAAAATAACTATATATCTGCATAATTTACCTGTCACTTAAAACTTGAAACTAACAACTTAAAACTAGTAGGTTTGGATAACAACTTTATAGATTATGTAAAAATATTTTGTCGATCAGGCAAAGGTGGTGCTGGTAGTCGACATTTTCGCAAAGAAAAATTTGTGCCACAAGGTGGTCCTGATGGCGGAAATGGAGGTCGTGGTGGTCATATTATAGTCAAAGCTAATCCACAACTATGGACACTATTGCATCTGAAATATAGAAAACACGTACACGCTGATGATGGTGTGAATGGCGCTGGGGGAAACTGCACTGGCTCTGATGGCGAGGATAAAATACTGGAAGTGCCATTAGGCACTGTTTGTAAAAATGCTGAAACGGGTGAAGTTTTATTTGAAATTACTGAAAAAGAACAAGAGGTCATTTTGATGTCTGGTGGACGCGGTGGATTGGGGAATACCTACTTTAAAACTGCCACTAATCAAGCACCAACCTACTCCCAACCAGGTGAAATGGGCACAGAAGACTGGGTCATTTTTGAACTCAAGGTCTTAGCAGATGTAGGCTTGGTAGGATTCCCAAATGCAGGAAAATCTACCCTTCTATCCGTCGTGTCTGCAGCTAAGCCCGAAATCGCCAATTATCCGTTTACCACATTAGTCCCTCAACTCGGTATGGTTAGTTTTAAAGAAAATCTTTCATTTTGTATGGCGGATATACCTGGTATCATAGAAGGGGCTGCAGAAGGTCGAGGTCTCGGCCATCGTTTTCTGAGACATATAGAGCGCAATGCTGCTCTACTCTTTATGATATCGGCCGAAACTGAAGATGTTAAAAAAGAGTATAATATTCTACTAAAAGAATTGAAAAAATATAATCCGGAATTGTTAGACAAGAAAAGACTTCTGGCGATTACCAAATGCGACCTTGTCGATGATGAGATAGAGGACTGGATTCGAAAGGAATTACCCAAGAGTCTTGATGTCATTTTTATATCTTCCCTCACCATGCGGAATATCGAAAAGTTAAAAGAGAAGCTTTGGAAGATGATTGTAGAAGAATAGTATTGTAGTCAAATAATAAATTATGAAATTAATAGGCATTTTGTTTTTACTTGTAATTAATCCATTTGAGATTCTTTGCCAGTGCGATAGCAGATATTATTTGCAAAGTAACTATGGCTATAAATACTACAATGAGGGAGAGTATGACAAAAGTATTCAAGCATACTCATTGATTAATGACTCATTATTGAGATATAAAGATTATCTAGTATTGTTAAATGTTTATGGTAATCGGAATGATACCATAAATTTAAAAAAAATAATTGCCAAATATTCGTATTACAATAACTACTGTGAAAAAATATTTAATATTAAAAATCTAAGTAAATATCAGGATTTAATAAAAAATATATGTCAAAATAAATTTGACAGTGTTTATAACACAAAATACACTAGTGTTAAGCACATTGTCTCATATTTAGACACGTCTATTAAGTACTCTAACATATATAGATTAAAAGAAACTTTTGACAGCGATAAACTTTTAGCCGTTGATAAAGATGCCTATAGTTTCTTTTTAAAATGTGACACAAAAGAAATTGCTCAAGCATTTAATTATATAACTCAAAAGGAACACAAATTTTACAGAAATTTACATACAACCCTAATTCATATGAATTATTATGATAGTGAATCTTCTAAAAATGTAGAAAAATGGGCGAAAGAACTAATGTTTTATGGTCTTTTAGAGCCAAAGGATTATGCATATATAATTGATCGAAGAATAGAGGAAATTGAAAAAGGAAAACAAAAATATGGAGAACATCAGTGGAAATACAATCCTTTAGAAATAAATCAAATAAATAAAAATAGAGCTGAGATAGGACTTGTTCCATTGAACTAATGACTGGATGCTAATAATGATAAATCACTTTAATTGATGAAACTTCCCATTAATATTAAACCTTTGATTTAACATTTTAATCTATTATAGTATGTTGTTAAATATATTAATTTTTTAACATAAGCGATGAAAGTATTTATGACTATTTTTCTTACATTAATAACACTTATCGTTAGTAGTCAACTTAGTAATGCAGAAGTAGATAAACGAATGCTGAAACTTCCAAATTCTCAAACGAATTCAATTTCATCTATTGCTAAATTTATACGAGAAAATTTCTCTTCAGATAGTAACAAAATTCGCGCGGTATACTTCTTCACAGCGCATCATATCGACTATGATGTAGACAATATGTTTGCTATCAACTTCAATGAGACGACGGAGAATAAAATCGAAAAAGGATTAAAGACCCGAAAAGGAGTCTGCATGCATTATTCTGAGGTATTCAATGCATTGGCAAGACAACTGGGGTTTGAAAGTTATGTAGTAGAAGGAATCACTAAACAAAATGGAACAACCGACGCCATGGCGCATGCGTGGAATGCTGCCAAACTAGATGGCAAGTGGTATATATTCGATGCGACATGGGGCTCAGGAGGATTGGAGCGAGGTCAATTTATCAAAAAACTGGACAATCAATATTATAAAGTCAGGCCAGAGAAATTGGTGAAATCGCATTATCCATTCGACTATCTGTGGCAGTTTTCTGCTAATCCTCTCAAGGCAAATGATTTTCTTTACTCCAGACCTAGTTCGAATAAACTAAAAATAGATTATGAAAAGCTCTTAAAACAGCTGCCAAGATTAAATGAAGTCGAACGAATGAATGCAGCAGTAGAGCGAATGGAAGCCAATGGATTAAGCCATGGAATCATTTTTGATCGATATACTCATCTCAAACAGACCGCAACCATATTGCCCTATAATGAGGCCGTAGCAGACTATAATGAGGCTGTGAGAAAATTTAATGAGTTTATTAACTATAGAAATGCCAAATTTACACCGACAAAAGCGGATGATCAAATAAAACAAATGATTAAAGCTCCGAGGCAATTGGTGGAGTTGGCTTCTGAAAAAATTTATTCCATAAAGAACCCAGAAAAGAGCTCGGGATTGAATCTGGAAGGATTGAAATCTAGTATAGCAGATTTAGAGAAAAATATACAAGAACAAGAAGCTTTTGTAGAGGAATACATCAATACCAAGCCAGCCAAGCGCAAAGGTTTATTCTATACGAGAACGGTGACTTTGTTCGGCATACCTTTAACCAAATAAAATAACACGTAAAATAGAAAATATGACAGATGAAAAACTAGCTGTACTCATTGATGCTGATAATGTGCCCTACTCCAATGTGAAAGAAATGTTGGAAGAAATAGCCAAGAATGGCACACCTACTATCAAAAGAATCTATGCCGATTGGACCAAACCTACAGTTTCTGGTTGGAAGAATATCTTGCTGGAAAATGCGATAACTCCCATACAGCAGTACAGCTATACTACAGGTAAAAACTCAAGTGATAGTGCACTCATCATTGATGCTATGGACATACTCTATTCAGGCAAAGTAGATGGGTTTTGCATTGTATCCAGTGATAGTGATTTCACACGACTAGCGACCAGACTGCGTGAGGCAGGAATGAAGGTCATCGGTTTTGGGGAAAAGAAAACGCCACAGCCCTTTATTGCGGCGTGTAATAAATTTATCTATATAGAAATACTCAAGGCTGAGAAAGTAGAGCCAACAGTCGTTTCCAAATCAGATAAAAAAGAAAAAACAAAGAAAGAACCACTTAATAAAGTGAATCCTGAAACTATCAAACTAATCAAACAAAGTGTCAATGATTTGGGAGACGAGAGTGGCTGGACATTCTTAGGAGAGTTGGGAAATTATATACTGAGACGCAGACCCGACTTTGATCCGCGCAATTTTGGATTCCCGAAATTACTGCCTCTTATAAAATCTATACCTAGTTTTGAAATAGATGTACGAGAGACTGGAATGCAGAATATAAAGCATATTTATGTGAGGAACAAGTAGATTTGTTAACCACATAGATACATAGTTTGATAAAGAATAATCTCCTAAAAACTCATTTTATTTAAACTCCTTGACCCGAACTTTCAGAAATACGACAGATAGCTACAGCTGTTGTGGATATTTTGTATTTGGATATAAAGCGAAGTCAATAAATGGCTTAACTGTATCATCTTTTTTCTTTAAAAATTGCTCAAGTGAATCTTCAAATTTTTCTTGATTATAAAATAGTATTAGCATATGTTTATATTTACTCCATTTTTGTACACTTGGAGTTCCTAGTATCTTTAATATTGGGTGAAATTCATTATATTTATCTCTATTTGTATTTAAAAACGTGCGTATAAACTCATTAAAATCATTAGAATAGGAAGTAAGTTCTATTAAATTAGTAAAAGCTTTATCTATTTCTTCAATTGCAATTTCATGGGGTAAGCTAAGAATGTATGTTCCTCTAAATGAGGTTAAAAACAGCTTATAATGTGCTGGTAAATAATTTTGGGTATATTCTATTGGAAACAATTCACTAAGTATCTCAAGCAAAAAATTGTGTTCAGATGACTTTACTTGCTTCTCCGATAGTTTTAAAAAGAAATCATTTTTTATAGTATTATTTAAAGAAGTGATAAACTTAGCTGCGAAATACTCTTGCAAAGTTCTGTGAATAAACAATAATTCATTTCCCTCATCTACCAATATCGATAAAGTAACTTTCAAATCTTCAATAAATGATTGTATTTCAAATGAGATATGATAACTTTTCTTAATTTCAACTAATGTCTCTTCAAAGTATCTCTTTTTGAAATTAAACTTGCTTTGGAAGTATGAAACAAAAGAAAAGGCATATAAAACGAATTCAAATTCTTCTCGTTTTAACATCGTTAATCTAGGTCTTACATACGTGGCTTTTGAAAAAGTCTCATGCTTTTCATATAATGCATCGAAAACTTGCCAATAAAACTCAGATTTTTTTGGTGGTAGTTTTGGATAGCTTTCGTAGGAGTTTATAAATAATGTAAAAAACAGAGGATTTGTAAGCAAGGGCAAATATTTTTCACTCGAGTCTTTCAACAGAGTATCATGAATATTCTCCGCCAATTCTTTGTTATTAAATAATTGTTTTTGAATAAATAATCTGAAATCGTTTTTGACATTTAAACCACATAATTCATACGTTGTGAAATTTGTTAAATGAGTAACATCCGTATATGGTCTTGTTGTTATTAAATAATTGTTGTCTGGAAATCTAATTATAAATTCATCTAAATTATTAAGCAAATAGCTTTTAATTGAATAATTAAGTTCATCGTAACCATCCAATATGAATAACATATTGCCAGATTCAAATAAGGATAAAACAAAATCCGTTTCTATTCCAACCTTTTGAAAGAGTAGGTGGCTTACTATTTCTTTATAGAAAATATTGTTAATTATTTCTTTCCTTTTCTTATTTTCTGAGAGGTCAATTTCATTGAACTGCCTAAAATTTATAAAAATTGGTATTTTGTATGAATCCTTAACAGAATTAATAAAATAATATTTTAAAAAAGTTGATTTTCCTGACCCTCCTTTTCCAACTATTACAACTTTGGAGTTTTCTGAAAAAATATCTTTTGCTGATTTAGGGATGATAGTTTTTCCGTAATTTTTTATACCTAATGGATAGTAAATTTCATCAATTGGTATATTTTCTTTATGAAGAATTGTTCTTAAATATGAGCATTTTCTAGCTGTTTCTACTGTATATTCCAAAATTCTATTTTGGACAATTTGCATAATATGCGAAGTTGCTTTTTGTGCGACAGAATTAACAACTTTACTTATAAAGCTTTTTGTTGAATCACTTTGTAAAATGGTATCTATTATTGGTTCCATATCATCTGCTATTGAAGCTAATTCGTAAATATGCACAATAATAATATTGTTTTAACTATTAGTATAATTTTTTTTGCAACCAGAAAATTAGATTATTGCATTTACTTAAAATATGCAATTACCCTTTTGCAAAATTATTTATTTCAGGATATACGCATAAAATATATCATTAAACCTAAACATTAAACCCACTCAAATACTCTCTTAAATTATCTTCTTCGGTAAGATTTAGCTTTTTTCGCAGTCTGGAACGACTGACATCTATGCTCGTAGGCATTACATTTAATATCTTGGCTATTTCTTTGGAAGAAAGATTCATCAGCAGATAACTACAGATTCTCAGATCTTTGGCAGATAAGGATGGATGAGCCTTTAACAGTGTTTCATAAAACTTAGTCTGAGAGCTATCGAAGGCTATCTCATACTCTTTGGTTAGCTCATTATTTATTTTTTTGTCGATATATTGAATGAACTCATTAAATGAATGATTGGATAGCTTATCTTTTGAATTGTTTTGAACTTCTTCAAATTTATTCTTAATGGAGGTAATCATAGTATTGATTTCTATCTGATCTATACTTTTTTTGGCTAGTTCTAGTTCCTTATTTTCCAAGGTTTTTTTCAATTGCATTTGTTCTAACTCCAGCTTCTCTCGCCTCTCCTGCTCTATCTTTTCATTGTACTTTCTGCTCTGCTCTTCCATAGATTCTCTCTGTTTCTTGAGCAATTCCATCTTCTGTTTCTTGAGCTTTTCACGATTATAAGATCTTAAAAAATAGTAAGAGAGGATCATTAATATGACATAAACTATATATGCCCACCAACTTCGATAAAATGGAGGCTGAATAACAAAGGTGAAACTCTGAATTTCTGAAACATTATCAAAGTGCCGAGCCTTTAATTTGAACGTGTATTTGCCTTCCTTCAAATTAAGAAACTCTGCAGACGTTTTTTTATCCCATGTGCTCCAATCCTGCAAGGGAGATAAAATGTATTGATATTCAATATCCTCATCTAAACTAGGACTTACAAAATTTATCAAGACATTATTCATCTTAAATTTCACCTTACCTTTATCCGCTATGTTTACTTTTTCAAAATTATCAAATGAAAAGACACTCCGAATCAATGGAACAGCCAACTTGGAGTTACTTTTATCGCCAACCAATTCTAGATTCTTCAATGAAAAACCATTATAAATAGAGTTTAACTCATATGAATCATCGATACGAATGGGAAGGAAATTATCTTGAAGTATATGATTTTTCAAAATAATATTCTGCCTGTACCTCCTTGCTGTAAATTCTTTATCATTTACTAATAAAGATTTTGAATAAATCGAATCTAGCGTTAATACATTTAATGTCTGACCAGTTATTGATATTTGTATAGGGTCTTGGCCAAATCGCTGTTTCGGGTAAATTTTCTTTCGTACTAACTTAAAATTAGAATCTATCTCAAACTCCAGCACGCCTTCATTGGGCAGCAAGGCTAAAATCTTATTGTTACTGCTTAACATCTGATTAAATGAACCGAGTAATTCAGGAATCTTTTTGAAATACGCTATTTGAGTTCCATTTATTTTATAGGTATGCACACCACCATAATTTCCCGTCATCACATAATTTCCTAACTTCAATATTGTTAAAACCCCTGCCTTATCATCTATCTTAGTTAGCTGATTATTCGTCAATTTATAGAGTCCCTTATCGTGACCTACCAGTATCATATTTCCCTCCTTTTTCAATGTCCAAACCTGCCCTTGAGAATTGGGTATCAATCGAAATGGATAATTGTCTCGATTATTTTTTAACGCTTCATATTCTATGCTATATAGTCCTTGATTGGTACCTAGATAAAGTGTTCTTGCATCTAACAAGGCAGTATAAGTAGTCCCTATAGCTCCTTGATAATCTATGAAATAAGATACTGGACTTTTGAGAAAAACGGCATCAATCCCAAAGTCTAGACCTAACCAGAGATAACCATTCGATGAATAATACATACTCAAGACCGTATTATTTTGTAAGCCTTTGGTTTTACTTATTTTATGAACTACTTCTGCCTGATTGTTTAGAATTAGTACACCGTTTTGAATCGTACCCAATGCGTAATAATCTTTATTAATTCTTTGATAAGAAAAAACTAAATCATTTTTAGGAAATGAACGGATATGTTTATAGGCAATTGTTCTGCCATTATGAACACTAATAATGCCATGTCTTTTGGTAATCAAATGTATATCACCTCCAAAATCATCTATGGCAATGACATCACCATAGTCTAGAGACGTGGATAATTCCATATTTTTGATCTGATCCCCATCAAAGACTAACAATCCATCTTTCTCATCTACAAGATAAATTTTACCCGCTAATTGATTTCCAGCAACAAATCTACTAGGTGCTTTTAAAATAGTAAAAATACCATTATGATAGATATATAAATGATTAAAAGACTGAAATATGATTTTTTCCTGAAGTAGATATACGTTCCAAAATTCTTCTATTAACTTGCTGTTTTTGAATTTATCATACAAACTCTTATATTCAAACTGATTATTTTTATTCAATCGCCATTCGCCAAAATCATTATCAGAACCTGTGTAAATCAGATCATTAGCTTTAACTTTCAAAGAGCGAGTAATTCCCTTACTTCCTTTATATAGATTCCATTGATTCCCATCAAATTCTAGCAATCCTTTATCATTGACGAAATACATTATTTTATTAGAGGCTTCGTCTAAATCCCATGTATGTGTGTAAATTTTATCTTGTTGATTTTTAAAATTGCTAATATATGGAACTCCTTTATCTACTATCTGTTGAGCAAATATTTGTACATGAATAAATAAAATAAATAAAAATGCTATAAATGAATTCATCGAGGTAAAAATGTAATCTTCATTCTAATAAAAAACTTCCTTTTAATTCAAAATTATGTAAATATATATATATTCTAAAATTTCATCAATATAGTTTTAGAGAAATCATATCTACTTTTACTATACAATCAAATAATTAATTAAATAAAAAACGAAATTAAAACCTATATAAATATTTAATAATTAGTTATTTAAAATTATGTATAGATTGCTGTATAGACAAAGTATATATGAAAATATCTATTAAATATAATATGTTTACGAAAATTTAATTTTGATATGAGTAAAATATTTACATTAATTCTTTTTACGATTTCTACGTTCAATTCTTGGTCACAAACTGATGAAGTTGTTATACAAAGAGATGCCACAGGTGATCAATTGACTGTCAATGGTAAACCTATGATAGTCAAAGGAATGAATTGGGATTATTATCCTATCGGCACGAATTATAGTTACAATTTCTGGGGTCAATCAGACCCATTTATCAAAAAGGCACTAGACGATGAAATGGGTCTGCTTCAAAACATGGGGGTCAATACCATAAGAGTCTATAGCGGAATACCTAAGAAATGGATAGAATATATTCACAACAACTTTGGCATATACACAATGCTAAATCACTCTTTTGGCAGATATGGATTGACAATAAATGGTGTATGGACACCGAATACCGAATACGCTGACCCAAAAACAAGAGAAATATTGCTTTCTGAAGTAAAGAAATTAGTTGAGGATTATAAAGATACGAAGGGATTATTATTATTTCTCTTGGGAAATGAGAACAATTATGGGCTATTCTGGGAAGGAGCAGAAACGGAGAATATACCTGTCAAGGATAGAAAATCTACCTTGAGAGCCGAGTCTATGTACAAATTATTTAATGAGGCGGTATTTATAATGAAATCAATAGATAAATCGCACCCTGTAGCTATTTGCAATGGAGACCTATTATTCCTAGATCTTATTGCAAAGCATTGCATTCATGCAGATATATTGGGAGTTAATGCCTATAGAGGTGTATCCTTAACCGATATGTATGACCGTGTGAAAAAAGAGTATGGTAAACCCGTTTTACTCACAGAATTTGGATCTGATGCATTTAACGCTATATCTAATCAAGAAGATCAGGATATGCAAGCCCATTATTTAAAGGGAAATTGGAAAGAAATTTATGAAAATGCGCACGGGGTAGGTAAAAATGGAAACAGCCTTGGCGGATTTACCTTTCAGTTTTCAGATGGATGGTGGAAATATGGACAAACTAAAAATCTAGCAGTGCATGATAACAATGCTTCTTGGTCTAATGGGGGCTATCTGAAAGACTATGAAAAAGGCTCTAATAATATGAACGAAGAATGGTTCGGGATTTGTAGCAAAGGGGCTACAGACGCCGAAGGACATTATCAGTTATATCCACGTTCCTCGTATTATTTGTTAAAAGAAATTCATAAATTAAATCCTTTAGCAGGGGGAAATACGGCTGCTAGTATTGAAGGATTTTTCAATGGACTCAATACGACAGACGCATTGTTGAGAGCGAGAGGTGATAAAGCTGCTCTAGCCTCTAACTCTACGAGTAAAATTAAGTTAAGTCGTCTTTCTGCCCAGTTTACCTCGTTTAGCACTGGGGGCTCTCTAATCACCACTCCAAGTGCAGCACCTGCCAATAATTCAAGCTATCCCAATAAACTTGGGTTTGACCACATGCAATCCTATTTTGTAGGAGTAGAAGCTAATCCTAGTTCTAATTTCCGAGCGAATGTAGAATTTAACTTACTGGGCAATGTGGCACAAAACCCAATAGATGAAATTTTTTATGAAAATAGAGGAAGACCTGTCACGGTTAATACTCCGAATGGTCCCACAGTCATACAAGATAATAACAGAGTGCAGGTTTATAGTGCTTCTTATAATTGGAATAATGATTGGTTCAATTTAGATGGTTTTTACCGTACAGGTCATTATCACTGGATGTACGAAGGAGATTTTTTTGGATTGTATCCTGAGGCAAACTATGGTCCAAATATGGATATTTACAATGGTACGGCTCCTTTCGGAATGGAATTTGAAGGTAAAAAAGCATTATCAGGACTCAAAGTAGCCTTTGGCCCAGAATTATGGTGGGGAGCCAACCCTGCCATTCTATTAAAATATAGAAAAAATATAAAAGGCTTTGATATCACGGGAATGTTTCATGAAGATATAGAGCAAAGAGGTCTTATCGAGAGTTCATTCGCTATCCCACAGCCAAAAACACGCCGAGCCACATTGCATCTAGGTCGTAAATTTAATAATTTAGGTATAGACTTTGGACTTATCTGGGGTGGCTCACCTCTTAATGGACGGGCTATTCAAGTGCAGCGTGGCACGGAAGAAAATCCTATTGTTTTTGGAAGCACGGTGCAATCAAAAGACAACTGGGGGGGGAAAGCTAAAATAACCTATTCCAAAGGATTGGTCAACTGGTATGCATCGGGTGCTGCCCAGGGATTAGTTGCCAATGGTGGTGCAGATCTCACTCAAACTTTTACAGGATGGCGATTAAAAGATGCAGGTAGCGGAAACCAATACAATTTCTTGACAGGATTTACCTACCAAATTGGTCATATTCAGATAGCTCCTAATTTCTTATGGCAGAGACCGCTAGAAGGACCTATTAGCAATTTAGCCGCATCGCCTGCTAGACCTAGAAATATATTAGATGATCCATTTGTAGTCAGAGCGAATAGAAAGCAAGTGGCTGGAGAACTTTTGATAACGTACGATCCCACGCCTGCTACGTGGATGTATCAATGGGATAATGATCGCACAGAAGACGCTAAATTTGCGTTCAATGCTGGATTTGTTTATAGACATTTACCGACTCTTCAAGATGCAGCCATTGGTATTTTAGGTGATGGCAGATCCACTTTTGCTTTTGCCAGTTCAGCACCAGCCAGTGATTTATGGGAAGTTCATTCGAGAATAGTTTCCAAGCTCAATTCAAATTTTGGAATAGTCGCTAATTTATACGGCGGTACTGCTCAAGCAAACGGTAGCGATGCCCGAAGGATAGAACGGTATGGTATGGATCTAAGAGCTATATACAAAAGAGTAAAATTAATGTATGCTGTGAAAGTAAATGATTGGGGGCCGTTTGACTACCATCGAGACTTCAACCTAACTTACCCTATGCAGCAAATGCTGGATTTATCCACAGAAATAGGCAAACCTGATTGGTTCTTATTACCTTCGACGAAAATAGGCATCAGAGCGACGTATCGTACATTGGATAAATATTCTCCTCGATACAACCCAACTCAAACGCTTAACGCCGCAGGTGCATGGGTTCCGAATCCAAACGCAATCGGGTTTCCAAACGGAAACGAGTGGGAAATCAGAACATATCTTCATATCAATATTGGTCAATAATAAAAAAATAAAACGAATTATATGAGCACATTTAATTTCAGTAGATACCTATTATTTGCAATGGTTTCTTGTATTTCTATATTCTACACAGGATGTGAAAAATATAGTGATGACCTATCGGGATTAATAAGACCAAAAAATGGCGATGTATTTCTAGACGGCTTCACCCCAGGTATGAATTATGCCGCTTTTGGAGGCTCTGTAGTTACAGCATTTCAGGCAGACAAAGAGGTCACTTATAACCAATCCACGGCTTCCATGCGAGTAGATGTACCCATAGTGAATGACCCACGAGGAAGCTATGCTGGTGGGGCTTATTTCCTAGCATCAGGAAGAGATCTAAGTGGTTATAATGTATTAACTTTCTGGGCAAAGGCAACAAAAAGTGCCAAAATAAATGAAGTGGGTTTTGGAAATGATTTAGGAGCCAATACGTATGCTACAGCTATTTACAACGTCCCTGTAACCACTTTTTGGCAGAAATATTACATTCCTATACCAGACCCATCCAAATTGACAAATGAAAGAGGCATGTTTTATTTTGCCGAGGGTCATGAAGATAGCGCAGGCTATTCTTTTTGGATAGATGAAGTCAAATTTGAGAAACTAGGTACTATTTTAAGAAGGGAATCCATGATTATGAATGGTGCCAATACCTCCAATAATTCTGCTAAGGGTGTAGAGACGCCCATTACTGGTTTATTTACCAATTTTAGCCTCCCAGATGGCACCAATCTCAAAATGCCTACACCAGCCTCCTATTTCACTTTTGAATCTACGAATCCTACGGTAGCTAGTGTCAGTAATTCAGGCAAAGTCAATGCATTGAATTTAGGCTACTCTGTGATTTCTGCAAGTCTTGCTGGTCAGAAAGCCAATGGTTCTATGGTCGTCAATGTATCTGGTTTTATAAACGCACCTACACCTACATACCCAAGTAGCAGTGTTGTTTCCTTGTTTAGTGATAACTATGCGAACCGTCCTATAGATTTCTTCAATGGATATTGGGAACCTTTCCAAAAAACGCGCTCCGCAGATTTCAAAATAGGCACTGACAATATACTCAATTATACTGATTTTAATTTTGTGGGCATCAGTTTTGCTAATCCAGTATTTGATGCTACGAATTACAGCACCCTCAGTATGGATATCTTCGTTCCTGACGCGAGTCTCAATCCTGGAATACAATTCAAAATCACCGTTCGTGACTTTGGCTCTAATGGCACTGATGGAGGGGGTGATGATACGGACAAAGTGGTCACATTTACCAATTCTTCCTTAGCAGCAGGTGGCTGGAAGACATTAAAGATTCCGCTCGATATGCCTAAAAAATCTAAACTAGGATTGATTATTCTCTCAGATAGCGATTTGGGTAATTTCAAAAACTTCTATTTAGATAATATTTTCTTTCATAATTAATAGTGTTCATAATTATAAAATAATTGTATCATGATAAATTTTAAATCCTATAATATCCTTACTTATATTATTTTATTAAGTATAGGATGTACTTTTATAACATGCAGTAAAGATGGCGAAGGCCAAAAGCTTCCTAAACGCGAATGGACAATTGCCTGGAGCGATGAATTTAATGATAATCTAGTAGCTAGTCCAGATGTATCAAAATGGTCTTTCAACATAGGAGTAGGTCCTAATAATGATGGCTGGGGCAATCAAGAATTACAATATTATACCGATAGACTAGATGTGGTATCCACAGATGGTAAAGGAAATCTGAGAATAGTCGCCAAAAAAGAAAATCTAAATAATAGAGAATTCATATCTGGAAGAATAATGACGAAAGGAAAATTCTCTCAGAAATATGGTAAAATTGAAGCACGCATAAAAACACCATCTGGTCCAGGTATATGGCCTGCTTTTTGGCTGCTAGGTAACAATATAGACACCGTGCAATGGCCAAACTGTGGTGAGATAGATATCATGGAGCAAAAAGGTAATCAACCGAATACGGTCTTTGGTTCCCTGCACGGACCAGGCTACTCTGGTGGTAACTCTAAATCTGGTACATATTCACTTATGAACGATAGATTTGATAATGATTTTCATATCTATGCCGTAGAATGGTATGAGGATAGAATAGATTACTTTGTAGATGGTTATCTGTATAATAGAATTAATAAAACAGATGTGTCAGGTAAATGGGTATTTGATCAGCCGTTTTTTATCATACTTAATGTGGCTGTAGGAGGCAATTTCGTGGGTTTCCCGAATGTCAATACTGCCTTTCCTCAGACCATGCAGGTGGACTATGTCAGAGTTTATAAATAAATTATACTATTTTCTTACCCAAATCACTACAGAACTGCGCAATGAATATTGAGGAAATTAATGGCGAGAAGTATTACAAAATAGAAAACTGTAATCAAATGCGACCATTTTTTATGAGTATAGTAAGTGATTCGAATCATTGGTTATTCATAGCGAGTAATGGAGGCATAAGTGCTGGTAGAAAAAACGCCGAACATGCTCTATTTCCATACTATACAGATGATAAAATAATTCATTCATGGGACAATACGGGGAGCAAAACAATCCTACGTGTGCATGGTACAAAATCAGATTTCGTATGGGAACCGTTTTCGCACAGATTCAATGAAAAATATAATTTTCAAAGAAATTTGTATAAAAGTATTTATGGGAATAGTATCATTTTTGAAGAAATATTATTTGACTTAAATATAGTTTTCCGATATAAGTGGGCTTCGAGTGATCGATTTGGATTCGTAAAAACTACAGAATTACTGAATTTTTCAGATAAAAAATACACTCTAACTGTATTAGATGGTATTCAAAATATCATGCCCAGCGGTGTGCCGAGTGATTTGCAAACAAGTACCAGCAATCTCGTCGATGCATATAAAAGAAATGAACTACACGAAAAATCTGGATTAGGAATATTTGCACTCAGCGCGGTGATAGTAGATAAGGCAGAGCCGAGTGAATCACTCAATTGCAATATAGCCTGGTCTATAGGGCTCGAAGGCGCTTCTCATTTGGTTTCATCTAGACAGCTCAATTGGTTTCGATACCATGGAATAGCAGATCCAGAATGGGATGTCAAAGGAGAACGGGGAGCTTATTTTATTGTAAAAAAGATAGACCTAGAAAAAAAAGAACTGAAGCAATGGCATATAGTCGCAGATGTCAATAAAAATCACTCGCAAGTAGTAACATTGAAAGATAGTATAAAAAACAATTCTAAGCTAGAAGAGCTCCTAAAAGAAGATATACGATTCGGCACGGAAAACCTAATTAAACTCATTGCAGCATCAGATGGACTGCAGTTTACGGCCGACGATAGAAAAAATAATCGACATTTCTCCAATGTACTTTTCAATGTGATGCGTGGTGGTACATTTGATCAAAACTATGTTATAGAAAAAACTGACTTTATAGCCTACTTGGAAAAAGCGAATTCCACAGTCTTTAGTAAAAACTTAGACTATATCCACGATTTGCCTAGTGAGTTCCAATACACTGCATTGCTAGATCAAATCGTGAAACACTCCGATGCAGATTTCATAAGATTGAGTATCGAATATCTTCCGCTTAAATTTAGCAGAAGACATGGAGACCCTAGCCGTCCTTGGAATAAATTTTCAATCAATACTAAAAATGAAGATGGCTCTAAAATTTTAGACTATGAGGGGAATTGGCGAGATATTTTTCAAAATTGGGAGGCGTTAGCCTATTCCTATCCTATGTTTATTGAAGGAATGATTTTTAAATTTCTCAATGCCACTACTTTTGATGGATACAACCCTTATAGAGTGACCAAAGATGGATTTGATTGGGAAAAAATCGAAACGCATAATCCATGGTCGAATATAGGCTACTGGGGGGATCATCAAATTATCTATCTACTCAAATTTCTGGAGTTTATGGAGAAAGTAGTACCTGGGAAACTCGAGTACTATCTAGATAAAGATTTTTTTGTTTACGCAGCTGTGCCATACAGAATTAAACCTTACAAAGACTTGGTAAAAAATGCACGTGTGACTATAGAATACGACTATGAATGGGAAGCCAAAATAACGAAAAGATGCGAAAAAATAGGTGCAGATGGTGCACTAGTAAAAGACAATAGTGATGACATATATCGCGTCAATTTAATTGAAAAATTACTAGCTACTTCACTTTCCAAAATATCCAATTTTGTACCAGGAGGTGGCATTTGGATGAATACACAGCGACCAGAATGGAACGATGCCAATAATGCCTTAGTAGGAAATGGTTTATCCATGGTGACTCTCTACTACCTGAGACGCTTTTTCAAATTTTTCGAAAGTATATTAGATAAAACAGATTTAGAGTCCATCAAAATATCCAACGAATTAGTAGATTTTTATCACGGTATCAGAGAAGGACTTCTAAAGCATAGGGAAATGCTGCAAGGTGACATCAACGATCAAGATCGAAAAATGATTCTCGATTTGCTAGGAACTGTAGCCTCGGATTATCGTATGCACTTATATACCTATGGTTTCTGGGGTAAAAAGCGCACCCATTCTGTCCAAGGATTGAAAAATTATATTCAAGTATGTCTTGAGTTTATCGAACACAGCATAGCAGCTAATAAACGAGAAGATCACCTCTATCATGCTTATAATCTCATGACTTATACTGAAGATGGAATCGAAGTATCCCATCTAAGTGAAATGCTAGAAGGTCAAGTTGCCGTTTTGAGTTCAGGTTATTTATCTAGCATCCAAAGTAATCAATTGTTAGATGCACTGAGAGCTAGTTCTTTGTATCGCAGCGATGCCCAAAGCTATATACTGTATCCAAATAAAGATCTACCAAAGTTTCTAGAAAAAAACAATCTTTCTGAAAAGCAAGTATCGAATATCCCACTTATAAAAATCTTAGAGAAAGAAGGCAATGAAGTCATATTAAATAAAGATATTCAAGGGAATTTTCATTTCCATTCGAGCTTCAATAATGCGGATAAACTGCTAGAAGCTTTAAAAAAATTAGGGCGAGAATCAAAGTACAAGAATCAAGTCAAGAAAGATACCCAGGCTATCCTTAATTTGTACGAAGAAGTTTTTAATCACAAATCATTTACTGGAAGATCTGGTACATTTTTCGGCTATGAAGGGTTGGGATCTATTTATTGGCACATGGTATCCAAACTCTATTTAGCGATTGCAGAAACAATTGAAAATTTTGATTCTCCTAGTGACCTAGATTTAAAAAATAAACTTACTCACCATTTTGAACAAACAGGTATAGGCTTAGGAATATATAAAACGCCCCTGGAATATGGAGCCTTCCCTACTGATCCTTATTCACATACCCCTTCTCATAGAGGTGCACAGCAGCCAGGTATGACGGGACAAGTCAAAGAAGACATTATTACTCGATTCAAGGAATTGGGGGTAAAATACATGAATGGAAATATCGAATTTAGTCCATCATTTCTTTCCAAAAAGGAATTTTTCACTAAGTCAAAAACGGTAGATTTTGTTTCAATAAGTGGCAATAAACAAGAAATGGTCATTCCTAAAAACTCGCTCGCTTTTTCTATTTGTCAAACACCTGTAGTTTATACAGTTCACAGTTTGAATCAAATCATCATCCACTATCATGATAAGGTAGAAACGATAGATGGATCTACACTAAGCAAAGAAAACGCCAAGAAAATTTACGATAAATCAGGTGAAATAAAGTCTTTAAATGTAATGCTAAAAATTTGATGACTAATAAGGTTAGATATATTTTTTTACTATTCAATATAATGTATAGCGTATTCAATACCAATGCTCAAAACAAAGGGCAATTAGCTGCAGAGCAACTGTTCCAGCAGTCGCATAAGGCTATATGCTATGGCGGCTATAGAAGTAACTCTAGAAATATACAGCCTACCATTTTACAAATAAAAGAGGATTTAAAAATTCTACAGGCACTTGATATTAAATTCATAAGAATGTATAATGTGCATTTAGTGGAAACTCAAAATGTACTCAACGCAATCCGAGAATTAAAAAGGGAAAATAAATCCTTTGAAATGTATCTCATGTTAGGCGCATGGATAGATTGTAAAAACGCATGGACTGAACATGAACCTATTCATAGCGAAGAAAGCGCCAGAAATGAAACAGAAATTAAAGAAGCTGTGCGGCTAGCTAATGAATACCCTGAAATCGTGAAAGTAATTTCCGTTGGTAATGAAGCTATGGTCAGGTGGGCTGATAAATATTTTGTAGAGCCAGAGATTATACTAAAATGGGTAGAATATTTACAAAATCTAAAAAAGAATCATCAGCTATCTAAAAGTGTATGGATTACTTCTTCCGACAATTTTGCTTCATGGGGCGGCGAGTCCAGCTATCACAATGAAACGCTGGAAAAATTATGTCACGCCGTAGATTACATTTCTATCCATACCTACCCCATGCACGATACATATTACAATTCAGTTTTTTGGGGGGTCAATGAGGATGAAACGTATTTGTCAAAAAAAGAACAATTGAATACATTGATGTACAGGGCAGTGGATTATGCACAAAATCAATATAAATCTGTAAAAAACTATTTGAAATCTCATCATATCGATAAGCCAGTTCATATAGGCGAAACTGGATGGGCAACAAAATCTGGCAATCATTATGGAAATGAAGGAAGCATGGCTACAGATGAATATAAAGAAGCTATATACTATCACAGTATGATGGAATGGTCCAAAAAGGAAGGAATTACCATTTTTTACTTTGAAGCTTTTGATGAAATCTGGAAAGATGTGAATCATACTAATGGATCTGAAAATCATTTCGGACTTTTTACTATAGACGGTAAAGCAAAATATGCAATGTGGAGTGAAGTTGATAAAGGAACATTTAAAAATCTAAGCCGCGATGGAAATCCAATAGTGAAAACCTATAATGGAGACGAAGAGTTATTGCTGAATGATGTTAAAATCAAATATAGAAATTAAATAGTATGACAATACAAAGACATATTATGCCTTCAATTATAGCTATATCTGCTTCGATTTGCTGTGCATTTATGCTCTTTAGCTGCAACCCTAAACCTATGCAACTAGAAATATATCAAACATCCAGAAATGGCTTAAAATGCGAAAAAATAAGTCAAGAAATGAACCTAGATTCTATTTTATCCAACATAGAAATAGAAATTTTTCCAGACCAAAAATTTCAAACTATAACTGGATTTGGAGGTTCTTTTTCAGAAGCAAGTTGTCATTTGCTGAATAAAATGAATGCTGAAAATAGAAATCAAATACTAAAAGCATACTTTAGTAAAGAGGGTGCAGATTATTCATTAACTAGAACCACTATGGCTTCTACTGATTTTTCTTTAAAACATTACACCTATGCCTCGGTAGGACATGATACGTCTTTAAAACATTTTTCCATAGCACATGATTACCAAGATATTATCCCCATTATCAAACAAGCCTTAGAAATTTCCAATAATAAATTTAAAATCATTGCCTCTCCATGGACCTGCCCACCATGGATGAAAGACAATAATCACTGGGTGGGAGGTAGTTTATTGACTAAATACTATCCTACATTTGCGCTATACTTTGAAAAATATTTAGACGCCTATAAAAATGAAGGAATTGATATATGGGGTTTGACTGTTATCAACGAACCTCATGGCAATGGAAATAACTGGGAAAGTACACATTTCTCGCCGAAGGAAATGACGGATTTTGTAGAATTTAATTTGGGACCTCAATTAGAAAAATCAAAGTGGGGTCATGTGAAGATTCTTGGCTATGACCAAAATAGGGCTGGACTCAAAGAATGGGTAGATGAAATGTACCGCTCTGAATCTTCGTCTAAATACTTTGCTGGGGCAGCTATACACTGGTATGAGAGCACTTATGATTATTTTCCAAACGCTTTAGATTATGCCTATACTAAGAAGCCAAGCAAGCATTTAATACAAACGGAGGCATGCATTGATGCCGAAGTTCCGCGGTGGAAAAATGACGATTGGTATTGGCAAAAGGAAGCCACAGATTGGGGATGGGACTGGGCTAGCGAAGCAGATAAACATTTGCATCCAAAGTATGCCCCTGTACATAGATATGCTACCGACATCATAGGTTGCTTGAATCACGGTGTAGATGGATGGGTTGACTGGAATATGGTATTGGATAAACAAGGCGGTCCTAACTGGTTCAAAAATTGGTGCATAGCACCCATCATCGCAGATACGCAGCTCAATGAAGTTTATTTCACACCTCTATACTATGTGATGAAGCATTTTAGTAAGTTTATAAGACCTGATGCGAAACGCATAGCATGGAAAAAAACAAATGATAGTGATGTTATGACCACAGCTATCGAGAATCCAAATAAATCTTTAGTCGTTGTTTTATTCAATCCTTCAAAAAACAAAAAAACTATTACCCTTCAATTAAATAAATTGCATCATAAAATAGTATTGCCATCCGAATCACTTCAAACCATAGTTATAGACCCATCGTAAATGAATAGATTAGTTTTATTTTTAACATTCGTATTTGGCATAGAAAATTCTATTTTCTCTCAAGTCGATGTCGTCTATTCAAAACTAGTATGGAGTGATGAGTTTGATGCCAATGGTGCTATAGAATCGTCCAAATGGCATCATCAAACCCTACTTCCCAATGGCAATTCCTGGTATAACGGAGAGTTACAACATTATACAGATTTAAGTTCCAACTCATTTTCAAACAATGGAATGCTAAACATAGTAGCTAAGAAAGAAAGTTATACAAACCAAAGTGTAACCAAAAATTACACCTCCGCTCGTTTAAACTCCAAATTTGCTTTCACGTACGGTCGTGTAGATGTTCGAGCCAAAATGCCTCTCGGTGCAGGGGTCTGGCCTGCTATTTGGTTATTGGGGCAGAATATTATCGAACCAGGAGGTTACTTTTCTGCTCAATACGGAACTACAAATTGGCCCGCCTGTGGCGAAATAGATATTGTGGAATGTGGAATTTTTCCATCGGAGCCTTCCAATTATTTTGCTAGCGCTATTCATACAACTTCTTCTTCGGGCAGCACCGTAAATAAAAGGGGTCGATTAGCAAATAATCTCGGCACAGATTTTCATGTCTATTCCATGAATTGGTCTCCAAATCAAATCACATTTTTACTAGACAATGTAGCTTATTATACCTATAATCCTGGTGTAAAGAACGCCGGTACATGGCCGTTCGACAAACCTCAATATATACTATTAAATATAGCTATGGGCGGAGTCGCTGGCAGTGTTCCTAGCACCTTCACACAAGCTGCAATGGAGATTGATTATGTCCGTATTTACCAAAAACAAGACAGTATTCCTAAAGATACGATAAGTAAAGATACTCTGCCTCCTCAAAACGTCACAGCTAGAATCGGGAATATAAGTAGTACAGCCATAGAGTTGATTGTGAATGCAGAAGATACTTCTAACCAATTACAATATTCCATTAACTATAATAGCACTGCATTAGTTACAAATGGCCTTTCTAGGATTGAAAAAAGTATAAAGCTATATAATTTAAACCCAAATACAGATTATCCCATTGAAATATCGGTTAAAGATTCCAGTGGAAATCAATCTATTCCTATTAATATAAATGCTAAAACCCTTCCTATACCGAGTTGTTCAGGAAATTCAAATTCAGCTCTACAAGGTAATTTCTCCAATGGATACAATTATTTATTCGATCCATTCGGAAATGAATTAATTATCCAATACGAACTTTTAGATACAGATAAAACAGACGTCGTTGGATTTCTACTAACTAAATCGCCATCGAACGAATACGGAGCTTCCAATAGTGCTAATAATAAATTTACATTTATACAAAAGGGGATTTCTGTTGGAGCAGCGCAAGACTATGCAGTGAAATTTGCATTCGCTGGTGGGAATACTATTTCTAACTATCATACATATAAATTCTCAGAAAATTGCACGTCTAGTATAAATAACTCTACTCAAATTTCATCGTTTAGTTTTCAGAATCCAACAGACAATATCTTACAGCTTAATTCACGTGAAACTATTGATGAATTGAAACTTTATAACTCTTTGGGGAAAATGATGTATCATACTACTGATGTTAAACATCCATTGGATATAAGTCTCTTGCCCTCTGGAATTTATCAGATGCTGATACGAACTCAGAATCAAATTCAATCTTTTAAACTAGTTAAAAACTGAGACTATGAGTAACACGAAAATTGCAGTTAAAGTACCTATGGGGCAAAAAATTGCCTTTGGACTAGGAATGCTTGCCAATCAAATGTTTCCTGCAGCCCTTGGGATTTTCACGGTTGTATTGGTAGAAAAATTAGGCTTTAGTGGATTGCTACTTGGTTTAACCTATTTTATTCCAAAGTTTTATGACGCCTTATTTGATCTTATAATGGGATATGTAAGCGATAATACCAAATCAAAATGGGGAAGACGGCGACAATATGTATTAGCAGGTGCTATTATTTTAGGATTTTCATTTGCTGCAATGTGGCAATTGTACGCTGAAAATGGGGTAACTTACAATTTCATTTATTTTTTAATTATTTCATTAGTTTTTTATTCTGGACTTACCATTTTTAGTATTCCTTATGTGGCAATGGGGTACGAAATGAGTGACGATTTTCACGAACGAACCAATATTATGGCCACCTCTCAACTCATTGGTCAATTGGCTTGGGTTATTGCACCATGGTTTTGGGTCATTATGGCTGATAAATCATTGTTTTCATCTAGTGATGTTGCCGTTAGAACTTTGTCCGTTTATGTTGCTATTGGTTGTGCCATTTTAGCGGCCATTCCAGCAGTTTTTATTCCAAGTAAATCTTCACTAAATGAAAACTATAGTCCAATAGATTTTAAAGGAATCCTAAATTGTTTTGGAGAAATAAAAGAAGGCTTGAAAGCTTCTATAGAGATTAAGCCCTTCAGAAAAATTTGTATTGCAACTTTTTTAATATTTAATGCTTTTCAAACAACCGCTGGGTTTTCTTACTTTATAATCAAATATTATCTGTTCAAGGGAAATGAAGAAGGGTTTGGATTGTGGCCAACATTATTTGGTTGTGTAGGAGCTATCATCACAACGGTTTTGGTAATACCCATAGTTGCCCGAATGTCCAAAGTAATAGGAAAAAAGAAAGCTTTTTTACTTTCTCAAGGCATTTCAATATTTGGCTACATTTTACTTTGGTTACTTTTTGTTCCAGGTAAACCTTATCTTTTTCTTTTTGCCCTCCCATTCTTTTCCTTTGGTATTGGTAGTTTGTTTACATTAATGATGTCCATGACTTCTGATGTAATTGATATTGATGAATTAAATACAGGTAAAAGAAGAGAAGGCACTTTAGGAGCTATCTATTGGTGGATGGTAAAGTTTGGAACAGCTGTGGCAGGATTATTTAGTGGTTTGATTCTTTCCTTGGTGGCTTTTAAATCGAATGCACCCACTCAAACGGATGAAACGATGTTTTGGTTAAGAATTTTCTTTGTAGGAATTCCAATCCTAGGTACATTATCTGCTATTTGGGCAATGAAAGATTATGATGTAGATGAAGGCAAGGCATTAGAAGTAAGAGACCTTATTGCCAAAAGAAAAGCCCCCCAGCCCTCTGGATATGGGGTAAATAGCATTTTCTCAGGAATTGACTTGAAGGGTTTATCTAAATCCAAATTACTAGAAAAGTTTCCAACTTATATAAATGTAGGTATTGATTTTGAAAGTTTGGTGACTGGAAATTTAAAAGAACAGTTCTTAAAAACTTTTAATAAAAACATGCATGGTATTTGCTTCAGTGTATTTAATGAAACCCAAAATCCTAAAGATTTAATTTCCGAAGAACAAATCGTAAAAAGATTGCAGGTCTTAGTCAATCATGCTGAATGGATACGCGTATTCTCCTGTACCAATGGTCATGAACTTATTCCTAAAATTGCTAAGGAAATGGGATTCAAAGTCATGATGGGCGCATGGATAGGTAAAGATGAGGAAGAAAATGCTAAAGAAATTAAATCTTTAATCCGATTGATTAATGAGGGTCATGTAGATATGGCAGCAGTTGGAAATGAGGTATTATTCAGAAAAGATCAAGATGAAGAAAAACTAATAGTTTATATAAATGAAGTCAGAAAAAATACGAATGGTATTTCAATTTCTTATGTAGGCATTTACAATGAATTTATTGACTATCCCAAATTAGTAGATGCTTGCGATAATATCCTTATCAACTGTTATCCGTTCTGGGAAGGTGCACATATTGAACACGCTTCAGTTTACCTGCAAGAAATGTACAACAAAACCAAATTAATTGCTAAAGGCAAAGAAATTATTATAACTGAAACAGGATGGCCGAGCAGTGGTCAAGTAATAGGCGAGGCAATTCCTTCTGTAGAAAATCTAATGATATATTATATTGAATCTCAAGAATGGGCAGCAAAAGCCAGAGTAAAATTATTTTACTTCTCCTCTTTTGACGAATCCTGGAAATATCATTTTGAAGGCTGGGCAGGAACCTCATGGGGACTTTGGGATGTTAATGAAAAATTTAAGTTTTAAGTTAATAAAGTTATTAATTATGTCATATCGCAGCGGTCACAATTTCAATATAGAGCATTACAAAAATGTATTGAATGATAATTCCTATGATTTTGATTTGCCTCAATCCTATGAGGATTTAACAGCGTTGTTTCACGAAATATTAGCAAAAGGCATTCACGGTTTTTGCTTCAGCATCTATGAAGACGGGCAGAAACCAGGTGTCGAAATTTCAAAAAGTCAAGTAAGTAGAAGAATGAAAATATTAAAGCCATACTCAAGTTGGGTGAGGTCTTTTTCTTGTATTGAGGGCAACGAATTTGTGCCTATAGTCGCCAAAGAAGAAGGAATGAAAACTTTAGTGGGCGCGTGGCTTAGCGATGATTTAGAAATGAATGAATTGGAAATTGAATCTTTGATTAATCTAGCTAAGAATGGCAAAGTAGATATCGCTGCCGTAGGAAATGAAGTGTTATATAGAAATGATTTAACTCTGGAGCAACTGCTGAGCTATATCAGACGAGTAAAAGAAGCTATACCGAATCTTCCCGTGGGCTATGTCGATGCATATTATGAATTTACAGTCCATCCAGAACTCGCTGATGCATGTGATGTAATCCTTACTAATTGTTATCCTTTCTGGGAGGGCTGTCCTTTTGATTATAGTCTGCAACATATGAATAGCATGTATCATCAAGCCTTAGAAGCAGGAAAAGGGAAAAAAGTTATCATTACAGAGACAGGATGGCCGAGCCAAGGTCAGAGTTTGAGAGGAGCAGAACCTTCTAGAATCAGCGCCTTGAAGTATTTTATTCATACCCATTTATGGGCACAAGCCAAGGGTATAGAGACATTTTATTTCTCTTCGTTTGATGAATCGTGGAAGACGGGACCTGAAGGGGATGTTGGCGCGCATTGGGGTATATGGGATAAAAATGAAAAATTAAAATATGACGCTTTCATTAGCTAAAGAACCACAAAATATAGTTAAATAAAATATTAAAATCCAATTTAAATTCAACCATATGAAAAAGCTAATTTTACTCACCATGATCTGCTCCTATTTAGTGGGCTTTTCACAAGCGCCGACTACAGCTGCAGCTGCGCCGACGCATTCAACCGCTACATCAAACATTAAATCAGTTTTTAGCGATGCTTTTACTAACATCTCTGTTAATCAGTGGGGACCATTATGGTCTGCTGCAGCATCTTCGTTTTCGGACGTTACAATTGCTGGCAATGCAACTAAATTACTGGATTTACCCGCTGGTAAAGAGTATGGCGCTATCGATTTTGCGCCAAGTAAATTTAATGCTACTGGTTATACTCACGTAAGAATGGATTATTATATTCCTGGAACGCTACTTACAGGGCAAGTAATCAATATTAAACTTTCTAATCATGACGGAAGTGGAGAAACTAACGCTATAGAACATACTATTACAAGCGTAACTGCAGGACAATGGGTGAGCTTAGATATTCCATTATCTAGTTTTACTGTAGCTTTCAATAATGCCAGTAGAAATAATATAGCACAAATGGTAATAACTGCAGCAAGAGCAAATGTAGGCGGCACTGCTCTTTCAATCTACATTGACAATATTTACTTTTATGGACCAGCTGCTACTCCGCCGCCAGCTTCAACTAAAAATATCATACTAAATGGAAGTTTTAACAATGGACTCACTGATTGGACTTCATTTTTAGCCTCTTGGATACCCGTAAATGCTACAATCAATGCTGCAAATAATGAAGCAAATGTCACTGGAATAAGTGGAGCTGGAGGTGAAACTTGGCATATTCAGTTAAATCAAATATTTACAGCTTCTCAAAAGGATTCGCTAGTTGTTGGGAAAAAGTATAAACTCTCATTTTT
>JAJTHM010000093.1 GCA_021297855.1 Sphingobacteriales bacterium | reverse complement strand
TAAATTTGCTATTTGAGAAAATAGGTGCTGTCCGAAATAATTTGTACTTTTGTTCATGGTTTTAAAAGTGTAGGAACTTGCAAAACTAAAAAAGCTGACCTTTTTCGGAAGGTCAGCTTAATTTATCTCGGACAACAATGGATATAAATGTGAAATATAATATAGAGTAGTAAAAGAGACGCAGCTAATGAAAATAAACAAGTTAGGTTCATACCGTTGTCGTTGGGACTTTAACCACGGCGAAGATACTTGCACTATTGCCAATACTTGGGTTAAAGTCGTAATTGTCAACATCTCTTTCAAGAAAATATATAAAATGAAATATGTATCCGTATTAATATTTTTTATTTTCTCTCTAAGTGGAAACTGCCAAACAGATGAAAAATATTTCAATTTTAGATGGCAACCATGTGAAGTAAATGAAGCTAAATATTACTCTACCACTTCAAAAACGGATTCAGGATATATCAGACATATATATTTTATTCGAGAAAAATCACTTCAGATGTCGGGTGAATATTATGACATCGATTGCAAAATTAAAAATGGATACTTTCGATATTTTTATGCAAACAAGCTTCTAGAATCACAAGGGTCATATTTGATTGGTCATCAAAATGGATTGTGGGTTGAATACCACAGTAATGGGATGATGAGGGATTCATGTATGTTTATGTTTGGTAAAAAACGCGGTACTTGTTTATCGTGGTATCCCAATGGCTATATGTCTGATTCATTAGTACTAGATGAATTTGGAAATGGCGTACACTTCTCTTGGTTTGAAAATGGCAGTATAGCTTCAGCAGGGCTGTATGCCAGTGATATGAAATTTGGCAAATGGAAGTATTTTCATATAAATGGAATGCTAAGTTCGATTGAAATTTATGACGATGGTAATTTGGAAAATAAAACTTACTATAATGAGGCGGGAAAAATACAAGCTGATACTATAAACACGGACAGGAATCCTATATTTCCAGGTGGAGAGATTGCTTGGTCAAAGCATCTTCAAAAAAAGGGATATTTCCCAAGTCAGTATGATATTGTAAATTCAGATACAGCTTTTGTTGTTATTTCTTTTGCCATCAATGAAGAGGGTAAGGTCGAAGATGCCTATGTAAGTGTACCTTTTCATTCCAAATTTGATAGAATTGCACTTGATGCTGTTTCAAGTTCACCAAAATGGCTTCCAGGCATTAGGAATAACAGAAAAGTAAAAATGCGGTTCGATCAAGTTTTTTCATTTGCAATGACAGATTACTAAGGATAAGATAGAGTACGTAAAAGTGTAAAGTCTAAATAACTATAATCAGACGTCTCGTGCCTCCCTGCCTATCGCAAACAGGGACGTGACAAAGAATAATTTAGCATTTACACTAGCCCCAAACTTCTACCAAATCCAATAATTTATTCGAATACCCAATTTCATTGTCATACCAACCAACTAGTTTGACAAAGTTTGGATTGAGCATAATACCTGCTTTCGCATCGAAAATACACGTTTCTTTCATTCCTAGCATGTCTGAAGAAACAACATCATCTTCCGTATAGCCGACAATGCCTTTCATTTCATTTTCGGAAGCTTTTTTGATACAGGCTTTGATATCCTCATACGAAGTCGATGCAGTGAGTCTCACCGTCAAATCCACCACACTCACATCTAGAGTTGGCACACGAAATGCCATCCCTGTTATTTTTCCATTGAGCTCTGGTATAATCAATCCAACTGCTTTGGCTGCACCTGTAGAAGAAGGTATGATGTTGCTCAAACCTGCGCGTCCTCCGCGCCAGTCTTTGGATGAAAGGCCATCCACGATTCGCTGAGTAGCCGTAACGGAATGCACCGTCGTCATCAGGGCTTCCTCAATCCCGAAATTATCTTGAATTAATTTAGCTAAAGGCGCTAGGCAATTAGTTGTGCAACTCGCATTGGATATCATTTGTATATCTTTAGTGAGTTTGGTATGATTCACACCCATCACAAACATAGGTGTATCATCTTTTGATGGACCTGTCATTAAAACTCTCTTAGCACCAGCATTGATATGCCCTTGCGCTGTTTCTTTTGTTAAGAAATGCCCCGTGGCTTCCATCACAATATCTACATCCAATTCTCCCCAAAGCAATTCATTCGGGTCTTTTTTATTGGTGACCCTGATTTTTCGGCCATTGACTATCAAATGATTTTCATCAAAAGAAACTTCTCCTTTGAATCTACCATGTGTAGAATCGTACTTGAGCATATAGGCCATATAATCGGGTTCAATCAAGTCATTGATGCCGACCACCACTATTTCTTTTCTATTCAACGATTCTAGCAATACTAATTTACCTATCCTTCCTAATCCATTAATGGCTATTCTCTTCATTTGTAATTAATTTTATGTGATTGTATATTTAAATTTTCTCTAGTTGTAATTTAGATTCCTGCATTTTGACGCTTAGGTCAGCACAAGTTCGCAGGATGACGAAGACCCAGCAAACGTCATTTTTTATGGAGCCAAGTCCTGTTTGTCAACAGACAAGCCTGTTTGTCAACAGACAAGCCTGTTTGTCAACAGACAAGCCTGTTTGTCAACAGACAAGCCTGTTTGTCAACAGACAAGCCTGTCTGCCTTACCAGCAGGGGAATTTAGGAATCCTCCTAATTGTCTACATGTATAATCTAGCATATTTACGCCAATAAATTTGATGTTTTAATTAGATGCGGGTCCAATTCATTGTGTTTTTTTATAGCCTCTACAAATGGAGTATAAACCACTTGGTTCGCTTTGATTCCAGCCATGACAGAACTCTTTCCTTCTAATAGTCCATCGATAGCAGCTACTCCTAGTCGGCTGGCTAGTACACGATCTGCACAAGTAGGGCTCCCACCTCGCTGCATGTGTCCTAAGATAGAAATTCGCACTTCATAACTTGGAAATCTTGATTTTGTTAGTTCTGCCAAGTCATAAATATTTGTGCTTTTTTCTCCTTCAGCTACGATGACTATATGGGAAATCTTGCCCTTGATGGCACCTTTTTCTAAGTTACTGAAAAATTCCTCCATATCGTATTTAATCTCAGGAATCAAAATCTCTATCGCACCAGAAGCTATACCGCTATTGAGAGCAATGAACCCAGCATCTCTGCCCATGACTTCTACGAAAAATAAACGCTCGTGGGAGGTTGCTGTATCCCTTATCTTATCCACGGCTTCCATCACTGTATTTAATGCTGTATCATAGCCTATGGTATTATCTGTTCCGAATATATCGTTATCAATGGTTCCTGGAATACCTATCGTTGGCACGCCAAACTCCTTTTCAAATTTTGTCGCTCCAGTAAATGTTCCATCGCCACCTATCGTAACCAAGGCATCGATATTATGGTCTTTCAGATTTTGAAATGCCCTCTTCCTGCCTTCATAATCAAAAAAATCCTTACTTCTAGCCGATAATAGAATAGTTCCTCCTAATTGAATAATCTGCTTGACATCCATAGCCTGCATTTCGAAGATTTCATTTTCTATAAGACCTTGATACCCTCGGCGAATACCAAAGCACTCTAAGTCATATGCAGAACACGTTTTAAATACAGCTCTTATAGCTGCATTCATGCCGGGAGAATCACCCCCACTTGTCAATAATCCTATTCTTTTTATATTCATCTAATATTCTTTTTTAGTCAAAACAAAGGGCTCTTTACTAAGAACCCTTCACTGTAACTATAAAGTTTCAAACTAACCCATTAAATTTTTGTGAAAACTTCGCACTAAATTTAGATTATTCCTTTGAGAAATTAATAGTTGTCATCTTACCATCTCCATAAGCTCTCAGTATATATTGACTTGGGCTTAAATGTTTGATATCGATTTCTAACTCTTGACCTTTCATCACTTTAGTCAACACTTTCTGCCCATTGATAGAATAGATTTCTACTATATCTAATGAAATCAATGATTCCAATCGAATGAAATTTTTTGCTGGATTTGGATAGATAGTTATATTAAACAATGAAACATTAGAAACACCAGAAGTAGATTTTTGTAATCGAACATTATCAAAGTAGAAATCAACTCCTGTTCCTGTATTGTCTGCATCAAAGAATACTACAAATTTTTGATATTCAGTAGCTGCACTTCCTGTCAATCTAGGCAAAACAAATTCAAGTTCCTGCCATGTATTTGGCATACTTAGATTTTGGTCAATATCAATAAATTTGTTCGGATTCACACTACTTTGTAGTCTAACTTTGACTTTAATAAATGCCAAAGGCGACCAGACTTGCATTTTGATACTTGTGGCATTGGTTAAATCTATATTCGATGGGAACAGAATACTGGCTCCAGATAGGGGCACAGAACCAAAGGCTTTTGTCGTTTTTGCTACTAGTGACGAGGAATTGGAGGCATCAATATATGGGTTCGCAACTATGGCTGTGGAACTGTTGCCGACTGGACTAAATACATACAAACTACTCTTCTCAAAATTAAGAGGGAATTTGAGAGTATCTGCTACAGGCGGTGGGGGAGGTGTTGTAGTCGTAGAATCTAAAGCAATATCATCAAAGAAGAATGTTTCATTTGCTCCAGTGACATCGAAGTCAAAGAAAATAATGACTTTGTGGTAGCTCTGATTTAAATTATTGAATGTATATTTTAATTCTTGCCAAGCATTTGCTGTGGTCAGAGTCTGATCTGTCTCTACAAATATCTGATCATTGGTAGCATTCTCCAGTTTCAATCGTACTTTGATATTAGCTTTAGGGGAATATACTTTGACTTTGATTCCTTTAGCACCTGCAAAATTGATCGGGTTTGGTAATTGTAAATAAGAACCAGCCCATTTTTCAGCACCACTTCCTTTTATTAATTTACCTACACTAGATGAGGTATTGATTCCACCACTATGGGGATTCGTTACTTTGGAAGCACTAGCACCACCAAAATCAGAAAATGCATAGTTTAATGCAGTTTCTTCGAAAGTTATTGGCAATTGAAGTACGGCACTTGGAGGCGTAACAGCATCTTTAAAGAAATAAATATTGTCAATTAAAATAGAATCTGCTAATTGAGCACCTCCACCATTATCAAATTTTAGCTGAAACAGTTGTGATAAATCTACTGGAGCAGGGAAGCTAGTTAATGGAATGTCTAAGCTATTCCATCCTGTAGTAGGAATTGCAAGATTATAAGATACTTCCTTTGGCCCCGGGCTAATTAGAAACATTTTGAGAGTGCCAGTTTGTTTCGTTTGATAATCAATGTGCAAATGCGTCATTCCTGCGGCAGTTAGATTCATTCGATAGTTGGTATCATTAAACACAATTCCTTGATAATTCAAATTTTTAAATAAAATAGTATTATTACCTGAGATTTGAAATTGTGTACTTTGTGTGCTTTGCCCCCAGCTCGGATTCGTATTGACAGTAGATGGACTAGTATAGGCATCACTAAATACTGAAATAACATTTGCTGCAGCTCTGGTAGGCGTAGGTGCTGGAGTAAGCCCCGTTGGCGGAGGAGTTATCGCATTTTTATAGAAATACAAATTATCATACCACATGGCGTTATTTACATTACTCGTAATTCCAAATTCTTTAATGCTTGAAACCGGACCTGAAAAACTAACTGGAACATCATAAGAATACCATGTACCTGGAACTGGCGCAGGAGAAAGGGAATTAATATCAATTGGAAATTCGGACTCAGCACCGCTAGTAGGTACTACTTTTAGATTAAATACTTTTCCTACTAAATTAGTACCTGATGCTATAAACAAATCCACATGGATGTGCGTAAATCCGGTTAAATTTTGGGTAGCAGAACCAAAATCTATACCTTGACAATTTTTGTCTTTAAATGCAATTACGGAATCTCCACCAGCGGTGGTTTTCTCTATTGAAGGTGCTCCGCACCAGCCTGCATCATAATTTATAGGAGATATGTTGGTATAAGCTCCGCTAAATATGGAAACTACATTTGAAGGTAAGCGCGCCGGAGGAGTAGGTGCTGCAACAGTTGGGAAAGTCGATGGCGAAGGTACTACATATGGATCAGCTACTAAACTGACGTCATCAATATAAAAATCCACATTGCTCAGTCCACCTTCAAAACCCAATTTCATGGCACCAAACTTACTCGTTAATGTAAAGGTATCTTCATATTTTGTCATAGATGTAGTGAGCGTGTAGCTCTTTTGGAGCAATGCCGCAAATCCACCGCCGTCTTCACCAAAAAATACCTTTAATGAACGCGAAGAAGCACCTCTGGCGAAAAATGAGAGTTTATACTTTTTCCCAACAACTAGCGAATCCTTTTGAGAAGCTGTAAATATTTGATTTAACTGAATATGCCAAGTTTCACCTCCAGCTCCACTTATTCCAGTGACATTTGCTTCATTATTTGCAGCATTG
>JAJTHM010000040.1 GCA_021297855.1 Sphingobacteriales bacterium | reverse complement strand
AGCCGATATGTTTTTTCTTTTTTGTGAGTATTAGAGTTGCCTCTTATATACCCACAAAAATAAGTGATTTCGAAATTATTACTCTAACAACTTATAAGCATTTTTATTTTTGATGTCTTAACTAAACGACATTGATATATATATGGTCAAACCTTATCTACTAATTCCATTTCCTATACAGGATTTCAGAATAACTTTGCGGGCTCATTATTTAATGTATTCTTGGTAAAGTTTAATTCTTCTGGTACACGTTTGTGGGGAACATATTATGGCTCTAATTTTATTCTAACAAGTGGGAAAATTGATAAAAAGAATAACATGATATTGGTTGGTATTACTCAAAATTCTACAGACAATTATGCCCATAATGGTCACCAAAATACACATGGAGGAGATATGGATGGATGGATAGTCAAATTTGACTCTTCTGGCAATAGAGTCTGGGCAAGCTACTATGGGGGTAGCGATTATGATGCAATATCAAATATTGTAATAGATACCAGTAATAATATTTATATAGATGGCAATACTCGGAGCTATTCTGGCATAGCTCAAAATGGTTATCAAGATACTTTTTATACTAAATACAATACTAGCGGTCAATTATCGCAAAATATTTTTTTTGCTAAATTTAATGAGACAGGAACAAGAAAATGGGGAACTTATTATGGATTGGGCGCTGGTATTTCTAATTTTAGCACTTTATGCATAGATGATAATTATCTTTATCTTATGCGTCAATATACTGATACTCATTTATTGTTTACAATTAATAACTTTGGAGTTCTAGCTGGATTTCAATTTTTTATTGCGAAGTTTAAACATAATGGAACAAGAGTTTTCAGTACTCCTAAGCCAATGAATTTTGCTAACTATAATTTACATGGAATATACAAACATGATACCTCTCTTTATTTAATTCTTCGAGTGAGTTCTTCTGGTATGCCAATTCTTTCAACCGGATTTAAAACAATAGCAACAGGAAGCAGTGATTATATGATATTAAAGCTAGATACTAATTTCAATACTATCTGGGCTTCCTATTGTGGTGGCAATTTGACTGAAGACAATTTTTCAGCCTTAGTTTTCGATAAATTTGACAATATGTATTTTGGCGGTCGAACAAATTCGACCTCTGGAATTTACTATAAGGGTATAAATAATTCATTATCTGGAGTAAATGACCTCTTTATTACCAAAATCTCAAAACTAGGAAATATTATATGGTCATCTTATTTCGGCGGAAATAGTTATGAGTCCGTTTCTGATTTAGCGGTAAATAAATATAATAATCTGTATATAACTGGAGTAACTGGTTCTTCTTCTGGATTGAGCTATAATGGTCACCAAAATTCTTATAATGGGCTTACAGACGCCTTCCTTATGAAAATATCCTGTAACCAGTACGACACGATTCGCGATACTATTTGTAGTGGAGATAGTCTGCTCTATAGAGGCAAATATCTTAAACTTTCAGCCTTCTATACTGACACTCTCCTCACTTGGGACATTTGCGACAGCTTCATCACCCTCCACCTTACAGTGCTGCGAAAAGACACCGCCTATCTCTACGATACCATCTGTTCTGGTACGAGCTATGTCTGGAATGGCGTAAATAGAACCGCGAGCGGAGTCTATCGTGATACGTTGAAAAATAATGTAGGTTGTGATAGTTTTTTAATATTGAATCTCCATATCAAGCGCACAGATACTATTCATTTGTATGATACAAGCTGTGCTAATCTTCCCAAGACGTTTAATGGTCAGAACTTGACCTTAGCAGGAATCTACAGAGATACCCTAAAAAATAATGTCGGTTGCGATAGCCATATTTTCTATCATTTTATCCCTAAACCTATCCATGAAACTCCTCTTTCTAGGGCTGTCTGTGCAGGAGATAGCAGTCTCTTTGGAGGTAAGTATCGAAAGCTGGCAGGGGTTTACTATGATACTTTGAAAACTGTCAAAGGCTGCGATAGTGTGCTGAAACTAACGCTTACCATAAACCCACTGGATACGAATAGACAAACACTTTCTATCTGTCGAGGCAAGTCGTATAATTTTTATAGTCAAGTCCTGACTGGTGCAGGAACTTATTCGCATAAATTGACGAATCGAAACGGCTGTGATAGTACCATTTTATTGACTTTGTCTATTATAGATAGTTCGACCTATAGTTTCAGTAGAATGCTATGTAGCGGACAATCTTTTCCGTTTAATAATCAAACCCTCACCACCGCAGGCACCTACCGCGATACTTGGACGAATAGCCTCGGCTGCGATAGTTTTGTGACCTTAAACCTCAGTTTCGGTTTGGTGCTGTATGATACACTCCGTCAGACAGTCTGCGCTGGTCAGTTTTTCAGAGGCTATACCAGTCCGGGAACTTATACCGAAACCTATAGGTCAAGCCTAGGTTGCGATAGTATTTTGACTATTTATTTGAAACATCTACCTGCAACCGAATTTAAAACTATTTCCCATAGCAAATGCGGAGCCTTTTTTTATGGCTCTCGCTCTTATACACAGAATGATAGCTTTACGGAGACCATAAAGAACTACCTCAACTGTGATAGTATCGTGACGAAGCATTTAGTCTTTATCACTGAGCCACAGCCGAAATTTTTAGCCGATAAGACGATAGAGTTTTGTGAAGAAATTATGCACAGAGGACAACTGAAAACCACGAGTTTTTTCACACACGACACTATAAAAAGTTTAGAGTTCCCATATTGTGATAGTCTCTATCAGCCTTATTATTATCGAAGAGAGAGCAGACCTATTCTCCGCCCATTAACCAAACAAATTGATACAGTCATCAAAGGTGAAACGACAAGTATTCAAGTAAGTGGAGCGCTTAATTATCTCTGGACTACCAGCGAACAAAGTTCAGGCATCCGCCCACAAATCAATGAGGTCAAGATATTTGAAGTGACGGCATGGAATCTAGTAGACTGCGAAGAAAAAATGCAGTTTACTATCTATGCCATTGATAGACCTTTAATAGACTTCCCTACCGCCTTCTCTCCGAATGGAGACGGGTTGAATGATTATTTCACCCCGAATATAAATGGCAATATCACGATTGAATATTTGCAAGTATTCAATCGATGGGGCGAGAAAGTATATGAACACAGTCCACTCTCCAAAGGATGGGATGGTAGCTATCAGAGCAAACCCGCAGCCAAGGAACTCTATACTTATACACTTCGCTATTTTTATTTGGGAAGAGTTTTTACGAAAAGTGGTGAGGTGATGGTTTTTTAGTATGAAGTTTTAACCCAACTCTGCTTTCAGAAAGTCTAGGACTTTCTGAAAGCAGGCTGAGAGTCACTACCCTCTCAACCTCAATCCCACAAAGAAAGTTCTTGGTGAGTTAGGTCCATAGATATAATTACTATCCCTATTTTTTCCTAGGTCGAAGTCGTTTTGATAAGCATTGAAAATATTCTTGACTCCACCGTAGATTTCAATATTGCTTTTCAATTTTTCTAAAGGAAAATTATAGGCGATTTTGGTATTGAATTCAGAAAAGCTTGGTGATTCTATCATGGCATCATTTACGAAATTATCCGCTCCTCCGAAATGGACTAGCTTCATAGTGCCTGTGTAAACATAATTGAGATTTATAGTCCAATTTGAATTCGGAGTGTAATTCAAATTAGCAAATCCATATTGATTGGGCGTTCTTAGAAATTCTCTGGTTGCGGGTAACTCTATAACATATTCAACTTCATTTTCAAAAAGACTATTTTGAAGGGTGAACCCCGTTTCTATTTGAATTTTTTTATTATAATTCGCTCGGAGTTCTAATGTCAATCCACGCACACTAGCACCATTGCCATTGCGCTTTTCAAAGATTTCGCCAAAACTATCCTGACCTATGTTTTGTAAAACGAATGCATTCCTCAAATGGGTATAAAATGCCTCTAAAGTGAATCCAGCTATATATTTATCAGTCGCTTTATCGTAATTTATTGAAGTACTCAAACTTTGGGAATTCTCCTCTTTCAGCTGCCTTGACAACTGAACTCTCGAAACACCGCCTCCTGCGAAGGCTATGTGCAAATCTGTATCAAAGGCTTGAGGTGCTCTAAATCCTGAGCCATAGTTAATGCGAAACTGAGTATTATTTTTGAATTTATACAAGAGTGCTAGGCGAGGACTCCAAATTAGATCATTTAGTAAATTATGGTGGTCTATGCGAATACCTGACAATAAATTTAACTGCGGAGTGATGTCCCAATCGCTTTGTATAAAACTTCCTAAGTCCTTGGTATGCTGATTTACTTTATAATTATATGTGTTAATTTCATCATTGACTTGGTCAGAAATATATTCCAAACCAAAGGTGAGTACATTCTTCGTTTTGAAAAACTGATCGAATCTATGATTCACTTGAAAACCGCCTTGTATAGTTCTAGCAAAGGAAATTCCGTAGGGTGGATTCGCTAAATGATTTTTAATTTCCGCTGGACTATCTGGATAAATACCTGTGTAATGTGTTCTATCCGTATTCTGAAAAGCTGAAAAGAGTATTAAAGTAGATTTATCCTGATTAAAATTGATTTGATAGTCAAGACTTCCTAACCAAATGGAGTGTTTGCGCTCTTCAGACTGCATAGTCAAGTGGGGCGGTAGGTCCTTCATTTCACCTCCAAATCTATATTCTCGAAGGTGACTCAAGGAAACCTCCAGCTTTTGATTTTCTTTGGGCAGATAAAAAGCGTTCAGCCCAAAGGCATTATTTTCCAATTTAGGAAGCTCAGAGAAGTTATCGCCATTGGTATCTAAATAATCGCGATTTCTTTTATTGACAAACAAACTTAATCCAGCATTTTTATCTTTGGTCACAAGGGTGGCATTGCCATTCAAATTGAAATCACTTGCATCTCCATTGACTGACTGATAAAATGTATTGATTTCATAACCACTCTTTTTCGGCAATTTAGTGATCACATTGACAGTGCCACCGATAGCGCTCGACCCATAAAGAGATGACCCACCTCCGCGCACGACTTCTATCCGCTCTATCATATTGACGGGCAATTGCTCCATACCGTATAAGCCCATCATAGGGCTAAATATAGGGCGTCCATTGATTAATATTTGCGAATAGCCCCCTTGGAGACCATTCATCCGTAGTTGGGTATAGTTGCAGGTTTGGCAGTCGGTCTCGATGCGCAGTCCAGGTTGAAACTTCAATCCTTCAGAGAGGTTGCAGACTTGCAGGTTACTGAGGGTTTTACTATCCATGATATTAACGATGACAGAACTCTCCGTTTTTCTTTTAAACGTTTTGGTACCTGTGACAACAATTTCTGATATAGACTGATTTTTGATAGAATCCATTACCGCCTTTTTCCTCTGGGCGCTAGATTCTATAATCAAGCAAGTTAGAAATACAATATGTAAAAATCTAGTCAAAGTTAATCGGTTAGGATATCGACAAAACTAGTGTTTTTCGACCAAACATCAATTTCTTCATCCTAGCTTTATAGATAAATAACAAGTAACCAAATCATTTATTCAAGTCTAATTCTAAACTATAATCAGTGGTCTTGCGTTATATTTGCGGCAATGTATCAATTAGGACTTAGCATTTTACTCGTTTTCACTTTAAAACTAAGTGGACAAGCGCCCAAACTGGAACATGAAATCGGAATTGGAGCAGGGTTTGCTAATTATTATGGAGACCTCAATACCCAGTTTGGCATAGATGCCGTTCGACCTGCTGCCACGGTGTTTTGGAGAGGAAATTATGGTTATAGATTCTGTCTAAAGACCTCCCTTTCTTATATGCAATTAGCTGCTGATGATGCCAACTCTGCATCAGATTTTCAAAAGCAACGCAACCTATCTTTCCATAGTACGGTGACAGATGTGCAAGCTCAGGTCGAGTTTAACTTTCTCAAATATGTGAAGAACGTTTATTACAATGAGATGGGGTCTCCTTTTACGCCTTATTTATCCTTTGGGGCTGGAGTATTATTTTTCAATCCTAAAACTTATTTTAAAGGACAGGAATACGCTCTACAACCCTTGGGAACAGAAGGTCAGACGGATCAGAGTTATACACAGCAAGGTAAATATCATCTTTATGCACTTTCGATTAACTATGGTTGCGGCATCAAATTTCATGTGAAGCGAAATATAAGCCTAGGCTTGGATTTTCGAATACACAGAACGATGACGGACTATTTAGACGATGTGAGTGGCAAGTATATCTCTGCTATAAATCTGCCAGAAGCAGATAAAGGCATAGCTTATCAACTTTTTGATAGAAGCAAGGAACTAGGACCAGCCATAGGCAGTCCCGGGAGGCAACGCGGCTCTATGAATGGAAATGATGATTTTGCAAACCTATTCCTTACTATTTCGTGGACCTTCTTCTCTCCTGCTTGTCCAGGTGAACGATACTGACCTTCTCACTCATTATTTTTCTATGTTTTCAGAAAATTCTAGTTATTTTAGTCTATGAATAATACGTTATGATAAAACTTTTCCTTCTTGTTTCAACTTGCATGCTTTTCATTAAAGCAAACTCCCAAATGATAGATACACGGGATATACCAAATTTTAAATACACAAGGAAATCCTTTCTAGTAAATGAGGATACGCTTAAATTCAAAACTATCCTCAATAACAACCAAGGTTTAACTAAAGTTTATGAAACCAAGTCTCTTAGTTTTTTTGACTTAGATGATACCAAAAAATTTGTTGTGAATGTAACTCAAGAGCTTTTGACCTGCATTGAAGGGAACTATGTCAATAATAAGCGAGCTGGAATTTTTATCCATTCCATTATGGATAGTCTAAATCCTCAAATACGATATAAGGTGTGGGAACAAAACTATAAGAATGGCAAGAAACATGGCATGAGCAAGGCTTATACCCTTCAAGGTAAAATAGCGGCGCAGTATGAGTATAAAGATGATAGTCTAGTAGGAAGATCTATTCTATATGCAGCAGATGGCAAAAACATGATAGAAGAGATTATATACGATATCCTACCTGGCAAATATACCTTGCGCACATATAACGACACGAGCGGGAAACTGGTTCGAGAAGAAAAGTATGAAAAGTATCTACTCAATGGCAAAGCACATGATTTCTATTCAAGTGGTCAAGTAGAAATGGAAGAATTTTATATTGATGGCAAACTCAATGGTACACGCCGACATTTCTATCCTTCTGGTGCACGATGGAATGAGGTAGAATATCGAAATGGCAAAACATGGACAGCCTTAGGTGCTTATTTAGAAAATGGGAAACCCATATACCCCGGAACCTTAATGAATGGAACCGGTGTACTTCATATCTACGATAAATATGGAGAGTTGCAGGAATCTTATATGTTTATGAAAGGGGAGTTTGTCAAATAATCCTGTTGTTGATCATGCCATATTTCTTTTAAATATTCACTTATTGGTCTAGCATTAAAGGCCTCCAATCAAAAAATTATCTGCTAGTGCTTATATTTACCACAATTAAAGAGATTCCTGAATTCCGCTGCCTAGTCGGCAGACAGGCTTGTCTGTTGACAAACAGGGCTGCGCTTCATCCGCCAGAGGCGGACGCTAATGGCCAGAGACCTCGTCATTTCCTGCGAATGCAGGAATCTTTACATAGTTTTGTGGTAAGCAAGCGTACTAGCATAAAAAATTATATTCATGCAAGAACACTTTGAGGAATTTGAGAAGGAAAAATTTAGTGATATAGAGATTTATACCAAAATTTGGTCTCGACCTAGAGCCATTTTGCGTTATATACATGAGCATCAATATGAGAAAAATATGTATATCCTATTGATTCTAATCGGCATTGTCAATGCAATAGATAGAGCTAGCTATAAGAATATGGGGGACACGAAATCGTTGACCGAAATTCTATTTTCATCTATTATTTTCGGAGGACTCTTTGGTTGGATTTCTTTTTATTTTTATTCATCTCTTGTATCCTGGACGGGGAGATGGCTCAAGGGAAATGCCAATAGAGAATCATTCTATAGAATGTTCACCTATTCTATGATTCCAGCTATCCATACCTTAGTTTTTTTATTTGTTCAAATGGTTTTCTTTGAGGGGAAAATTTTTTCTTCCGACTTTGAACTTGAATTTGGAGATTATGTCATGGGGTTCATATACTACTCTAGTGCATTATTTAGCTTGGCGCTTAGTCTGTATAGCATTGCTTTGTGTGTTATTGGAACATCTATCGTACAAAATTTCTCTATTGGGAAGTCTATTCTAAACTTACTCCTTCCTATCTTTCTCTTTATTATTATTCATTATTGTCCGAATAAAATGCAATAATTTCCCCAAATCGCTTTATAGATAAAGGATAAGAAAGATTTCAAAGAAGTGGGTTAGTATAGGTTGGGGGGCTCTATCCGCTAAAAAGTTGAGGTGTCTGATAGGTCTTT
>JAJTHM010000012.1 GCA_021297855.1 Sphingobacteriales bacterium | reverse complement strand
AAAGACCTATCAGACACCTCAACTTTTTAGCGGATAGAGCCCCCCAACCTATACTAACCCACTTCTTTGAAATCTTTCTTATCCTTTATCTATAAAGCGATTTGGGGAAATTATTGCATTTTATTCGGACAATAATGAATGATAAAATAAAGTATCTCACTCAAAGTAAATATAGCTATACGGAACCCACAAGCCCTTTGTTGTATAGAAATTATCTGACCAATGAAGTTGTTTTCAGTGATTCCGCTTTTCAAAATCCGAAACTTTTGAGGCAACCAGGTAAAACTAGCGATGGCTTTTCATACCATGCCTTTTGTCTGAATAAAGCCCATGATAATATTTATATGACACGGTATGACGGTAGTAATAAAAGGATGATTATATGTGTGTCCAACAAGGAAGGATTGCGATGGAATCCATTCCGAACTATCATTTATGTGACAAAAAATCCTAATTTCAATTTTATGCACCCTATGTTGACAGAAAATGAAAATCAACTGATTTTTGCAAGTGATTTAAAGGGGGGAAATGGTGGCTATGATCTTTGGATTGCAGACCTAAACGAGAATGGGGATTTCTCGCAGGTAAGGAATCTAGGCGATAATGTCAATTCTTTAGGTCATGAACTTTTTCCTACGATGTACGACGGTAATACTTTCTTTTTCTCTTCCGATGGACATCCCGGCTATGGCAGTTTAGATTTATATAAATGTGATATCAGTGATAATAAGTTTTCTAACCCGATTAATCTGGGGCCGAGTTTTAACAGCGTTCGAGATGATTATAGCCTCTTCTTTACCAAGGATAAGGAAACTGGATATTTTACTTCAAATAGAGGCATAGGTAATGCCAATCTATTCATGGATAAAATTTATAAAATCAAACTGAATATTTTTAATTGTGAGTTATTAGATTTAGAAATACGAAACCCTTATTCTAAAAATGAATTAGTATATGATGCTAATGTGACATCAAATAGTGATTTATCCAAATCAATGAACAAGGAAAAAGAATCACTTTCCACGGCAACAATTGAATCCTTAAATCAAGCGAACGAAACACAAAATAATTCTGTAAAATCAGAATCTGCTCTATCTAATTCAGTCATGGAAGGCAATGGTCAAGAAAAGCCTTACGATTATAATCCAAGTGAAGTTAAAAAAGTTATTGATGTGTCTCAGGTAATATCAAAAAATGACGAAATTGAAGAAAAATTCTTGCAATTTTCTGCTAATGAATCAATGACGAGTTTAAAACCAGAGGTAATTGTTGAAAATAAATTCTGGGCAGTAGCTAAACTATGGTTTAAAGATTTTAATTTAGCAATAGGTAACACATATGTCAGAGTTATAAATCCAGAGAATGAAGTGATATACAGCAAATACTCAAGTGAAAATAGCATGATAAGTTTAGAAGTGGAGGAAACGAATGAGTATACTATAGAGATTCCACAGTTTAAAACGATGTTAAAAGGAGTGGTGTTTAGAGATGGTAAAAATAATTTTTATTTTCCCTATGAATCTAACAAAAAAAATACATCCAATACAGTCAGTGTAAATAGAACTAACGATACAAAGCCTTCAATCAAAAAAATAACTAAACAAAAAAATCCGAAAATAAACCCTACAAATCTTGGATTAGCCATAACGAAACCAAAATCAGCCAATCCCAAACCAAGAACTCAGGCTCCTAAACAAAATACAACAAAGAAATCGTCTGAAAATAAAAATGCCCCTAAAAATATGATTGAAAACTTTAACTAGTTATTTCAATAATTTCCTGCTTGCAAAAATTTCATTTCTAATGGGTTTATGACTTGGCGTTTGAGTCCAAACATCCGCTATATAAATAGCTTTTGGCATTAATCTGGAAGGGATAGCCTGCTTTTGGAGTAAATCAATAATTTCTTGCTTCACCAAATTTTGATTATTGTGGAGAATCATGATTAACTTTTGCCCTAATATGGTGTCATTTTCCCCCGCTAGTATGAACTTGAAGGGCAAAAACAAACCCCATTCCTGTTCTATAATTTCAGGACTAATTTTTATTCCCCCTGTATTTATTACATTATCCAATCTACCTACAAAGGTAAAGGTTCCATCGGCCTCCATATTTACAATATCATTTGTAGCTATACCTTCAGGCAATAAGGCATCATGCTGAACTTGGAGACATTGATTACTATTGACAGAAATGGAAAATCCTTTTAATAATCGAAAGCTTTTTTCCTTAGCACTTATATTTCTCAATGCAAAGTGGCTGAGGGTTTCCGTCATAGCAAAACTCTCAAAGAAAGTGGTTTTGGCTTGAATACCTATAATTTCCTTTTCCAGTTGAGAAGATACCCCACTGGCACCAATCAAGCATGTTTTGATATTATCAAAAAACTGAGGCTTAGAATGTATTATTCTTTGCACATGCAGGGGTGTCAATGAAATAAAATCTATACATTGGTCTTCACACGAAGTAAAAAAATCGAGTGAAGGCTTTATAACTAGAACCTTAGCCTGAGCTAGGCTCGCCCTTATCAGCATCATCTTAGAACCAATATATTTATTATCTAGACAATGTACAAATTTTGTTTGATTGGTAATTCCAAAAAATTCGTTGGATAAGCGAGCACTCAGTATCGCTTTTGATTTATCAATATTTATAAGCTTAGGGATACCTGTAGAGCCTGACGTATTGGAGGTAAAACTATCGTTTTCCAAAAATAATTTTAGAAAATCTAAAACAGACTGAAAATAGGAATCTTGAGAGAATTTTTGTTCATATAAAGTGACATCGAAATTCTCAAAATCCAAATACACAATAGAGCTAAGAAAACCTATTTAACACCATTCAAAGCCTTTGTGGCTTCATAATTGAGGGCTGTTTTTTCCATACGCACCTTTACATTAGTATCGATTTCTACCACCATCAGATTCTCCTCTGATTTGATATACTTCCCATGTATTCCTGATGTAGTTATAATTTTAGACCCATTGGACAGTCCATCGATAAAAGCCGCCATCTCTTTTTCTCTTTTCTTTTGTTTCGGACCGACTATTACGAACTGAACCACTAGAAATATACCCATCATGAGCAGTAATAATGGCATCATGCTTCCCATTCCTTCTCCTTGCGCTTGTAAAAAAATCATACTAAAATTTAAAATTATGAACTACAAATGTACATTAAAATTTTTATTCGGACATTTTCACACAGACGAATAAAAATTTTAATGGGAATTCAACTATACCGTTAAATCTAAGAATTATAATATATAGGAGAAATATATTAGAAAAACCCTTTCTCTATATTTCTATTTGACCACGTTTACCTTAAAATACAAGTCATGCACCTTTTGAGTTGTATTGCAATTTACCTTAATATTTTTTTGATAGCTCCCAGTCTTACCTTTACTATCAAATTTGGCGAGAATGGAATCCCATTTACCAGAAGCTAAGGGATCATGGGAGTATTCTGCAATAGTGCATCCGCAACTCGGACTCACATTAAAAAGCATTAGCGGTAATTTACCGCTATTTTGATAACGATAAACTATTTGATACTCTCCTCCTTCCTTGACAGTTCCAAGATTTATCATGGTATCTTGAAAATAAATTTCTGTGACATTGGAGTAAAGAACGGTATCCAAAACGAATTCCTTCGATGGACTAGAATTCCATTGAACCTTATTTATGACATCTTTGCATGAAGTGAATACAAATACACCCAGCACTATGATTACTATACATCTATTCATACCAAAGCCAAAACTAAGCAATCAGCCATATTTGCGGATTGAAAAATACTTAAATAATGAGTGGATACCTACTTAAATCTGAAGTTGAGTGTCGCCATGAACTGACTAATAGAATTATTCATTGTATATCCCATTTCATAGCTTACAGTATTGTCTGCATAATCGTAGAATGACCTATAGTCCTTAGAGCTCGTATTCATATATGCGATATCTATGGAAACTTGTTTTCCCCGATAGCCTAATCCAAAGGTGTATGTCAAGCTGGATGCATTGAAATTATTGTAGATAAAGTCCTTACTGTAAGGGGTTGTTCGATAATTAAGACCTGCTCTAAATCTCAGGCTCTCCAAAACATATTCTCCCCCTAGCTTAAACGTATGTGTATTATTATTTTGACGCCATAAGGCATCATTTAATTGATTGGTAACTTGTGGCTCGTTATCTAAATCAATCATCAAACTCTTTAGGTTATTAAACTCATACTCCGCACCAATAAATCCGCGTTTCCCCAGCATATAACTGAGACCTGTCCCAAATTTAAACGGCGTTATATAATTAAATTCAAACTCGTCCGTTCGATAAGGGGTGCTAGATCCTCCTGTACTATTTGCATAGAAAGACCGAGTGGTGATGGCGTATTCTTGCGTGAGTTGAGCAAAAGTTGGTGTATGAATATAAGCTGAGGCCTTTAGGTTTTCAGTCAATTTGACTAAGCCTCCCAGTTTCAAATTGACCCCTGCGCCAGAATATTTATCGATTTCAGACATTTCGAAACTACCATATTTTCCATAAAAAGCATTTGGGCTGGAACCAACTGGACCCCGATTTACTTCATCAAATATAAATTCCGTTTGATAATTTATGAAAGGGATACCCAAAGACACTCCGATATAATATTTATCACTAAGACTAGTAGACCAAGCAAAAGACAGTTCTGTAATGCCCCCTGTAGTTTTCATTTGACCATATTGTGAAACATTGACCGAATCCAATTTAAGTGGATCTTCATAATAATCGTATGGGGAAAACGAATAGATCACCTCTGCATTTCTTGCTGCTAGCACTCTATTGTATAAATTCGCTATAGAAGAATAGTCTCTTTTTGAAGGATAGGTTCCAGGTTCTGGATAACCCGGAACACCATTTTTTCTGTCGTATTCGGCATCTGTCGCTAGAAGTGCTAGATAGCTGGAATAAGAATACAAGCTATTTCTTCCCATACCAAAATTCACCGATCGATTAAAATCAGCTGTTCTATTGATACCTAGAGTCACATTAGACGATCGCATGACAGCATTGTCACTTTTTCTATTGGCGATTACTATTCCCAGACTATTGATTGTAAATTTATATCTATTCTGGTCGAAATTCGTTTCAAATTGACCTCTTCCGTCATTTGCTATATAAGTGCTTCCAACGTGATTCAAAGCAAACGCTGGCGTGAACGATAATTCTGATCGCGAAAACATTCCTAATCCAGCAGGGTTGGTACTTAAATTGGATAAATCGCCTCCAACACTTCCCATGACCCCGCCACTTCCTACATATCTGGCAGTTCCTTGTAAGGTAGTCTGACTAATATCTGTTCCCATTCTTAAAACAGCGCCTGAAAACCGTTGAGCATTAATATGACAGCTAATGACTAAAAACAATATAGACACACTTATTCTTCCTAACATAATTCTATGCATTTTTATAGGTAAAGTTGATTGAATTAAAATCTTCCTGATCCTCCAGACCTGCCTCCTGATCTGCCACCGCCTCCCGAAGACCCACCACCACCTGATGGTGAATTGCCGCCCATTCGCGTCGGTGAAGGACTGATTGTTCCCTGACTCGGGGTATTATTGCTAGGAGTGCTTCTGTATGTCGGAGTATTATTTCTACTATTATTCCCGCTTGGATTTCCCTGTGGCTGAGAAGGTCTATAGGTTGTATTTCCATAATCTCTATTCGGATCCATAACTCTTACGGCTCTAGAGATTCTTCTCTCTGGTGGTGTTACCGAATTTCGATTTCCGCCATTCCAGTTATTACCATTTCCATTCCATCTAGGATGATTCCAGCCGCCACCCCAGCTATTCCAGCCGCCGCCCCAGCTATTCCAGCCACACCATGGATTGTTCCATGAATTCCAGCCACCTCCCCAGTTATTCCAGCCCCATGGTTGATTCCATGCATTCCAGCTATTCCAGCTGTTCCAACCCCATGGGTTATTCCAACTATTCCAGCCCATCGGTTGACCCCAAGTGTTTCCGATCGTAATAGAAAAACCACTCCCCCAATATGGATTATAAAAATTGGAAAATTGAGGATAGGTGTACATGTTTAAATACGCAGAACTCGGCATAACATAATAGGGGTCATACATTCTGCGAAGGCTTCTTCTATATCGGTAATCATAATCTGGATTAAAATCATCATCTAGATTTTCATAGCTTCCATCCCCCGATTGGCTTGAGTTTTGGCTACTATAAACCACTGGAGGTTTCACGCGCTCTGGGGCGTCATAAATATCATCCTGTGCATTTGAATCTATGCCAATAAAAAGTAGAAAGAATAAATAAAAATTGCGTCTCATATCAATGCGTTTTTATATATAACGATTTTATGACTATAAAGTTACAATAAAGTTTAATTTTACTAACTCAATTAGTGTTATAAAACTTTAAGACCAAATCAACCAATAACTAAGCATCTTTTTGCTTATAGAAGCAGGAGAAAAACAATAAGCCTGTTACCGTTATTAGTCCATTGATAATCAGTATAGTATTGCCGTATTGAAATGGCTTTCCATCCAGGTATGGTGGATTTGTATCTAAATAGTATGCTAGCAAAGGCGATGTAATGCATATAAGTGGCACTAGGGCATCATGCAATCTCCGCTTGCTCATCAAACCAAAAATAAATAGCCCTAGCAATGGACCATAAGTATAATTAGCCACTTTCAATACGATATCTATCACTGCGGAAGTATTGACTGCCTTTATGACCAAAATAGCTAACAACAAAAGGACCGCAAAACTCAAGTGAATTAGGTTTCGAAGTTTGGTATCTGGGTCTTTATCTGCATCCTTACCCAATATATCAATATAAAAAGAAGTCGTCAGGGTTGTCAGCACACTATCCGCACTTGAAAAGGTAGCAGCAGTCAAGCCGATGATAAAAGATAGACTAGCCAAGGGGCCTAGGTGATTAAAGGCTAAAAAAGGAAAGACCTTGTCCGAATCCACACTGCCATCAGGTTTGAGTGGCAACTCTATACCCATACTATCGGTATATATGTATAGTAAAACACCTAGAGATATAAAAAACATATTGGTAACCAACATGACAGTACTAAACCAAAAAATATTCTTCTGTGATTCTCCTAATGTCTTGCAGGTAAGATTTTTTTGCATCATGTTTTGGTCTAGGCCTGTCATGCAAGCAGCTATAAATGCCCCACCAACAAATTGCTTCCAAAAATAATTTTTACTATTCATATCCCAACAGAATAGCTCACTGAATTCATGCCTAGCTATAACGCTTGGTAATTCTAGCCATGGAATCTTCAATTGGGATACAATGACATAAATAGATACCATAACACCAAAGATTAAAAGACTGGATTGGAAGGCATCTGTCCAAACCAAAGTTTTAATACCTCCCTTGGTTGTATAAAGCCATATTAGAAATATAATAATAGAAACGGATAGCGCAAATGGAATTCCCCATTGATCAAAGATGAACAATTGAAGCACGGAGGCAGCAAGGAACAATCGGGCGGCAGATCCTAATATGCGGGATAAAATAAAAAAGAAGGAGCCAGTATATTGAGAAAACCTACCATAGCGATGCCTTAAATACCCATAAATAGAAACTAAATTTAACCTATAATAAACAGGCAATAGAATAAAAACTATGGCGAAATATCCAACAAAATAACCTAAAACAATTTGGAAATAACCGAACTTAGTCAGAATAACTGCCCCCGGTACCGAGATAAAAGTTACGCCAGACAGCGAGTCTCCAAGCATGCCAAAGGCGACTACATACCATTTAGAACCTTTATCTGCATTGAAATATGAACTGGATTTTAAATGCCTGGTTGTCCAATAGGAAATCGCAAGCAAAACGCCAAAATAGATAAACACACAAGCTAAAAGCGCTATTGGAGACATATTTAAACTAATTAATAATTCTGAATTTCTGCTGGCAGCAGAAGCCAATAACTATGAGATATGAACTTAATCAATCTGAACCTATTCTGCCTTTTTCTTTCTTGTAGATTTAGCTTTAGGCTTTTTTTCTGTGGCCTCCTCCATATCTGAAGTATTTTCAACTTTAGCCTCTACTACTGATTCTCCTTTCGAATCTGCTTCCTTAGCAGGAATCAGATTCTTTGAATCCAACAAACTATACCATTTGACAATTTTTTGAATATCGCTGGTGTACACCCTTGTTTCATCATAATTTGGTATAATGGAAGAAAAGAATTTCTTTAATACTTCACCCTCTGCTTTCGAACTAGGTAATTCCAACTTCGATTTTTGATCCTGCATCTTGTGCATTACTTCTAGCAGCTCTATGGGTTCATCTGTCGTGTAGATTGTGATATTATCCAGAGGAGTAAATGCATGTGCACGAGATGCTGCAAAGAAAATCTTATCATCTTGCAGAGATTTTAAAATTAAACCATCTGCGCGATGTTTGTGCATTTGATACAATCCCGGTAATTTAGAAACAGCTACGATCTCACTAAAACTCATTTTTATTCTTAATTAAAGTTTTTAAATACAATTTGTTAAAGCAAATTTAAAAGATTTTTTTAATAAGGGACAGAATTACTAAATAGAAATTCCAAACTCTTACTTTTCAAGTATTCGCACGTTGTCCAAATAAGCTCTAGCACTGGTCCTACCCTTAGGCATAGTCAAAATAAAAATAGGAGTGTACAGGCCTGTTTTGCCTATTCGATCAATCAAGTAAGTATAATTATAATATACATGCACCCACCCATTATTTTCGTTTAGGTAACTCTCTCCAAACATTATTCTGGGGTTTCCTGAAGCATCGGTATAGGCTAATGCAGGTGCCAATATACCTTCTGGCATGTAATAGTCAAACTCTAAGAATGTGGTTTTTTCAAAATTGAAGGGTAATTGCTTATAGTAAAATGCAGTGGCACTGGAGTCCACACTGGTAAAATCTGCATACATCATCATACTGCCACTGCCATTTTTGGCAAGACTACTTTTGGTTGTGGCAGAGAAATTAGTTACAGATTCCATTTCATCATTGGCTATCAATTTGACACCACTAGCGTATTCAAAGGTAAAAACGGTGTCCAATGTTTTTCCACTTACCATGTTAATTTCTGCTTGCTTTACATTGTATAAAGGATAGGCCAAAAAGCGAGTAGAGAGGTTATTAATCTTTACTACAGGCGTTATAAACATTTGCTTAAGACCATCTTTGAGTATCGGCATAGTAAATGGCATCTGCCAGGTACCCCGAATATCATTCTCTACCGTGATATACAGTCCATAAATGCCCGTATTCGCAATGCCAAGTGTGGATGAAGCGATAAGGGCAGAATCGCATTTGAGGTAAAAGGGTATCTCTGTAGCAGCTTTCCTACAACCTATAAACAAATAAACTACGAGAATGAGCGCAAGAATTCTAAACCACATTTTCTTTTTTTTCTTTTTCTAGAACCTCATCGACAGGAGTGTCCAGTGACTTTTCTTCTTGATTTATATTTTCTAATTTATCCCATGGACACTTTCCTAACAAGGCTTCTAAATCTTCCTTGAGCAATACTTCTTTTTCTAATAACAAACTAGCGAGACTATCTAATTGTTCGCGCTTATCTGTGAGCAGGTTTAATGCTCTTTTAAACTGTTCATCAGAAATATTTCTTACTTCATCATCAATCAGTTTGGCTGTTTCATCGGAATAAGGTTTATCATAAGAATTCTGTGCCATTTTATAGAATGATAAATTTCCTACCTTTTCGCTCATTCCATAGTAAACTACCATGCCATAGGCCATTCTTGTCACACTATCGAGGTCGCCAAGCGCTCCAGTAGATATTTTATTATATGCCAGAAGTTCTGCGGCCCTTCCTCCCATAGACACACAGATTTGGTCGAGTAGCTCTTCTTTTATAGTGAGATACTTTTCTTTAGGCAAATAAAGTGCGTGACCCAAGGATTCACTTCTAGGAACGATGGTCACTCTGACAAATGGATGAGCGTACTCCAAATACCAGCTTGTTAAAGCATGACCTGCTTCGTGATAGGCAATCACTTTCTTTTCCTCTGGAGTAATGATAGTATTTTTCTTTTCCAATCCGGTAGTTACCCTATCTATGGCCTCCGAGACATCTTTCATATTGACTTCGGTCTTATTCTTTCGAGCAGCTACGAGTGCAGCCTCATTGCAAACATTCGCTATATCTGCACCTACAAAACCCGGAGTTTGTTTGGCTAGTTCATGCGCGCTGATATCCTCTCCTTTTTTGATTTTTCCTAAATGCACATTGAAAATCTGCTCCCTACCGTTTAAGTCCGGCCTATTGATATGTATTTGTCTGTCAAATCTTCCTGCTCTTAATAATGCATCATCTAATACATCTGGTCTATTTGTAGCAGCGATTACTATAATACCTGTATCACCGCTAAATCCATCCATCTCTACGAGTAACTGATTTAGAGTGCTTTCTCTTTCATCATTTCCACCGACCATTCCTTTGCCTCTTGCCCGACCGATAGCATCTATTTCATCTATAAAAATGATACATGGAGCTTTTTCTCTTGCTTGTTTAAACAAGTCTCTCACTCTAGAGGCTCCAACGCCTACAAACATTTCGACAAAGTCAGAACCAGAGAGACTAAAAAATGGAACTTTCGCTTCTCCAGCCATAGCTTTAGCAAGGAGCGTTTTTCCAGTACCTGGAGGACCAATTAAGAGAGCTCCTTTTGGAATTTTTCCACCTAGCGCGGTGTATTTATCTGGATTTTTCAAGAAATCTACGATTTCCATGACCTCTTGTTTTTCTTCATCCAAACCTGCTACAGATGAAAAATTGATATCGCTTTCTGCATCTTTATCTACCATAGTGGCTTTCGACTTGCCGATAGAAAAGATACCTCCACCGGGAAAGCCGCCACCGCCGCCGCCCATTTTTCGCATCATGAAGAAATAAAAAGCGATAAGCAGTAAAATTGGTCCGAATAAATTAAAAAAACTTCCGTACCAGGTTCCCGTTTCCATCATCGGAATCAGCACAACCTCTTTTAATTTATATTGTTTGCGAAGCTCTTTGATACGCTGCTCGAGCGAGCTATGCGAAGAAATATACATGAAAAAGCTAGTGTTTGCGTCTTCCAAGGCATTCTTCTTTTTTCTAAAGGTGTCGTATTTTTCCTTTTTATTGAAGGAATCTGGATAAATAAGGATTATAGCTTTTTTTCCATTGATGGTTTTTATTTGGCTAATATCTCCATCAATATACATTTTATCAAACTCTGTACTATAGACTTCCCGATTTTCTGAATCAGTAAAAACACCTTGTAATACTAAAACTCCTGTCAAAACAGCCATCACAATATAAATCCAAACATAGCTTGGCTTATTGTCAGGATTTAACTTTGCTTGCGATTTAGGTCCAGATTTATCTGGAGTTGTACTTTTATTTTCTTCCACTATTGCGTATAAATTTACTTATTGTTTATTTTTTCTTCTAAAGGCACGTAAGAGTCTGACCAGAGCTCTTCCAGTTGATAAAATTCTCTCATCTCTTTGTAAAATATATGAACTATCACATCGACATAATCTATAATCACCCACAAAGCATTGCGCTCTCCTTCTGTATGATGGGGTTTTGTTTTTAAAATCTCGGTGACATCTTTTTCTACATTCCCAGCGATAGCATTCACTTGAGTTGTACTATCCCCATGGCATACAATCATATAATCTACAAAAGCATCTTCATTTCCTCTGAGGTCTATACATATAATATCTTGGGCTTTTCGGTCGTCTAGTGAACTAAGTATTTGATTTACGAGCGGATTTTCTATTTTCTTTACTTTTGTAGGCAATTCTTGGTATTTTAATTAAAACTCTAATTACATACAAATTTAAAGTAAAAATAGTTTCGCTTTGACATCTATTTCTGAATTAACGTTTTTTGGCACTCCAATCCTATTTTTCGATGAAATGGAATCTACAAGTGACTACCTAAAAAACACTCATTTCGACAAGCCACGATTGATCATAACCGATAACCAAACCTATGGTAGAGGACAATATGGCAAGGTTTGGGACTCCCAATGTGCGAAAAATTTGTGCTTTAGTTTTCAATATTTCCCCAAAAATCTTAGTATTGAAATGGGATATAGAATATCTCAATCCATGGCTCTTGGATTGGTAGAAATAATTAATGGATTCATCTATCCGGATGTATCATATATCAAATGGCCCAATGATATCATACTCAAAGATAAAAAAGTGGCAGGCATTTTAGTCGAAACAACTATTTCAAATTCAAAAATAGAGAAAGTAATAGGGGGTATAGGAGTCAATGTGAATCAGGTTGATTTTTCAGATCATCTGCCGAATGCAAGTTCTTTGGCAAAACTATTCCCTGAGAAAATATGGGAGCGGTCTCAGGTCTTGTATGCTATCATAAAAAAACTAGAACATTATTTGGGTAAGGAATTTCAGGAAGACTATCAGTCCATCTTCAATGATAACTTGTACAAAATCAATGAACCCATCTCTGTAGTTCATTCTAATGAGCAAAGACAGGTCATTAATCTGGGAGTTGACAATCAGGGTTACTGGCACTTAAGGGATCAAGATAACCAAGAAAAACTCATCATCAAATCTAGTCAAGAGATCGTTTATCTTTATGTCTAGGTTAAAATATAAATATATATTTTTACAAAAAAAATAATCAATGGCCTCAAACTCAGAAGAAATCTCATTAAAAGATTTAGGAAAAAAGATAGTAAAGATTAGTAAAAGTAAACGTAAAATTTTTACTTGGCTTCTAATAGGTATCATGGCATTATCTGCAGCCTATTTCGCTAAAGTAGTGCTCAAACCGAGATATAAATCTGAGGTCATTTTAAAGAGTAAATTTGTAAGAAAGGAGGCCCTCATGAGTATATTAGAGTATTACAATAACTCTATAGCTAATGACTATGAGCTTATTGACGAGACGGTAAAAAACAGTCTAATTAATTCTCAAATAGCGAAACTGGAGGCTAATGAAATCAAGCCTGACTTCACCTCACCTGACAAAGAGGATAAGACCAAGTATTATAAATTTACTATGGCACATTTTCAAAAGCCAGTACAAAAATCCAGCGAAGATTTCAATATTCTATTAAATGATATAAAAACTAAAATAGCCATAGATCAAGATATAGCTATTGGTAAAAAACGAGCTGAAGAGGCTATCGTGGAGTTAGACTCCTTATTAAAAACTGCCTTGCCAACAGGAAACTCTTTTAAAAATCGAATGGAAGCAGGGTCGAGCATGCTTATTATGAATGATTTGTATAGAAGTCTTGAAGAACTGCTCTCCAAGAAATCTGGACTCAGGACTGAGTTGAAATATTATCAAACAGAAAATCTTATTTACCAAATCTCGCCAATCGTCGTTTCTAAAAAAATATCCTTCCCACTCATAATTTTTGTGATAGGATTGGGTGTTTGGTTTTTTGTCTGCCTAACTTGGGTAGGGGCAATTATTGTTTTTAGTGACAATGAATAACGTCATAGAAAAGAACCGTCTCCTCTTTTTTATACTACTAGGGTTTCTAGTATTCTTTCCTTTCTTGGGCAGTGTGCATCTTTTTGACTGGGATGAGGCCAATTTTGCTGAATTGTCGCGGGAAATGGTTTTGACAAAAAATTATCTTCAACCTCAAATCAATTATTTGCCATTCTATGAAAAACCTCCCATTTTTATATGGATGCAGGTCCTCTGTATGCAGCTATTTGGCATCAATGAATTTGCAGCCAGATGTCCAAATGCGCTACTAGGAATTTTGGTAATGATAAGCCTCTACCTCATAGGAAAAAGAGAAAAAGACTCCAAATTTGGGCTCACTTGGATTTTGACCTTTATGGGATCGTTTTTGCCATTTATGTACTTCAGAACGGGATTAATAGATCCATGGTTCAACTTTTTCATGTTTTTGGGTCTTTACTTTTATTATATAAGCACAAAACCAAAAGAAAATCAAGATTTAAAATACCAACTTCTATTTCTGATTTTCAGTTCCATTTTTCTAGGTCTTGCTGTCCAAACCAAAGGACCCGTGGCTCTAATTATAGTCTGGGGTTCCATCGGCATATATTGGTTGATTACCAAGTTTAAATCCTTTCCCGGTATATTTAAAATAGGGTTTTGGGTCTTAACAACCTTGATCTTTAGCAGTATATGGTTTGTTTACGAATACTATGTGCATGGTAGTGGTTATATGTCAGAATTTATTGCCTACCAAATCAGATTATTTACTACCGAAGATGCACTTCATGGTGGACCTATATATTACCATGTCCTTGTTTTACTTCTAGGCTGTTTCCCAGCCAGTATTATCTTGCTTTTTCATAGAGATTGGAAAGAAAAATTGAGATCAGATTGGTTTAAAATCATGTGTATTTGTGGCTTGCTAGTTTTAATCTTATTTTCAATAGTACAAACAAAAATCATTCACTATAGCTCCATGGCCTATTACCCTATAAGTTATATCGCTGCTATTATTCTCTATCAAAATACCATCAAATATAGAAATTGGCTGAATAGGGTATTGACTTTTATTATACTCCTTCTCATATTTGGGACAATTGCTATGCCTATTTTAGGAAATAATTTGCAAATGATACTGCCTTTCATAGATGACAAACAAGCACAGCTGCAGTTAGGAGCTCATGTTGATTGGCATTATGGTGAGGTTGGATATGGTATTTTTATTTTAGCCTTATTCATTTATTTAAGAAGGAAATTTGTAGATAATTTTTATCCCTATTTTTTTTCAACAGCAACTATCGTTTTAGTTCTCCTCATTGTATTTGCGCCTAAAATTGAACGATATACCCAAGGCACCTACATTGATTTTTGTAAAACCAAAAAAGGAAAAGACGTCTATATACAACCTTTGTTTTTAAAAAGCTACGCTAATCTGTTCTATTCAGAGAGAATGCCATTTAACAATGACACCAGCAGAAACCATGGATGGATGTATGATGGAGACATTGATAAGGATGTTTTTTTTATTAGCGTTACCAAAGACAGTTTATTGACTCGATATCCTCGTCCCTATATTCAAATACTGGAACGAAAAAATGGGTTTGATTTTATGGAGAGAAAGGTGTCTCGTATCCCCCGAAACTAGTGTTTGATTCCATCGAGCTTTATAACTTTGAGAATAGTAATGATGATAATTTTAATATCAAACCATAGACTCTTTTTATCAAGATACTCTACATCAAATTTAACCTTTTCTTCAATACTCAACTCATCCCGTCCATTTACCTGAGCCCAGCCAGTGATACCTGGTAATAATTTATGCACATTTTTTTGGGTTCTCAATTCTATTAGGTCATATTGATTATACAAAGCAGGCCTAGGGCCGACTACGGACATTTGATTTTTCCATAAACACCACAACTGGGGCAGTTCGTCAAGACTTGTTTTCCTTATGAAATTTCCTATGGGCGTTAAATAAATATCAGGGTTTTGAAGTAAATGCGTAGCCACTGCAGGTGTATCTATTTTCATACTGCGAAACTTTGGCATTTTAAAGATTTCATTATCTTTACCTACCCGGTTAGACCAATAAAGTATTGGGCCTTTAGAAGTGAGTTTGACCAATAAACCTGTAATTAGAAAAGGTAAGAAAAAAAATATAGTAGCAAAAAATAATAAGGTAATATCAAATAATCTCTTCATGCACACTAGTTTTAATAAGCAAGTTCAAAAAAAATTTACAGCACATTTGACTTTAAATAATCTATTACCGGAGTTGGTTTCCAATCTACTAATGCTTTCCTTAGCTTGGAATCATCAAAGGTAAAATTCAAGATGATTTTATTAAGCATAAGGGTGTTAAATGGAATAAATTTGAAGCTATCTCCTAGTTTAGCTAAAATTTGAAATGGGAAAAGTGGAAGATTATACACCTTCTTGTCATAACATTTTTCAAAGGCATCACTCAATTCTCTGAATGTAGGATTATAGCCATCTGTCACATTATAAACTCCACCTATTTTAGAAATCATAGGAATAAGTCTGGCAACATCTCGTGTTAGAACCATACTTTTAGAGGCAACACCACCACCGATTGTGAAAAACTTATTCTTCTTTACTGATTGTATCATCGCGCCTAAATTACCCGGAGGATTTTTCCCGACTAAAAGCGGTAAACGCAGTGCTGTATAGGTTACATTTCTTTTTGAACACCAATCTTGTATCACTGATTCTGCTAAAATTTTACTTCGACCATATGGGTCGCTTGCTAATAAAGGATTGTCTTCATTTATTGACAATCCCTGTTTCAAGCCATAAGCGCTAACAGAACTAATAAATACAAATTCCTTAATATCTGATGAATCTAATGCTTTCAGTAAATTTTCTGTACCAGTAACATTCACAGCAAAAAAATCATCTGCTTCTTCTTTTGTTTTAGGAACGATATGAGCCTTTCCTGCCACATGAACTACGAGGTCAAATTTTTGATTAAACGAAGGTTCTCCTTTTTCTAAACTGAAGTTATAATCACATTTACTCCTTCCCAGGGTCTTTACCTCAAAGCCAGCAGACTTCAGGTGATCGGTAATTTCTCTTCCTAAAAACCCTTTAGCACCTGTTACTAATGCTTTTTGCATACTTTTATCTTTACTATTCCCTATTTATTGAGAGGACTTCAATTGAATTATCTTCGCTAAATAATCGGCAGCTAATTTACTATAAGTCCTATTCTCATAAATCCACTTTCTACCTTTCAATCCCAAATCTTTGAGCTCCTGATCACTTAAATTGGTTAGTTTCAAAATAGCATTTTTCATATCTTCCACACTATTTGAATTGACGAAGATGCCACATTTCGCTTCATTAATCATGGAAGGATATCCTGAATATCTAGCCAGAATAGGTTTAGCTGCCAACATATATTCTACTACTTTATTCATCGACTGGCCATAGTCCCATACCTTACTATCCTTGGTAGATAGAAATAATATATCGCACTTAGCCAGGAACTGTTTGACCTCTGACTGCTTAATTCTAGGCAGGAAAGTCACATTTGTACATGATGATAATTTCTTTTCAAAACCTGCTTTTAAATCTCCACTTCCTACAATCATAAAATGTAGATTCGAATTCTCCTTGTCCAGTATGTCTATGCATTCGATGAAGGATTCCAAAGCATTCGTAATGCCCATACTACCGGCATAACCAATGATCTTTTTACCTACAGGAAATACCTTATCAAAAGGATTTTCACTAGAATCCTCTACATAATCATTAGGATTAAATCCTATAGGACAACAATGAGAAGGTCTCTCATAGCCCAATATTTCCTTGACATGGTCACCTAATTTAGGCATGGTACCCACGACCAGGTCAGCATGTTTGTAGCCAAATTTTTCAAACCAACCGATTAACAACACCATAGGGTGATACCACTTAAATCCGGCCTCTTCTGTCATAGTCAATGGCCATATATCTCTTATTTCAAATGCCAGAAAAGCCTTATACTTCCATTTTAAATAATAACCATAAACTATCGTAAAAATAGAAAGGGATGAAACGATAACTACATCCGGTTTTTCAAGATTTTTTTTCGGCATGGCAAAAAGTTTCCATTCGAAATCTAACCAGCTTAAGATCCTCCCTGGAGATGCCGTCTTTTTATACTTCAAAGTTTTTATCCAAACGACCTTAGTATCATCTATCGTTTCATAATTATATCGCTTATCTGTACTGGGAAAGTTAGGACCATAGTGATTGGCATCAGATGTAATAAGTACAGAGGAATGTCCTAACTTAGCAAACTCCTTCGTTAAATAAAATAATCTCAATCCCGTGCCATATCCTGCAGGAGTGCCATACTTTGATATCAACCAAATATTCATTTAGCTCTCCTTATATAATTTAGGTATCTTATTGATCACCTTAATGACTTCATCAAAATTCATATCAAGCGTATCCAAATACCATCGAATATTCTGATAGCGCGGTCGATTTTCATCTTCTACCAGTCTCAATGCTTCTTCTCTTGTCATTTGTCCCTCGCGAATTTGATTACTTCGGAAAGTATCATGCTCAGTAAATCCGGCTACTGTATTATAAATATAATTATAAAACGCAGCCGTACCATCGCCAATTCTCCATGTAGTATTAGTATCAATAGCCTTTTCCCAATTATAGGTAGCTAAGGTATCATCTACTATTTTCTCATCCCATCGCCAGTAATCAAAAATATGATAGTAGTCCTTCTTTTCTGTAAAGCTTCGGTAGTATTCGCCAGAGAGCGTATCCCAAAGCGATGAATTGAAATAACCCAAACTCTCTGTCATAGCCTTGAATCTAAGATAATGATATCTCAATTGCTTCATGACGCCGTGGCTGTATACCTTTTCCTCTTCGAAATCGGGTTTCACTCCTAAAAATCCAGATTTAAAATGCGTAACCTCAAGAGGATTGACTCCCCAAAGGTTTAGGTTTACACCCGTTTGCTTTTTAATCGTTTCTACATATCTGAAAAAATGCTTATCACCTGCTGTAAAAATACTGACCATTCCTAAATGTGGTGATTTCATCCACGCTTTGAGATTCATAGCAATATTTTTTCGTTTTTGAGAAATATCTGCCGCGACAATTATATTCTCTATGCCTAATTCGGCGCAAAAGTGACTAATATTTCTCCTTCCTAAATCTGTGACCATTCCCCAATCGTAGGTATAGGTTATAGGCTTCATGCCCAGCTCCTTCACGACCAAATGCAACCCATAGCAGCTGTCTCTACCCCCAGAAAAAGGGACAATGCAGTCTATACCCTCTTTTCTCCTGTAAGGCTCTACTAATTTGAAAAGTTCTTCTTTTGGCTTTGGATTGTTTCTTGGTCTATAATTGTTGCAATAATTACAAACACCTTTATCATCAAACTTAATGTAAGGCATAGTCTCTGGAAGAATGCATTTGGTGCAGCGTTTTAAGTTTAATTTTGGATAGACCAATAACTTTTCTTCAGCCTGATTGAACTTGAATTCAGGTATTAGGTTCTCTACTCTGGTCTTATTATCGACCAAATTAAATGGCTGGTCGGAGACAGGGATATCTATTAAAACAGGTTCATCTTTGATTTGATTTACCTCACTGCAGCCAATCTGGTGCAGGGCATAAGACTCAGATGCGAAGTATATGTCTTCTCCTATCCTACCCAAATATAAGCTACCATTATTGGAAAAGAGTAAAACCTTGCCCTTTGCTGGCAAAACCAGTGCACAAGCCATCACCCCCTTGCAGATACTATTTAGTTTTTCGGGAATCGTCTTAATCTCTCCCCCATCATTCAAATGCTCTAAGGCTATAGCAACGATGAGTTCAGAATCAATGATGAGTTTTCTCTCAGACTTAATCTTAGACCAAGCTTCTTTTTCATTAATAATGATGCCATTGTGAATGACACAAATATTATCCTTGATTACGGGCTGATTGTCAGCCAACCCATTTGTTATCAATCTGCTATGACCTAGAGCTACTTTGGATTGATAAGGTTTTACTTTGTTGAGTAATTTTTCTACATTATAGTCTGCTCGTTCTATATAATATTTCCCATCCTTGAGATAAATCAATCCACTAGAGTCTTGACCGCGCTGCTCAGAGTGTTTGACTAGGCTATCAAAGTTAGACTTATGAATGGTTTGAGCTGCTACTTGACCGAAAATTCCGCACATATTTGCTTCAGTTTAATAATTTTGGACAAAACTAATACAATATTGGGGTTTAATGATTTACAATTTTTGCTTTTTTATTTCTTTGACCCATTTCTCCCTCAAAAGGCAAAAATAATAATTAATACTTGCACTAACCATTGGATTATCAAATCTATAATCATCAAAATCTAGATAATCTGATCTTTTATCTAATAATTCATTTACCACCTTGTACATTTCTTCATAGTGTTTATCATCAATTGATAGTATGGCACACTGTCCTATCAAGGACTTGACATTTTTTTCCTTGTGTTTATGTATTTTCTCATTAAGCAATAAGGCTATTCTCTTCAAAATTGGATTTGGGATATCAAACATCTGCAAGGCTGTGCTGGAAAGGTGATTTTGGTCGCAAAGAATAGAGTCTTTATCCCAATAATAATAACTGGTATCCTTTTCCAGAAAGGAGTTGATTTCTCTTTGAATAATTCTCTCTTGAAGTTTTTTTAATGATTTATCCGCCAGTCCGGACTTCTTTAGCCTTTCTATAAACTTAGCACAACTAATATTGGTATTATGCACACAGCCAACTATATCATTTGCATGATCGGAATAGGCAATACAATCTCCTTGTTTCATGGTATCGGCTAAAGGGAACTTCTTGAATGCATCTATCATATGGAGGATACGTCTCTTATGAACCACTTTGTTCTCATATCCGTATATCAATGGAAGCATGTGTTCTGTAATCGTAATGGAATAGTTGGTCGTTTTATCATTTATCGTGCCATCTTGAAATGCATCCCAAGCAAAGCCCAACCCATATCCAAAGCTGTCTATTTTTGCTTCACACTTAATCAAGTAATGCTTCGCCTCTTTTGAATTATAGCCATAAATCGTCGCATTGGTATAAAACATTGCAGCATAGTACTGAACCGTTTCATTGCCAGTTTCTGTTTTTTTGGAGTGGTTATTAAGTCGTAATATTAATGAATCAAGACTTTTGAAGTCACTTTTACTCTGAGAAAAAGAGCTATAAGATGAAACAATAGTAATGTAAAATAAAATTTGTCTAAGTAATTTAGAATCTAATTTTAAATTTTTGAAAACATTCTGAAAAGGGCAGTAAGGTTTCATTAATTCAGTTTAACTGGATTTTAGCTGTAAGATTATAATAAACTTCAAATAGTTTATTTTCTTCCTCTGTCCAGTTATATTTTTTTAAAATAGCCTTTAATCCATTTTCTCCCAATTCTTCGCCATACTTATCACTTTGAAGAATTGAATTGATAGATTGAACTATTAGTGGGACATCAAATGGGTTTACACATAAACCACAATTATTTCCTTCAACGATTTCGGCATACAATGGAAAATCGGAAGCAACAACTGGAGTTCGGGCAGCCATATATTCAAAAACCTTAATTGGATATGCCACTTTATAATTAGGTATTGGATGAAGTATACAAAGACCAACGCTAGCTTTAGAAACTAATCGAGTAACTTCCTCTCGACCCAACACGCCAAGGTATTCAACATTAGATGATTGATTAATGGTGTTTAAAACTTCATCACTTTCAATAGGGCCTGCTAATTTTAATGGGATATTTATGTGTTTCGCCAATTCAATCATTTCAAAAACTCCTCGCGTTTTTGTGAGGCCACCTACATAGCATACATAATTTTCCTTAGATAATTTTTCTGTTTTAAATTCATGCAACAACGGAAAATTTGCAACAATAAAAACATTCTTATGAAAAACTGAAAATCTCGACTTAATAAATGGAGTTACAGTTATAATTACATCACATTTCTTAACTACCCAATTTTCAAAAACTTCAATAAATTTAGCTAAAAATTTAAGCACTAAAGGATTGAGATAAGGTTTTGAAAGCAATTGGCGCGGCAAATCTTCATGAACATCATAAATAATTTTTGCCCCATTTTTTTTAAGACGCTTTGCCCAAAGTAATAATTCAGGATCATGAAAATGATAAATATCTGCATTCAACTTAATTGCTCTCTCGACAACCCTCCTTGATGTGTCAAATATTCTAGCGAATCTGTTACTACTTTTGCCTACATCATAAATACTTATTCCATTTATGACTTCGTCACCTAATCCATCTGCTACGATCAAACTAACCTGAAAATTGGTATTCTTGGCTAGTGAGCAGCACATTTTTACGAAAATACGTATATCATATCGATCGTGTGCTGAAGTGAGGTGAGTAACTCTAACGGGATTGTTCATAGCGCCTATCACATTTTTTTCCTAAAGACACCGAAATAACCAAATGGACAAGCAGTTTTTGTTTTTTGATTGATCTGTTTTAGCGGTGGAACTTTCACTAAAAGCCAAAGTAGTTTTTGGTAATAAAGACTCATAATATTGCCAAGAAAGGGTATTGCGCATATAATTTTAGCCACTAAATCGGTTATGATATCCATACTGCCTCCTGTTGCATGCATCTCTTTAACTTCAAAGCCATGGTCCTCAAACATTGACTTTAGGCTGTAGTTTGTGTATCTAAAATAGTCATAAGGAGCATCATGTATGCAGTACATAAAAGGTAGATTTATTACAACTTGACCTCCGGGCTTTAGTATTCTGCTCATTTCTTGTATCAAAACCGTAGGATGCCGAATATGCTCCAATACGTCAGCAAGAAGGATGGTATCGTAATTATTTGAGGCCAAGTCAAGACTTTTATTCAAATCCATTTCATAATCAACAAAATTGACTCTTGCATCTGAATTGCCCCAATCTATTGTAGTAATTTCAGATACAAGGTTTTCATAAAAATGATAAAATGGAACTTCCCCACAACCCAGATCTATTAATTTTCCTTTAATATAAGTCCTTGAATATAAATTATAATGCTCACACACCCTTTTCATACCTAACCAAGAACCGTGAGATGGGTTTTCTTTATTTATATTTGGATAAAGTTCATTCGCAACAACTTTAAACTTAGAAGGTCTCCAATTTTCAATGTTTTTCATGCCTCACAATTGGTTTAACCTTATAATTTCAGCTTGTTTAGGATAACTAATCAAAACGCCTTTCAAAGGGCCTTGGTATACAAACATGCTGCCACAGGCTACAGCATCTAGTTTGCACTTTTCAAAAACCTCGGCAATATGATTGATATTCCCTGCACCGCCAAGCGCTATAATTGGAATCGCGGTATTCGATTTTATCTCCGATAGCAATTCTAAATCGAAGCCATTCATCGCGCCATCTCTATCTATAGAATTAATAACCAACTCCCCCGCACCGCATTCTTCCATTTTTTTTACAAAATCCAAAACGCCTATTTTAGTATTCGTCTTTCCATTGTGTATATATACCTTCTTGGAACCAAACAGTTCTTTTTTGACATCTATTGTGACGATGACACTCTGCCTTCCAAATCTTGAGGCCGCCTCTTCGATCAGGTGGGGAAGCAATACTGCACTGGCGCTCAACGATACTTTTTCAACCCCGAGAGAATAAATACGCTTCATCTGCTCTATGGTTTTAACACCACCACCATAACACAGTGGCATAAAGCATTCACTTGCTATATCTTCAATGAGCGTAAAGTTTGGTTCTTTATTGGAAGCGGAAGCATCGATATCTAAAAACATCAACTCATCTACTTCCTTTTCATTGAATATCTTAATCGCATTGATTGGATCACCAATATAGGTTGGATTCTTAAACTTTACCGTTTTATATAGTCCTCCTTTGTGGAGCAGTAAACAAGGAATAACGCGCTTCTGTAACATTACAATTCGCTAAAATTTTTCAATAATCGCATACCAAACTTATGACTTTTTTCTGGGTGAAATTGAACCCCGTAAATATTTTCTCGATGAATAGAACACGTGAAATTTCCTCCATAATGGCATGTAGCTGCTACATTCTCTTCTTTCGCGCAAGATACAAAATAGGAGTGAACAAAATAAAACCTCGCTTCTTGATGTAGGTCGACAAATAATTTTTCATCTGACTTCGCATGAATTTCGTTCCAACCCATGTGGGGTATAGGATAAACATTCGTATCTAGTTTGAATTTCAAGGTCTCGGCATCTATCCAGCCAAGGCCATTCTCTATGCCTTCATCGCTTCTATTGGTCAATAACTGCATCCCAAGACAAATACCTAAAATAGGCTTTTTATTTTGTAGTACTTCTCTCTCCAATGCAGGAAGAACTCCAGAACGTTTTAATTGATTCATACCATAATCAAAAGCACCTACTCCTGGTAGAATATATTTAGAGGCAGAATTTAAAATTTCCTCATCCGAAGTAATCACAGACTCCACTCCAATTTTTTTAAACATATTGGAAATAGATTTTACATTTCCTACTCCATAATCTAGGATGGCTATCATGAATGCACTAATTAAGAATAGTTGGTGATTTTCCTGCCTAATAGGTTAGAAACGAAATTTTGAACTTTTTTTACGAAAAGGTACTTCGACTCCATATTATTAAAATCTTTATAGCTATGCGGTGGTGCGTTTAATATCTCTTCAAATTCAGCATTCGAGACTCCAAGCTTTTTAGCGATGTATTCTTTATCGAAAACTAATTCCTTCTCATCATAGAGAGGCTTTTCCAAATCTTTTAAAGCATCTTCTCTCGTCAATTGGCCTGTCACTATCATACTAGAAAGGTGTGGTCGTCTTTTATCGAAATTATATTTCATCGGGAGATAATAATTCTGGAAGAACTTAGTAAATACAGATTCTCCATGCTTCTTCGCATATTCCTTATATCCTATTCTTTCCTTCAACTCAATCAATGCTTCCGATTTAATATACTGCATATAATTGAGTGGTCTCAAGGTCTTCATTTTTTTGATAAAAGGATAATAAAAATACAAATCCCAAAAGCCAATTGTTTTAAATTTTTTCAATTTAATTTTTCCAAATTTTTTATGAATCGCATGCAAATTTTCCGCATCCATAGCACTCCAATGCCAAGCATCTGGGAAAATACACTCCGTAGCTATATTACCTCCGCCGATTACATTATTTATATTAAATTTAGTAGCGAAATGGTATAATGAAGCAAAAAAAGCATGATCCTGTGGCACATCTTGATTGGCAATTCCCGACTTCATATAGGCTAGTTGTAAATCGCGCATTTCTTCCCAATCAATGACTATCGTATGCAAATGCCAGCCACAATAATTCACAATATTCTCAATATTTTGTACAGCTAACTCACTATTCCACCCACCGTCAACGTGCACCACTAGAGGACGAATTCCAGCATCAAAAAGTTTCAAGGCCAAATATGAACTATCAACCCCTCCACTAAGCCCCAGAATACAATCGTAGTCTTTGTTCCTATTTTCATGCTTCATACTAGCATAAATAGCTGCTAACTTCTGCTCTCCTTCTTTAGTTGGGAACCAATTTTTAGATGTTATCTCATCAAACTTAATACAATGATTGCAAACCCCTTGTGAATTAAACACAATTTCTGGATCTGTGGTATCCATCACACATCGGGTACATACTTGGTATGCCATATCTCTCTAATTAATTTATTCTCTTGGCTTTATAAAACTTACTTCCTTGGCTGCCTGTAAAACAGGGACGAAAATACTAATATAAATACATAAGTGACTAAGAAAATAAAAATGCTGATTAAATTGAGATTATCAGACTCTCCCTTAGGATAAATAAAGAAAAAGGAGGATACTATCATAGCATAAATGACCAAATAAACAATATTTCGATAACGTTGTAAGAGGTTGTAAACAACTGCCATAAATACCCCAAAGAGCAACATACCCAAGATTAAACCTAATATATTGCCGTTGGCAAACATTTCTCCGAAACATGTAGGAGGCAGAGCTCCCCCTTCTATATTAACATACCACTCCTTTTTTACAATATTCGATACAGAGATATTCTCTGGACTGATGGCACTCGGCAGAAATCTATAAAATGGATACAATATAGATTCTCCATAGAGATACCCAACATCTGCAGCCCAAGAATCTATTATTTTCATAAATACTGGGATATTGGGAACATTTCCTTTCTCTATCAAATAAAAAGATAATTCCTCAAATTGGAAAAATTGAGTCAGCTGATCTAAAAAGTCCGTCTCCGCCATACTATTGAATATAAGAGAGCTTCTCAATCTATAAGCATAAAGAATTAATGACACCAATCCAAGTACTACAATACCCAACAACTGCTTTATAATAATACCTTTTGAGTGTATAAAGTAGATAAAGTAAGTTACAATATATATAGCAATCAAAGTGCCTATAGTTTGAAAAATTCTACCTTGAGAGTATTTCATCAGCATGACATAGGCTAAAAAAATGAAAAAGTAATAGCTAAATTTTTGCTTATATCGATAATTATAATATATCCAATAAAAGAGGGCAAAAATTCCAAAATCTAGGAAGATACCAGTAACCCCACCACTCATATATTCATATTCTCTTACAGATACATTCTGCATATAAGCCATTAAATTACCTCCTGCAAAATGATATACAATGTAGATGAAATTCAAAACGGATAAAATACCAAATATCCAAATGGAATACTTCAATCCTCTTTGATTAATTGAGGTAATCGGTTGTATCTCATAATGAATGTTCCTTCTAAATAGAAAATACGAAAAGCACACACATAGATATCCAAGTAGAATCAGATAGATAGCTTTTGTAAATAAGTAATCTATATCTTGAGAAAAGGTAGTAGCTAGGATAAATTTGCTTCTCAGGAAACCATAATGATAAAAGTAAAATTCTACTAAAACGATTGTAAGAGAGAATAAACTAAAAAAATTTATTGGCTCAAGGAGTATTCTATTCTTATTGAGTGTGAAACTCGAAATAATGGAAAATAAAAGCAGGAAAATACCAAGGGCTTGAAGTGGTTCATCTGATAAGGTCCAAGACAATATGACTCCCAAGAACAAAATAAATGTATGTATCCAAATCTTTAGCATTTACAAATATATTTAAAAAGCCCTAAACACATCGATAGGCTTCAAATCAAAGTGAATCATAAATGACAGCCTTCCACTGAGTCAAATTATCCACCTCATTCAACTCACTCAGAATACCATCTCTATTCTTCTCTCCTTGTATTCTGTCGAAGGCGATGAATTCACCATAGTCATTAGCTGGTATTTGGTCGGTCGGATACATCTTGATTCCTATTCTATTGTAGTAGGTATATGTACTACTACTAGAATTCACAAACATTTTCTTTCCTGCATAGACCAGATGAATCAAAGCTCCTAAACCTTGTTGTCGCTTATGATTAAAAATACCAATATCCGTATCATCTAGAAAACTATAGAAGTCAGGTTCAGTCATGAGTTCTTGCATGAAAATAGCCTTATCTCCAAAAATTGAATTAGCTTTCACCTTCACATTATCAATATATTCTCGAGTACCACCATAAGAAAGTATAAGATACAATTGTATGTTTTCACTTTTGAATTTTTCCAAATAATCTAAGATAGCTATATGATCATTACTCGGATCTGCAGAATTTCCAATGACGATTTTTACTTTATCATCCACATGTTTTTTTCTGTAAGCTATCTCTCTCAGATTCTTCACATCTATAATTCCTGGGTATAAGACCTTAAAATACTTGGAATTTGAAGGGTATATCTTCTTACAATGGAGATAATCTTCATAGATATAGGCTGCAATATACTTTACTCTAGCTATAAAATTTTTTCTTAACCATTCAAGTATTCTAGCTTTAAAAGATCTACTCTGGTATAGATAGTCATATACATCAGAGCCCCAAATGACCCAAACTAACTTATTAAATATACTCCTATCGAAAAACAACCAATAAAACATTAGCTCTGGTCTATTTAACTGATGGATAATTAATCTTTCCGCTTTTCGATACTCAGGTAAATATTTAAAATAGTCATACTTATTCTGAATTACGATGCAATTATCAATATGCTTGTAATAGTCAAAGTAATAACTTGATTTTTGAACAATGGCAATATAAAGATGGTCTTTTTTACCGCAATGCTCATTGATGTAATCCATAAAGTTTACACTATAATTTGCATCAGGCATTATATGGATTATCATTCTTAGACTAGTTTATTTTTGGGATAGCTGGAACTCCAAATACTTTGGTATTATCTGGAACATCTCTCGTCACGACAGCACCAGCAGCGACTGTACAATTGTTTCCTATTCTCACCTGAGGTAGGATGGTAGCATTGGTGCCAATAAAAGATTGTGTACCAATATAACATCCGCCTGAGATAACTGCTCCAGGACAAACTTCAACAAAGTCCTCAAGAATAGAATCATGACCTATAACACAAGATGTATTTAAAAGACAGCCTTCTCCTATCTGCACACTGCAATCAATAGTCGCACCTGTTATTATATTTACTCCACTGCCAATATGCACATCGTATTTGGCTATTTTGGCATAGGGGCTAATGGTAGAGGTGATTTCTCCTTTATACTTTTGAAATTCGTTATATAACCTAAATCTTAGATTAGGATTGCCAATCCCTAAAGTATATCTACTATCTTTTCTAAAAAGTTCTTCCACCTCAGCAAAACTGTGTAGAATTTTAAACTGATTAAACAACAATTCGTCCTCTGTATTAATATTATCAAAGAAAAATAAATTGCTCAGCGTATCTAGCTGATCCAAAACGCCTAATACTTCTTTAGCAAAACCTCTAGCACCTATAACTAGCATCCCCTATTGATTTAGAATATGGACGATGCGATTCAACTCTTTTTCCGCTATACCAGCATAGAGTGGAAGGCATAGAACCCTAGACGCAATATCTTCTGATACAGGCATGGCTTGCCCATTTATATATGGAATAGCATTTAAGGAAGGATAAAAATAACGCCTAGGGAATATAGATTTTGCATTAAACATTTCTTGAGCGTCAAGCAGCGCAGTTTCAGTTTTAAACAATATAGGATAATAGCTATAATTCCATTCTGTATTATCTCTTATCTTTAATCTGGTATAGCGATTGAAATCAATATGAGCATTATAGAATTCAACAGCGCGTTTTCTCTCGCTATAGATATCCTTCATATGAGGCAAAACGGCTAGACCCATTGCTGCTTGTAGTTCACTTATCTTACCATTGATACCCAAACCATGAAAATCTAAAGGACCATTGTGTCCAAAATTATGGCTATAATATATTTTTTTTCGCAATTCTGAATCATTGCAAAACGAAGCCCCTCCTTCTCCTGTATGAAATATTTTAGTAGCATGAAAACTACATGTACTGACATCACCATAGCTAAAAACACTCTTACCTTTATACTTCACGCCAAAGCAATGTGCTGCGTCATAGATAACCTTCAAATTATGCTTTTGAGCAATTCTATCTATATTTTCAACATCGCATGGATTACCAAAAACATGGGTAGCTAAGATACATGTTGTATTCGGAGTAATCGCCTCCTCTAATTTCTGTGGGTCTAGAGTCCAACCATCGCCTTCTATATCTACAAACACAGGTTTACAGTTCTCCCAAATAATAGCCGAAGAGGTAGCCACGTAGCTGAATGGCGTCGTAATAATTTCACCATGATTACCCAAGAGCTTCAATGCTATTTGGATGGGTATGGTACCATTATTCATAATCAGAATATTGTCCATTCCGAGAATTTCCTTTAATTTTTCTTCAAGTTCAAGTATTAATTCACCACGATTAGTTAGCCATACATTATCCCATGCGCGTTGGAGAATGCTAGCATAGCTATCTATAGATGGCAGAAATGTCTTTGTGACATTTATCCTCTGATCTTCAGATTGTGCATTACTGGTTACCATATATCAATTTTCTATTCCAATAAAAGCTATAGAACAAGACAAATGTAGTTAAAATTGCATAGATTATAAGAACCTCATTCAAGTTGTACTTAAAGAAGCCTGCGAAAATAACAAAAGGCAATAACTTGGCAAAAGAATAGACGATTTCCAATATCAACGCTTGACGCTGCTTTTGGAATAACACCGGAATATTCGCCAATGCAGACATCACAAAATTGACCACTATCCATAAGGTCAAAATTTGAATATACTTACCTGAAGTCGTCCAGTTCTCCCCAAAAAAGAAGGTGAAGAAAAATGGCGCAAATGCCAAAAATGGGGTCATTAAAATAGCCAGTAAAACCAATTTTTTTGTTAGGCTATTAAAAATCTGAATTCGGGCAGCTCGATCTGCCATACAATCTTTCAACTCTTGGCCAAATACGCTGTAAATGGATCCTGAAATAAGACTCAGGGGCGCTTGCACATATTTAGATCCAAATATAAACAAACCTAGGCTAGACTCATCGTAGTAGTAAGGAATTAATAAAACGGGGATACTAGTGGATACAGTATTTAACAAGGCGAGAGGAAAGGAATACAAAGCAAAGTCTTTATATTCTTTGATGATGCTTTGAACATTTCGGAGAGAAAAACTAGTTAAAACCAACTTACAAAACTGAAATTGCGAGAATAAAAAGTAACCTATCCCCAATAAATAACCTCCAGTGAATCCTATGATTAAATTCAAGGGCCGCAACCAACTTAAACTCCCTAGAATATTATAAATAGACTCACCAGTAGATTTGTTAATTCTCAGAATAGACATCGATTTGTAATGACTAAATCTATTGTAATATCTATCTATAGAGGTGTAAATAGCTATAGCAAAAACAGAAAATGGCAATAAGAAATAAGCTATAGAAACCATATCTAATAGAAACAAAATACCTATCCCTACAAATAGTAGCAAAGCAACTATAGTAGCAAGAAGCAAAACTGTCTGCATGATATGAAGAGCCTTATCTTCAGAGTCAGCTACCAAGAGTGCTACCTCATATTTTAAAGTGGCGACGACCGACAGAATACCTGCCAGCGTGATAAATAATCCATAAAAGCCAAACTCTTCGTTGGTATAAATTCTAGCAATAAAAAATGCAGCAGCAAATGGGATTATCTGAGATAGCGTGGTGCCTGAGAATAGAATCAAAAAGTTTTTATAGAAGGTTGATTTCATTCTTGTTTTTAACAAAGTCATTCCAAAAATAAATAATCCCTAATAGGAAAAGATAAACTCCCCATGCCCTATTCAAAAAGTCATCGAAAACACAATTCACCCCCACAATAAGCAATAGGTGCAGCCCAAAAATATTACCTTTACTTATAAAAACTAATACTAAGAAGGCAAACATAATCAAAAATAAACCTAGCTGAACAGACCCTCCTGATAACATGCTAAATAAAACCTGAGAATGTGGACTCTGATAATACGTTGGGACATTGAACCTAAAAAAATAGTTACTAGAATCTTTCTTCACCACACTATCCAATAGAGGTTTCACATTATTGGCACCATAGCCAAGAATTGGCTTTTGTTTGACTTCATTATAGAGTAAACTATACAGCTTTTTGCGCGCTGGTTCTATCAGCTTTCTCGACTCAATCTGATGGATAAATTCATTTTTATTTTTGTTTAGGTAATAAAAACCAGTAAATACAATTGCAAGCAGTATGGTTCCAAAAATATAACGAAAGGTTTGAGATAAGTATTGATATAAATAGTAAAACAAGCTGCTTACTAATATGACCAAGAGACATATAATATTCGCCTTAGACTCTAAGAAATAGATAATAAAAGAAAGACCTATACATACTATTAAGAACACTATTTTTTCGTAAGAACGTGTCTTATTATTGATATTAGCTAATATCAAAACAACATTAAAAGTATATACAGCGGATAGAAACGTATGATGCGTGTTGAGTTCTATTTTTATTCCCTCTCTATAGAATCCCCATTCAGCAAGACTGTTTAGAAACTCAGTAGAACTCTTAAGTATATACTTCCAGTCGGGTATATGAGTATAATCCGTAAAATCAACATCACTCCTATAATATTTATACGATAAGGCTATACCTTCTACCCAATATTCATAAAGCAAATAAAAAGACCACAAGGAGCTTATAGTAAGCACCCATACTGCTAACTTATTCATCTTCTTATCTTGAATCCAACTAGTAAAAAGCAAAACTAGTGGGCATAAGAGCAAAAGAATGCTTGGTTGAATATACTCCGCTGAAAAATGATAGTTCGTTGGATAAAAATAAGTGCCTAGAAAAAAAATATAATAGGCAGAAAGGAAGAATAAGGCGGCGTAGTTTTTACTTTCAAAAAAAGAAACTTGCTTATTCTGATAAAAATATACTAAACAAATGGCTAAAAATAAGCCGAATACGATACTCTGTAAAGCATTTGGAAGCGCAGGAAACGCAAATAATAAACAGTACGAGAATTTAAGTAGCCTAGCGACTGTAATTTTATTCCGGTCTAATGCCATGCACTATTTCTATAGCTTTTTTTGAAACCGCTACAGGAAATCCTCTTCCTGCTAATATCTCACGGTAGCTATCCGTGTGTAATTCTGTAAATCCATCTGAAAATTCAATCTCCTCCCCTTCCATGCTCAGCGTGCGATAAGTTCGCTTCCCCGCAAATCTTACTTCTTCTGGTATTTGATGGTAATCGATACTCAAAAACCAATTGATACGTGCTTTTTCTAAATGAAGAAAACCTGCGGCTGTATCATCATCATGTCTATGAACCTTATTCTCAACGATATCTCCAAATATCCATGTGAGCATGTCAAAAAAATGAACCCCTATATTGGTTGCTATTCCACCTGATTTATCGATATCGCCTTTCCAACTGTGATGATACCATTTACCTCTAGAAGTGATATATTTAAGATCTATATCATAGATTTTACCTGCTGGTGATTTATCAATTCGTTCCTTTAATGCTTTAATATTCGGATGTAACCTCAGCTGAAGTATAGTATAAGCGTTCTTTCCCGTTTCCTTTTCAATATCTACGATTGCATCCACATTCCAGGGATTTAGAACCAGTGGTTTCTCGCAGATCACATCGCACCCACTTTTTAGAGCAAATCGAATATGTGCATCATGGAGATAATTAGGACTACAAATACTGATAATATCAATAGGGTTTCCTTGTCTTCGCAACTTATCGATGTGACGATCAAAGCGCTCAAATTCCGTGAAAAAATCAGCATCAGGAAAATGGCTGTCCATAATACCGACCCCATCGTATGGATCGAACGCACAGACCAAGGTATTTCCCGTATCTTTAATAGCTTTCATATGTCGAGGAGCTATATAGCCCGCAGCTCCTATTAGTGCAAATCGCTTCATTATTTCAATTTTCTATTTTACATTATAACCTAGCATCATACTGACCCGCAGGCAAAATTCCTTTAATATCATATACAACTGAGTTGGTTTTCTTATAGTTGGATAAATCCATCCCTATAAATTCATTGTGCGACACTGCAAGCAGTATTCCGTCATATTGATTGGATGGTATTTGATTCATAATAGTCAATCCATATTCGTTATTAACTTCGTCTATATTAGCTTGTGGATCGCAGACATCTACTGATACGCCGAATGATACCAATGACTTGACAACGCTTTCTACTTTCGTATTTCTGACATCTGGACAGTTCTCCTTAAAGGTAAAGCCCAGAACCAATACTTTTGACTTCTGCACTTCAATGCCTTTTTTAACCATCATTTTAACCAATTGAGATGAGACATGCTCTCCCATGGAGTCATTCATTTTTCTTCCAGCGAGAATTATTTCCGGAAAATAGCCATGCGCTTGAGCTTTTTGAGCTAGATAATAAGGATCTACACCTATGCAGTGGCCTCCAACCAATCCTGGTTTGAAAGGTAGAAAATTCCATTTAGTCCCAGCGGCTTTCAAAACCTCATAGGTATCAATTTCAAGTGCATTGAAAATTTTTGATAGTTCATTGACAAAGGCAATATTGATATCTCTTTGGGAATTTTCTATGACCTTGGCTGCTTCAGCTACTTTTATACTTGAAGCTAAATAGGTGCCTGCAGTGATCACCGAGGAATATAAATCATCCACCGTCTTGGCCACCTCAGGATTAGAACCAGAGGTCACTTTAAGTATTTTTTCTACTGTATGCTCTTTGTCTCCTGGATTGATTCGCTCAGGAGAATATCCTGCAAAAAAATCTGTATTAAACTTTAAGCCACTCACTCTTTCCAAAACTGGGATGCACTCTTCTTCTGTCACCCCAGGATATACTGTAGATTCATATACAACTATATCCCCTTTTTTAAGCACTTTACCGACAGTTTCACTGGCTTTATAGAGAGGCGTCAGGTCAGGATTATTATTCTTATCAACTGGTGTAGGAACTGTTATTATATAAATACTACAATCTGCAATTAAAGTCAACTCATTAGTAACCAATAATCCATTGTTCTTGTCTCCAAATTCTGAAAGCAATACTGAATTTAAAAGTTCGGGGCTCAACTCATGAGTAGAGTCTTTTCCACTTCTCAATTCGTCGATGCGTGAAGTATTGATATCAAACCCTACCACTCTATACTTCGTAGCAAATAATCTGGCCAAAGGCAAACCCACATATCCAAGCCCAATAATTGCAATTTTATACATACTTATATTTAGAATCCGCAAAAATAGGACTTTTTTTATTTATACTACCATTTAATATTCACAACAAAACCCTTATAAATGCCTGATAACATTAGCTCTTACTGAATTTTTTATAAAATATTTCCCGATTTATTGCCAGCATGAATTGTATAAACTTTTCGTCGAGCTTTAATGCTACTTTAAGTGATAAAAAATGTATAGAAAAATTGTCTTACATTTGCCTATCAAATATATAGTTTGAAAAAATTATACTCTTTCCATTCCTCTAGATTTCTGATACTCGGTTTTGAGACGTTTGTCATCATATGCTCTCTTACTCTAGCCGCCGTTATTTTTATTAATAAGATAAGTCAAGTAAGTCAATCTTTCATGGCAGCTATTCTTATAGCTACTCTAGTTTATTTGGCTGGTTTTATGTTATTTAGAACCCATATCACTGTATTGCGCTACACATCATATCGTGATTTGTTCAAGATTTTTCTTTCTTTGACCTCCTCGGCTTTTGTCCTTATTTCATTAAGCAATCTTTTAAAATCCTCTTATCCTCAATATTTTCTGAGTAATTACATACTCTTGTTAAGTTATTTTCTAAGCTTGTTCGGTATCAATCTATACAGATTAGTTATAAGATATGCTATTTCAATTAATGTGATGAGCTCTGTCCAACTCCCTGAGAAAAGAGTCGCTATCGTCGGTACAGATTATCAATCCATCATTACAAAACACTATTTGGATTATGAGCGAGCACAGTTTCGTTACAGAATAGTAGCCTATTTTTCAAAGGATAATAGCCTTATCAATAAAACAATCGAAGGTTCTCCGGTCTACCACATTCAGAGTCTCAATACAATGTTGGACGTTATCAATATCGACAGTTTGCTCTTAGTAGCAGAAAAGGGTTATGGGTCCTATCTACAAAATGCTAAAGAGATTTGTGAATCCAAGAATGTTAAGTTAATTGAGAATCAAAAATTAAAGAGCTGGCTATCAATCAACGAAAAATCTCAAGTCCAGGAAAAGAAAATACAAATTGAAGAGTTACTGCAAAGACCTCCTATCAAACTGGATATTCAAAAAATAAAATCTGAAATCGCGGACAGAACCGTATTAGTAACAGGCGCTGCAGGGTCTATAGGATCTGAAATATGTAGACAAATAATTCAGTATCAGCCACAAAAAATTATTCTAGCCGACCAAGCCGAATCCCCTCTGTTTGATATTGAAAATGAACTATTAGTTAAATTCAAAAGTATATCCTCGTATATTGCTGATATATCCGATTTTGACCGCATTGAGGGAATATTTAAAACACATCGACCTGATATTGTTTTTCATGCTGCTGCCTACAAGCATGTTCCTCTTATGGAACTGCATCCCTACGAAGCGATTAAAACCAATTTGATCGGAACCAAAACAATTGTTGATAATGCTATAAAATACAACTGTAAGAAATTTGTATTTGTATCTACTGACAAAGCTGTTAATCCTACGAATGTGATGGGGGCTACAAAAAGAGCCTCTGAATTATACGTTCAGCTAATGAATCAGAATCCAGAAGTAACGACAAAATTCATAACTACTCGATTCGGAAATGTGTTAGGTAGCAATGGATCTGTCATTCCTATCTTTAAAAATCAAATAGAATCTGGTGGTCCTATAAAAGTCACACATCCTGATATTACGCGATTTTTTATGACTATACCTGAAGCTTGTCAATTGGTACTCGAGGCAGGAAGCTATGGCGTGGGTGGGGAGATATTTCTTTTTGATATGGGTGAACCTGTCAAAATTATTGATCTGGCTAAAAAGATGATTCAACTCTATGGACTCGAAGAGGGTAAAGATATAGATATAGAGATAAGTGGCTTAAGGCCGGGCGAAAAACTCTACGAAGAACTATTGGCCGATAAAGAAAACACTTTGCCGACCCATCACCCCAAAATCATGATAGGTAAGAATGCAGAACACGATTTCAAAGACTTAGAGGTAAAATTAAATAATTTATTTAGCAGCTTTTCTGATAAAAATGAAGCTCTCGAATTAGTCAAAGGTCTAAAAAATCTCATTCCAGAGTATATCAGTAATAACTCCGAATATTCAGAATTGGATATCAAATGAAACAAGAATTCAATATAAATTTAAGTAAGGTATTATTTGACCTAATGGCAATCAATATCGCTTTAGGCATCACAAATTTGGTTATCTTCTATACATTTTGGGTAGATGGTTGGTCTTATCCTTCCTTGTTTATTTATATCAATTTATGCACTTTGCTCGTGTTTTTTCTCAGTGGACAATCCCTTTTAAACCCATCGTTTTCTTTAAAAACAGTTCCCGTGTTTAGCTTGAGATATCTCTTTATAATATTCTCTTTTATCACTATTTATTGGTTAATAGTTTTAGACAGAAAATACTATTTAGTTCATCTTATCCTTTTCTTTAGTTTAGCTATTCTATTCATTATTCTATTCAGAATCCTATGGATAAAAATATTTAACACCTTATTGCGCAGAATCTATTCGACAAAAAATGTTTTGATAGTTTCAACAGACAACCAAAAACTGATACAAACTATACTTCATCACGATTGGCTTAAATACTCGATAGAGCATGGGATTAATGACCTTAATCCAAGCGATATTCAACTTTATACAAAACAATTTGATTTAGATATTATGATTATTGACTTAAAGGGCAAGGACAAAGAATTACTCGCCGAATACAGAGAGGAGAGTGCGAATCAAAACGTAAAAGTATTTTTTTTAAACCCAGGAAAAGGAAATAAGACTGTGCTTAAAAAGATAATAGACCAATATAAACTATACAGTTGATTCGAGAAAACGACTCACCACTCTAGGAAATGGTATGGCTGCTAGGTCAGCTTTTTTTACTAACTGAGAAGTATAGGCTTTATTCTCTTTGACTTTTATTCTCCCTATTTTCATAAATACCTTCTGATGACTCAAGGTCTGTGTCTGCCATCCGCTCCAATCCACGTTGGTTACATCAATATCCTTTTCTTCCCAAAATTTGAGGTCTAATTTCACTCCCTCTTGAACTATTCCTTGATACAATCCTTTCCAAATATCATTTTCAGAACGTTTTTCAAGATAGACTTTACCCTTATACTCCACAAAAAGACAGTAAAAATAGCGCTCTTTGAGGACTGGACGAACCTTCTTTGGGGGTAAATCTGCAATCTTATCTCCATTAAAAGCCTTGCAATCATTCGAAAATAAGCAATTTTCACAATTGGGATTTTGGGGTTTACAAACTTGTGAGCCCATATCCATCATAGCTTGATTAAAAATAGCGGACTTTCCTTTGAATAGCAGGTGATTGACCAAGTCTTGAAAATACCTTTTATCTGTGGTGGATTGAATTGTTTTAGCTAGTCCAAAAAATCGAGATAAAACTCTATGTACATTCCCATCCAAGACTGCTACATTTTGTCCAAAGGCAAAACTAGCTATAGCAGCAGCAGTATATTCTCCTATGCCTTTCAATTTTAATAAATCATCATAACTAGATGGAAATTTACCGCTCAATTCTTTTACTATGTATTTAGCTGTAAATTGTAAATTTCGCGCTCGACTATAGTAACCTAGGCCTTTCCACACAGCAAAAAGCGCATCCTCTTCTGCATGAGCTAAATCATATAAAGTAGGAAATTTTTTAATCAACCGCTCATAATATGGCAATCCCTGCTCCATGCGAGTTTGCTGCATGACCACCTCAAACACCCAAATTTTATAAGGGTTATGGTCTGTTTTCCACGGTTTTACCGCACAATCACGTTGATGAAACTCTAAAATACTCTTCTGAAAACTTAAAATCTGTGATTTGGATAACTTCATTGCAAATCCGAATGACTTTCTAGCATATCATTTCTCAAAAAAGTATATAAAAGTCCTACCAATAAAGGTGCAAAACACAAAGTTATAATCCAAATAGCTTTCTTTCGGATAGGAGATACTATCATGTCATAGAGTATTGCTAAAAAAAGTACTATCCCTCCAGACATTGCGATTATAAGTGTTTCATTGGCATAAGGCCAGTGCATAATTTTAAATAAAGCACCTATAACCGCTATGGTTAACATGACAATAATTATACCCGCAATGATAAATTTGTAGTGGGAAAACTTATTCATATTTTCATTATGTATTTGATTGCATGTTTATTACAATTCACTTTCATCAATATTTGCAATTTTCATTAGACTTTTTATTAGTCCCATCTTCAAGTCCTTGTTGCCATGAACCGGCACTGAAATTCTAGCTATATTTCCTTCTTTCATAAAAATATGATGACTACCTTGTATTCTTTTCAGTATCCAGCCTTTGGATTCTAGAAGCTTACAAAACCGTTTGCCAGAAATCTGTTTCATATCATTAACTCCAAAACTTCTGTATTTTCAATAAGTTCCATTTCTTCCATATCTATACTAAGACAGCCTTCTATAGCCTCTTTCATATTTTCAATAAGTTCTTCATAAGTATCTCCTTGAGATACGCAACCCAATATAGATGGAGCTTCTGCCCAGTAGCCATTCTCTTCTTTATGTATTAAAATTTTAATTTTCATGTGTTCATTTTTTAGTTTTAATGGTCACATGCTATTCGCATAGAAAATAATCATCGCTTTGTGTGAAAATGCTTGATTATTTCAATGCTCATTTCATATGTTTACATTTAGATTATTAAAGGTCGATTCTTTTTTATTTTATATGTCAAATTTAAGACATTTCTTACTAAAACTTTGCAACTATCGGTATCCTCCTCCCAAAGCCGAAAGCCTTAGAGCTCACACGTATAATGGGTGGTGTTTGAAATCGTTTAAACTCATTTCTATTGACGAGGTTAAATACTTTCTCTACCAAGCCTCGCTCAAAACCTGAAGCCACCACCTCTTCTAATCCCTTTTCTTTATTGATATAGAGGTATAAAATCGCATCCAAAACTTCATATGGAGGGAGCGAATCTTGGTCCTTCTGTCCTGGCCTGAGCTCTGCACTTGGTGGTTTAGCTATCGTGTGCTGAGGAATAATATCATGTCCGACTTCCTTTTGAGCTTTTCTATTGATAAATTCACACATAGCATAGACCTCTGTTTTATAGACATCACCTAGCACCGCAAGCGCACCACACATATCGCCGTAGAGGGTTCCGTATCCAACAGCTACCTCTGATTTATTTGAGGTATTTAAAAGTAAATTGCCAAACTTATTCGAAATAGCCATCAGGAGAATCCCTCGAATTCTCGCTTGAATATTCTCTTCAGTCACGTCTTCATTCTTTCCTTCAAACATAGGTTGTAAAGAAGAAATGATCGCCTCATAGTTTTCTTTAATAGGAATGATTTGGTAGGGACTATGCAAATTCTCGCAGATCTGAAGGGCATCATCAATGGAATGTTGGCTAGAGTGCTGACTTGGCATCAATACACTTAATACATTTTCTGAACCCAAAGCCTCTGCTGCTAAAGCGAGCGTAAGCGCTGAGTCTATACCTCCAGACAGACCAATAACAGCTCTTTTCATTTTCAATTTCTGAAAATAATCGCGAATACCGAGCACTAAAGCTTCATATTTACGCTCTACTTTTTCTAGCACAGGTTGAGTCTGATATATGGTAGAAATAGTTTCCATATCCACTATCCCAAAATCTTCTTCAAAATACTTTAATTCATAGACGATTTCCCCTGCTGCATTGCAAACCATAGAGCCCCCATCGAATACTAGCTCGGTCTGAGCACCTACAGAGCTCACATACACCATAGGAATCTTGTAGGTAAGACAATTCTGACTTACCACTTTTTTTCTCGCTTCACTATGACTGTAGGAAAAAGGTGAAGCTGAAAGATTAATGATATAATCAGGAGATTCTTTGACGAGCTCCTCTAAGGGTGTTTTACCATAAATCGGATTATCCGCCTCGATATCCCAGATATCTTCACATATCGTCACCGCAAGCTTTTTACCTTTAAAATCAATACACTTGAAGTTTTTATTTGGTTCAAAGTAGCGATATTCGTCAAAAATATCATAGGTGGGCAGTAGAGTCTTATCTGTTATGTGTTGGACTTTACCATGATAAAGAAGAAAGGCTGAATTAAAATAATCTTTCCCTTGTTTTGATGGATTTCTGCGCGGAGCTCCGACAAAAATTCCTGTCTGATGACTAAATGGAAACAGTCTTGCAAAACACTTTTCTAATTTGACATAATAATCGTGGAAGTAAAAAAAATCAGTAGGAGGATAGCCCGTTAAACAAAGCTCAGAAAAAACAATAAGATCTATATCCTTAGCAATAGCTATTTGTATATCCTGGATTATTTTATTGGTATTATATTCAAAGTCTCCAAGAATATAATTCTGCTGCGAGAGGGCTATTTTCATTTTTATACTATCTTATTATCACCATCTTGCCCCAGCCATCTTTGAAATATTGGCCCAGGTTCTTGTTTGATTTATTAATAGACTTAAAGTCTTTTTCATCCATCATTGGTATATCCTCACCATTGTTTTTTACCGTGACTTTATAGAGATAGACTCCATTGGCTAAGGCATCTCCGTATTGATCTTTACCATCCCAGGCGTATTGAGTTCTATTTATCCCGAGTTTGAGTGGCCCTAGGTCCTCTTTGAAAATTTCTTTTACGACTTGTCCTCTTATATTGATAATCTGAATTTTAATAAAGTCTGGAACCTTCGCTCCTGTCAAAGTAAAAACAAACTGAGTAGCTGTAGTAAACGGATTGGGATAGTTTACAAAATGTGAAACTTGACTTTTTGTGATAACCTGAAAAGAAATTTTAAAGTTAAAGCTGCCATTGGGGCTGCTGCTATTGCCTGCTCTATCGCTATCCTTCACTATGAGTTGATAGGTTCCATCGCTAAGTTCTGGTTTATAATTAATCTCTGCTCGATTGCTCCCCGAACTAGCCAAGGTATAATTGACGCCGGCTTGGGAAAAAAGAATGGGTCTTTGGCTACCATCAGGATATCGCAAGAATAACTTAATAAGCGAAGTATCGTCGAGGAGCAAATACTTGTTTTCATCTTTAAGGGCTATTCTGATATTTGGGGAACTGGATACTAGCTCATTATTGATGATATGAACTCCGTCAAATGTCACATCAAGAAGGGGATTCTCTATATCCGATTTTACGAAAAAGCTTGACTTACTATAATTGTTTACCTCAAATTTTTCTTTTTGATAAGCCAGATTAGTTGGATTGATCTCATAACTCACAGAATTTTGACCTTCGAAATAATCGTTCAAGGTCAACTCTCGCTGAACTAATTGAAAGGTGTTGCCTGCTAAAGGAGCGGTCTTACCGATCAATTGTTTGGTCTGATTCCCTTGACTAATGATTATCCTGTAACTTAGAGAGTCAAAGCTATTGGAATTAAGGGTCTCTACTCCAAAATTTAAAGTAATTTTCTCCCCATTTTCTATAGTATCTCGCATTTTTGGAACTAGGTTTGAGGAGCTGTTTATAGCTACTTCCCCTATATCTTCAAAATAGATTCGCCAATGCTTTAACTGGGCTGGCGTTCTATTTAATTCATCTTTAGTATTTAGTTTTAACTGCAGATTCAAATAGGTATTGGGATCAATCCATTCAATATTAGTGTCGAGCACTGGTGTATTAAAGGTCTTTAATAGTTCTCTTTGTTTATTTGATTTTACACCATACAATTCTATGGAATTAATATCCTGACTCATAGGTTCTGCAGCCTCCGTTCTATAGCTTAGTGTATGCCATTTTTTCGCTGGACCGGCTAAGACAGATTCTTTAAAGCCTTCTTTCCAGCTACCATTGATGAACATTTCTCCAGTAGTAAAACTAGTATAATCCGTTCCCAATTTCTGATAAATAGGAAAACTGGATATATTTTTTCTATATCCAAAGATAAATGGTGCCACCACTGTACCATTGACTAGTTGCTGCAGACTAGAAAAGCCCGCATTGAAAAAATAGTTTTTCAAATCCGCACTCCAGGAAGGATAAACAGGTCTCTTATTCGAGTAAAATAATAAATAGTCGCCATCGGGCACTTGATTTAAGAAGCTGAGCATAACCGAAGACCATGGGGTATTTGGCATTGGGTGATTGACAGGTGTCAGTCCTGTATCTTGAAAAACGAATCCTTCTCTTGGAATACCTGTATAACCAAACTGAATGGACCCAAAACTCCCCCAAACTCTTGAGCCATAATTTGAATCCATACTTTGGCGAGCTATTCCCGACTTACCATCTATCCATATTACAAAAATTCCGTTTGTCATTCTTCCCGCTTCTCTTAATACTGCTTGACGAGCATTATTCAAGTACCATTCTACCTCGTAGGTATTGTTACTTCCATTAATCTTAAATGAAATACTTTTTACATCATTGACAAATTGAAAACTTCTCGAAGATCCGATAAATACATTCTTGTATGCATTTTTAAGATACTGAAAATAATGAGACTGATTCCATCCTCCCAATGGTTGATTTGGTATATAGATAAAAGAAGAATTATTCCATCTATAACCTTGTCCAGGCAGAGAATCTTTGCTCACCCTCCAATAATAAACGGAGGAGTCTTGAAAAACTAAAGATGGTTGCCAAGTAATAATACTTTCATTTGTAATATCTGATTTGTACGTTTTTAAAAATGAACTATTGAATTCCTCTGTGGTGTCGATTTGAAATACATAGCTCCTTGTCGGTCTATTTAATAGTGTTGACATAGCTATCAACTTAGCCGTATTGGAAGATACTATTGAGTATTCATAAGGGAATATAGGTAGTATATCGTCGTTTTCAATTAATATATTCCCTGTATTTTTAATTTCATTATTGACTTCAGAAATTTCTGAGTAAGAATCATCTGCATCTACTTTTACATTGAACGAATTAATGCCTATCCCAAAATTTTGGTCACGTGTAGGAATATTTAGCACAAAGGTGTCAATAAAAATCGGAGCTGTCACAATCTTTTCATAGATAGCTGAATTGCCATTATTGATCCTCTCTAACTTTATCTTGATACTCCCGCGTATGGCCTTTCCGAGATTATGTATAATTATTTTGACTGGAAACGAGTCGATAATAGTATTCAAATTATATGTTGGTAAAATAATAGAACTAGAACCTATGTAATAGTCTGGCTTGGCATATTGAGTTATTGGCACAGAAGGATCTCCATTGAGATTAAACTCCATAAAAGTAGTATTCAAATAGTTCATAACGCCACCTGATAGCAGAGCAGCACTGGCATTTTTTGCTACTTCACCTACCGACATATTGTAGGAATTCTTGGTCAATTGTTCATAGAATGCGTTTCCATATTGATATAGAGCAGCATCCAATGCCGTATTAGTTGTCGCCAGAAAACCGATTGCTCCTTTATCCTTCAAATTTATAAAACTCTCAGAATAAGATAAGCCTCCACCGTAGAAAAATCCTGAATTACATCCATTCGCCAAAAAAACAGGATATTTTCCTTTATTGGTAAATGTGCTCGGCTCGCCAATGCCTACATCAAAAATTGTAGCCGAAGAATGCCCAAAAAAGGTAATTAAGCTTACGCCCTTATTAATTCTATTGGATAAATCTACCGAAGTGACATCTTCTGAAATATCTGGTCCATTTTTAAAAACAGAAAAAGTCCGTGCACCATAAAGCGTATCTTTTGCAATAGCTTCGTACGATTGCAGATTGGCTCTATAGTCCGCTTGCTGCTGCGCGCCAGTGCCCCCGCCGAGATGCACTACCCACTTCATATACTCTTTTTTATTTGGATTTTGATCTAAATCGGAGGTTGCATTGTATTCCGAATTGTACTCCTTGAGCTTTTCTAAATAATTTTTGACCGTTTGGCCATTAGTCACTGCCAATCGTCCAATACTAATAAATTGTATATCTGATCCATCCATGGTGCCGTAATGATAATCCGATGGAGCGTGCCCAAACGATGGAATAAAATTGTTTGTGTAATTGGTTCCGACTGCGCTAAATAGACTATTTGTAGCAAATCCTTTGCCAATGAGCAGGGCATGTTTAGGAACCTTCCCTCCCCATATTTGCGACCATTGCAAAAATTTGCGAATAGCCAATGGATGTTTTGGATGACCATAACCAAACATTTCTTGCAACTCATCCATATAAGCCACCACTACCTGAAAAGATCCGCCAGCGACTGATTCCTTATAATTTTTGTATTGCTGGGTTATATCGACTCCACTAGAATCGAATTGCATGGCTCTATTAGCTATTATTACAAAATTTCCACGTTGCGTCAAAAGATTTGAGAAATTATATTTAACTATCGAATTTACACTTAAAATAGAAGCCGTGTGCGCTATAGCCAACTGACTTTTGGCACCTTGGGCATTAACTAAGAAACGATGTCCGGATGCTGCTTGATGTGCAGTCCTTGTATTGTTGGCCATATCGTGAAGTACCACTTCATTAGTTGAGTTATAATTAGAAATTTGAAATCGAACAGAACCTAAAGAAGGTGGTAGGGAAAAACTAAATTGATTGAGTCCAGAAAAACTAAAGTCTCGGGGATAGGCCAGAGAAGCATATCCTAAGCAATAGCCGTGATTATTTGGGAGTAATGGGGCTATAGCAAGTGAGGTAGTGGCAGAAGTAACAGAACTAGCTGGAATATCATTTTCAAAATTAATTAGAGTGCTACCAACAGCGTTCTGTGTTCCTACCAAGATACCATTTATTTTAAATTCCAAATTGTGAGATGATTCATTTCGTGCAAAAAGTCTTGCTCTTAGTTTAGCACTTAAGCCACTTGTGTTCACAAAATTCGGAGTTGAAAAATTTAAACTAGTATAAGCATTGGTTCCCCATCCTTCACCAATATCGTAGGAAGGTCTTATTGAATATTGTGTAGCTGAATAGTACCAGCGTCTTCCATCGCTATAGGCTACTTTGTATTGATTCAGTGCCGTCGCAATGCAATGATTCAGATAGGGATCTGCAATACTAGCAGTATCATTGTTATATTCTATTATTCGCAGGTTTGAACCAGATCTTAAGGTAAGAAAATAATAATTTGTATCTTTAAAAAGACTGGAAAAAGGATTTAAAACAAAATTTGAATCTGCATACAATCGTTTATCAATTTCAGCATCTAATCTCTTCCCGTAAAATTCTATAAAGTCACTAGAACTTGGACTTCCTGTCCAAGAAATATAAATTGGAACCTGATTTCCATTATTATACATACATATTTCAGCCTTACTACCATTGGCTATTTCAGGACAATTGGCTTGTAAAAATGAATACGGAATTCTATATATTCCAGTATTGATAATAGGAAATTTGTAATGTACCTTCGCAGCATCTATCCACTCATGGCCGTATGGTCCTTGGCTCCTAACTGATAAACTAATTAATAAAACAAAGAGAAGTAAAATTTTCTTCATATGCTCAATCTAATTTTACTGGTATATTATCATTGTTGCCTGGTGTGTTCGGGCTAGATGGAGAATTTTCAGGCGCCACATTCGGTCTACTATATTTATCTTTTTTCTTAAATCTATAAGAAAGCGAAAAAACATGTGAATAAAGACCTACACCAGAGTTTCCAACATTATTAAATGCATAATCTATATCAAACTGATTGAGTCTAAACCCTGCGCCTATTGAAGGTTGAAAACTGAGATAATCTTCCCCTAAGTCATTAGTAGCCTTGGTAAAATTACTCAATCCAAATCGTAAAAATGCGATGTGATAAATACCAAATTCGCCCCCTAGAGAGACATCCGCACTTACCGGACCTGGGAGTAATACATTTCGCTTATCTGTGTATATTGAAACTTTGCCCATGGGAGAAAACTTCATTTGTTTCCCTTTTCCAAAAAGGAAATTATATTGACCGCCAAAGTGCACACTTGGCAAAGTAATCTCACTCGAAGAAGATGGTATCTCATTTCCAGTAGCCGCAAAGACTTTTTTGGTAGAATCATCAAAAGTGAAATTCCAGCTAGAAAAGGTTGAGCTAATATCTTGCAGAAAAATACCCAGCCTATATTTGTCTGTCGCATACTGAACTCCAGCATCGACTCCAAATCCCCATGCATTGGCAAAGGAACCATAGTCTCTTTTTATAATTTTGACATTTCCTCCAAATGACAAACCCTGAGTATCTTGTAATCTCCTACCGAAACTGAGAAACAATGCCATATCTGAAATTGAAAACGAACTTATTCTATCGTAATTTATACTACCATCTGGATTGTATAACTGAATTGTATTGGGGATATTATCTATGCCAAAGCGTATTAGACTAACTCCAATATTTTGTCGATATTTCAATGGGAAAACTACTCCCACATAATCAAAGTTGGCGATTCCTGCAAAATAGGAATTGTGCATCGCGGAAACTGAAACACGGTCAAATGCTCCAACACCTGCAGGATTATAAAATACAGAAGCAGGGTCGGATTCAGAAGTCACTAAAGATCCTCCTGTTCCTAAATATTTCCCTCCAACACCAATTTTTAAAAATTCATTTGAATATTTTCGAACAGACTGTGAATTTACGTTCACGCTTCCTGTAATCAGAATCAAAATCACGATATGCTTCACCTTATCTCCTTGTGTTTAAATATACTTTCGAATACTAACTTAAAATCAATCTCCTTCTTCATTTTTCTTATTATCGCCGTAAATCCATTGATTGTCTCTTTATTGAAATCCCACTGGCTTATTTTACCAGATACCATATGCAGCGATTTTACTAAATTGCTATCTATGCCGTAAAAACCCAAAAATCGCCTATCGAGAAATCTATCATATGAATCCAAAAATAGGTTAACTTTTTCATTTTCGCCTATTATTTTTTTTAGAAATATTCCTAATTTCGATATATCAACCTGCTCTAAATCAGCATAGATATTCTCAGCAATATCTGGAAATCTCTCTAGGATCAAATGATCGAGGATTAGTTCATAAAGAACGTGAGAAATCAGATATTTTCTCCTAAGTTCTTTAAGAACTAAATTTTTATGCATCTCTTCTTCTATGCTTATCATCCCTTGCTTAAACAATGACATAGAGTGAAAAAAACTGTCATCCGCATAGTGATTCTCCACTCCGAGCCAAAGTTGAAATTCTTCTTTATTAAGTGACTGGGAATTATAATGCAAAAAATATTTATTATGCAAATAAGAAAAATGTGGAATTATATCTGGCAAAAGTGTCCCCAAAGTAGTGTAGGGATTTTTATCTTTTAGACAATAATAATGGGAAATATAATTCACAGAGGAAAACTAACTGGCATAAATATTTAGCTATAACGAGCATTTTCTCCAAAAATTGTCATCTGGACACAGAGACTGAATATCAAAATTCTTGTCTACTAGCAGAACCTCCTTTAAAAAATCTAGTGCAATTTTCAATTTGGGATAGGGCACGTCTAATAAGTAATTCCAATCTGTATCTTGAATCCAATTCTTCATATCTGAAACGGAAAATTCAAAATAATTAGATATATAATCTACCGAGTCCAGCGTATTTTGCTTAAACTTATAAGTATAGTCTGAAATTGTTTTTAATATTTCTATGAGTCTATCTTCGTTTTCTATTAATATATCATGATGAGCCACAATGCTAAACGAGGCCCAAGGAGTTGGGATTTCTCCTATTTTTTTTAATGTACCACTATCAAGGTATGGTTTAGTCATAAAGCGCTCCCATAGAAACAATCTATCTGGGCTTTGGTTGAATTCTTTTAGCGCACCTGAGAAACTTCCTACCTCCACAAACTCCACTTTATCCATAGTCCAGCCTTGCTGCTGACACAGAAGATAAGCCATCAAGTGCGATCCACTGCCAAACCGACTGATACAAAAAGATGGATTTTCAACCTCGTTCAGCTTAGTAAATTTAGAATGATTTCCACAGTATATACCCCAGTATAATGGGGAATTGACGTAAACCTGCACTATTTTCATAGGCGCTCCGTCAGCTATAGCCTTCACTGCTCCTTCCGTCAGAACAACTCCTATATCAATTTGCTTTTCTTTAATCGCCTTGATTAAATCGCCAGTTCCGCCCCGATAATCTTTCCAGATTAGTTCAATATTCCGGGTGCTAAATACCCCTTCATCTATCGCCTTTCGAAAAGGGATATTGAAATGCTCTGGTACCCCGCCAATATTAAAATAAGAAGTCATTGTTTATATCTCGATAGGCAGCAACGAGTATTAGTTTATCATTTAAAACAGATACTGTGACTTAATACTGAGAACTAATATAGTGACCGCGAAGGGATTCGAACCCCTAACCAACAGAGTCGAAATCTGTTATTCTATCCAGTTGAACTACGCAGCCATTTTGTAATGCAAATATAATGGATTGTTATTAAATCACAGCCATACTCTCTACAATTTCTTTCGGTACAAACTTACTCACGTCCCCTTTTCCCAAAATAATTTCGCGAACTATCGTAGAAGATATAGAGGAATACTCTGGTGGAGACAACATCAGTATAGTTTCGATGCCAGATTCCATGCTATGATTTAGATGGGCTATGGTCTTTTCATATTCGAAATCTGAAGCTGAACGAATACCCCTTAATAAATAATCCGCGCCTATTTCCTTACAGTAATTGATGGTTAGTCCCATATAACTACTGACTTCTATGGTAGGATAATTTTTGAAAACTTCTTTGATCCATTGAGTGCGCTGCTCCAGTGAGAATAGATATTTCTTTTGTGTGTTGACGCCAATTGCGATAATAATTTTATCAAACAGCGGTATACTGCGTTTGACAATATCTACATGACCAATAGTAATTGGGTCAAATGATCCTGGAAAAACAGCTATTTTCAAAATAAAACAGTTCGTGGATGATTATTCTTCGTTGGCTTTTTTTCGAGCCTCTTCCAATTCTGTTTGAAATACCTTATCCCAAAACATATTACTCACACCAAAGCCTGCCTCAGGGTGCACGTAATGATGGGCCATGTGATGTTTTTTTAATTTTTCGAAATAGGGATTTTGCCACTTCGCATGGTGCAGTGCATAATGCATCATATCATAAACTAAATAACCACAAACCATACCTGCAAAAGCTGAATAAGTAGCTCCTCCACCACCAAAAGCCATATTGAAAAAAACGAAAAAAGGAATTGCTAAAACTATAGACATGATAGGTGGCATGACCAAACGCTTAGAATCGTTAGGATAATCATGATGTACCCCGTGCATTAAAAAGCTAATTCTCTTTCCAAAATCAGTACTTGGATGGTAGTGAAATACAAATCGATGTACGAAATATTCTGACAATGTCCAAATGAATAGGCCTACTAGAAATAAAACTGGAATCTTAATCCAGCCAAACTGATAGACAATACTCGCTTGATATAAGCAATAAAGTACTACGGGAACCCAAACAATAAGTGGAGTCGCCCAATGAATCCTTGACATCCAATCTAAAATTGGATTTTCAAACATTCTGATAGTTTCATCTTTTAGGGATACAAAATTTTTATGCTGACTCATATGACAATAATTACTTCTGCAAATCTAAGAACTTTGCGATAATTAGGAATACTGAAATTTTAAATCTAAAATATTCTTAAACTTGAACTATTTTTATTAGAAACTTCTAGCATCCAATTCTTTAGGATCTTGTTGCCAAATTTTGTATTTCACGTCTATATCTTTCGGAGTATAGACTACTATAGGGAGCATACTCATATAGCGCACAGTCTCTGTTTTGCCTGAAGCTACATTTTTAACCTTCTTTATAGTATTGCCACAACCCATCTTTGTAGAAATAACTTGAGAGTTAGTATTAAAAACATAGTATGGGTACCCATAACCCTCCAATGTTTTCACTTCAAAATCACCAAACAAGTAGTGCTTATTGCAATCATCAACTTCCAAGCTTTTCACCGCATAAAACTCGACTTTGTAAAGCAGTTCATTTGCCATCGGGTCCATAAAAATTACATTCTTGACCATATTCGGCAAATTGGGATAAATGCTCAAATCATGCAAAGCTTGAATAGGAGCAGAAAGTGAGGAATTTACAGTCACCTGCTCAGGTTTTGGAGCAGTCTTTTCCAGTTGATTATCATTTTGAGCATTCGAGCCATAGGCTAATACGAAGAGTAGGAGAGTAAAGATGAATTTTAGTTTCATATTTTGTATGTTTTATCATTTATAAACAGGCTGTTCGCCCCCCATCTACTGGGATATTAATACCAGTGATGTATGAGGCTGCGTCAGAGGCTAGAAAAGCTACAGCTGCTGCCACCTCTTCTGGCTGAGCGAAGCGCTTCATCGGTATTTCATTGATCATTTCTTCTTCTACAGTATTTTTAGATATATTCAGTTTATTGGACTTATTTTCTATAATTGCGTTTAATCTATCTGTAGAGGTAGCTCCAGGCAATACATTATTGACCGTAATGCCAAAAGAGGCCAGTTCATTGGCCATCGTTTTAGACCAATTGGCAACAGCAGCTCTTATTGTATTGGAGACACCCAGATTAGGAAGAGGTTGTTTTACAGAAGTTGAAATTATATTGATTATTCTTCCAAAATGATGATCCATCATGCCTTGCTTTAGAACTGAAACCAACGTGTGATTAACTAATAAATGCTGCCGAAATGCAGCTTCAAACTCCTCTATTTTGGCTCTAGATATTGGACCAGCTGTAGGACCTCCAGAATTGTTTACTAAAATGAGAAACGGCTTTCCGATTTCCTTGGCCTTTTGACGGACTTTTGATTCCAAACTTTCTAAATCATTGCCATCTGCGACTATATATTGATGTGTCTGTCCATTGGTGCAAGATAGGTTTGCTATTGCTTTTTTTAAATCCTCTTCATTTCTAGCTAAGAGAGTTACGGTGCAGCCCATTTCCGCTAATTTCACTGCACTGGCATAACCTATACCTTTGCTACCGCCACATACTAATGCTGATTTGCTCACTTTTTTTACTATTTTAGGAATTCAAAGGTAATCCAAAATTTTTATTTTATAAGAATTCTCAAACTGTATTAAATTTGTGAGTTAAGATTGTTTTATTAGACTCAGAAAGAAAATTATATGCCAGAAAATTTAAGTTATTTATTGGGTAGAAAAGGATTAGACAAAAATCTTTTTGAGGAACTAGGCATAGCTGCGCAGGATACAGGCACTCCAGATTTGGAGAAAATGGAGGAATTGCGGAAAGAATTCTTAGTAGGTAAGTCCACCTTATATGGGACCACCTCTTTTTATGACTTCTTGCGACCAGAAAATAAAGGGAAGAAAGTCTATATATGCAATGGTAGTGCATGCCTCACAGCTGATACGCAAGGAAAATTGAAAGATAAAATCCTAAAGGAATACTCCTCAGATGAAGTAGGTGAAATGTGCTGTCTCGGTCGTTGTCATGAAAATGGAGCTTTTCATATCGATGGTAAAAATTACTCTGGTACTGATATTGAGAATTTAACCGACATAAAAAAGACAAAATCGAATACTAAAGAGACCTATAATGTAGCTTATATAGGCACTCCTATTCTTACAGAAAAAATCCAAGACCTCAATCAATTTTATAGTCTTCTAAAAACATCTCTCTCGAAATCACCAGATGAACTTCTAAATGAAATCAAAGCCTCGGGCATTAGAGGTAGAGGTGGCGCAGGTTTTGCCATGGGGTTCAAATTAGAATCGTGTAAAAACACGCCATCACAAGATAAATTCGTGGTCTGCAATGCCGATGAGGGTGATCCAGGCGCTTATTCAGATAGATACCTATTAGAAGAACAACCGCATAAACTGCTTCTAGGCATGATACTCACTGGCTATGTCATAGGAGCTAATTGGGGGGTGGTTTATATCAGAGGAGAATACCCTGCGTCTGTAGATAAAATCAATGATAGTATTGCATTTTTACGAGAGAATCATCTCATTGGTAAAAATATTTTGGACTCCAATTTTAATTTTGATTTCAAAGTAGTCAAGGCGATGGGCGCTTATATTTGTGGGGAGGAGACCGCCCTCTTGTCGTCTATCGAAGGGCAGCGGCCTGAAGTGCGCGTGCGTCCTCCATACCCTACTCAAGTAGGATTGTTCAATAAACCTACCGTCGTCAATAACGTGGAAACGCTGGCCAACATTCCATTTATCTTAGCAAATGGTGGAGCGAAATACGCTTCCATTGGTACTGTTAAATCCACAGGAACAAAGCTAGTTTGCCTCGACAGTCATTTTAACCAACCAGGTATGTATGAGGTAGATATGGGGACACCGCTACAAACAGTAATAGAAGAGCTAGGTAAAGGATTTAACAAAAGAGTGAAGGCACTGCATATAGGTGGTCCACTTGGTGGACTAGTCCCTGTGTCAAAGATAAAGAACCTAAGCATAGATTTTGATTCTTTCGGTAAAGAAGGATTTCTTTTAGGTCATGCTTCTGTAGTTTCTATTCCAGAAAATTTTCCATTGGTTAAATACATCGAACATCTTTTTCAATTTACCGCGCATGAAAGCTGCGGAAAATGTTTCCCTTGCCGATTAGGATCTACTCGCGGCTACGAACTTTTCAAAAAAGCGCAAAATGAAGATTATAAAATAGATAGAACTTTACTTAATGATTTATTGAATACAATGGAAAAAGGCTCCCTATGTGCATTAGGTGGAGGATTGCCTTTACCGATTAAAAACGCATTGATGTATTTTGAAGAGGAATTAAAAGAATATTTAAAATAAAATGGAGCACAAAGTCCCTCAAAGTATGACACAAGGTTACACGAAGTTTATGGAAATATCTATATCAAATTTCTTAGTGAAACTTTGTGCTAAAACTTTGTGAAACTCTGTGCTACAAATAAATTTCAACCTATGACAAAAATAGCATTTATCAATGACCAACCTTTTGAATATCATGAAGGCGACACTTTATTGCAATTTATCAAGCGATATTTTGAGCAGGACTATGTGCCGACGCTTTGCGACGCTCCAAATTTAAAGCCCTTTGGTTCATGCAGAGTATGCAGTGTAGAAGTGGCTCTTCAGAAAGATGGTGGTCGAAAAACGCAAGCTTCGTGCCATACTCCAGTCATGGAGAATTCCTATATCTACACCCATAGTGAAGATATTCTCAAATTGCGAAAAAATATTATTGAATTGGTCTTAACCGATCATCCACTAGATTGTTTGACTTGTGAAGTGAACAATAACTGTGAACTTCAAGATGTAGCGGCTAAAGTAGGGGTAAGGAAGGTGCGCTATCCAGAAGGGAAAAATCATTTGGATAGAGAAAAAGATTTGAGTCATCCCTATATGACCTCTGACTTTTCCAAATGCATCAACTGCTACCGCTGTGTGCGCGCCTGTGAAGAAGTTCAGGGAGAATTCGTTTTATCCATGGCTGGAAGAGGTTTTGATAGTCATATAATAAAAAGTTTTGATGAGAATTTTTTCGAATCAGATTGTGTGAGCTGCGGTGCCTGCGCTCAGGCTTGTCCTACATCAGCTATCTCAGATGTATTCGAATCTAAATCAATCGTAGGAACAGAAAAAACGCGAACTATCTGTACTTATTGTGGCGTAGGTTGCAATCTAGAAGTCTCTACACTCAATGGTGAAGTAAAGTCCATTCGAGCTCCTTTTGATGCCGAGGTGAATGCTGGTCATACCTGTCTTAAAGGGCGCTACGCCTTTTCATTTTACAAACACCCAGACCGAATCAAAACACCCCTCATTCGCAGAAATGGAGAATTAGTTCCTGCCACATGGGACGAGGCTTATGATTTCATAGCAGATAAATTAACAACGATTGTAAATCAACATGGTCCTGATGCTGTCGCTGGAATTTCTTCCGCTCGATGCACGAATGAAGAAAACTATTTAATGCAGAAATTTATTCGAGCAGTCATAGGAACAAATAATATAGATTGTTGTGCACGTGTTTGTCACTCACCTACTGCGCTAGGCATGCAGCGTGCATTTGGCACAGGTGCTGCGACCAACTCTATTGAAGATTTGAAGCATACAAATTGCATCATGATTATCGGTGCAAATCCTACCGATGGTCATCCTGTGACTGGCGCCAAGTTGAAACAGTTTGCCATGAAGAGTAAAACAACCATAGTCATAGACCCGCGAGAAACAGAGATAGCAAAATATGCTACTTACCATTTACAACTGCAACCTGGAACGAATGTAGCTCTGCTCAATATGATGCTCTATTATATCATTTCAGAAGGCTTGGAGTCCAAAGAATTTATTTCTACTAGAACGGAAGGATATGATGAATTTAAAGAACAAATTTTAGCTTTAAATTTGGATGAAATGGAAGCGGTGACGGGTGTAGATAGAGAGTTAGTTCGCAAAGCTGCTATAGCCTATGCTACTGCTGGAAACGCTATGTCCTTCCATGGACTTGGTGTGACAGAACATTCCCAAGGTAGTTATACGGTCATGTTGATTTCAGATTTAGCTATGATCACTGGAAATATAGGCAGAAAAGGGGTAGGAGTGAATCCTCTCCGCGGCCAGAATAATGTCCAAGGAGCTGCAGATATGGGTTGTCAGCCACATCAGGGTGCGGGCTATCTCAATGCCTATGATCCGGAAATCAACAAACATTACGAGAATTTTTACAAAACAAAAATTCCTCTCGGTAAAGGTTTGAAAATTCCGGAAATGTTTGAAGCATCTATTGACGGGAAGTTAAAGGCGCTTTGGCTGATGGGTGAAGACGTGGTGCAGACCGACCCCAATACCAATAAAGTGATAGCAGCTATGCAAGGACTAGACTTATTGGTCGTACAAGAAATATTCATGACAGAAACAGCAAAATATGCTACTGTGATTTTGCCCGCTTCATCCTTTTTAGAAAAAAGTGGAACATTCACAAATGGTGAACGAAGAATTCAGCGGGTACAAAAAGTGGTAGAACCTCTTGCGGGAACAAAGCCTGATGGGCAAATCATTGTTGACATCATGAATCGCATGGGATTCCCTCAGGCGGATTATGACGCTGCGGGTGTATTGGAAGAAATTTCTCAAATAGTGCCTTTCTTCGCTGGAGTCAAATGGGATGAATTGGGCAAAAACGGTAAGCAATGGCCTGTATTAAAAGATGGTACAGATACTCAAATAATGCATTTGGATAAATTCTCGCGTGGCTTGGGTAAGTTTCATTATTTCGATTATGAAGAGAGCAATGAACTCAAAAAATATAAAAAAGAATACCCCTATATAGTTACGACCAATCGAGAATTAGAGCATTACAATTGTGGCACCATGACTCGCCGCACAGGCAATGCTCAAATATTAACGGAAGATGTCATTATGATTCATCCAGATGACGCTGCCAGACATTTTATACAAGAAGGCGACTTTGTGTGTGTAGAATCACCAAGAGGGAAAGTGGACATAAAAGCACGTATTACGGAGGAAGTCAAACAAGGTGTACTCAGCACCACCTTCCACTTCCCGGATGTTATGCTCAATATTATTACTAGCGATGAACACGACTCTGAGGCTATGTGTCCAGAATACAAAATAGTTGCAGTCAATATTAGAAAGAGCAAAGGGAAGAGATTAGTTCATTTAGATTAGTGGTTCATCTCTCAAGAAAAAGTCATTTTGTCTATTTTTTTAACCACGACCTTGATTTAGCGTAGATAGTTGAGTCTAACCACTATCCTATATTGTATTACATTTGCTCAAACACAGAGTGATGTTTCCAAATTTAATGCCAAATGCCAATAGTCGCAGAAACCTTGAAGGGACTGATTTAGATACAGATCCTACGAAAAAGTTATTTACGACCTATGTACCTCAGGATGTCTTAGAAAATGAGATATTTAATCACGCTAAGTCCTTTGTGGAAATACCACATGATGCCGATTTGAATTTTGCACAAAAATTTATCAATAAAGATGGGAAGTTTATTTACTGTGCAGATAAAAAGGAGCTAGGAGAAAAACTTATTCAGTTTTTAAAATTAAATCAGTTGACAACTGTTTTTGTTTGGGAAGAATCTTTGATAAGTATCCTAAAAGAAAATGATATAGATAATCAAATAAAAATCGAACGCGTTATAGACCATGCTCATGTGGCTTTGAGCTACTGTGAAAGCTTAGTTTCCGATGAGGGCAATATCATCTTGAATACCAATCAAAATAGATTTAGGCCTTTGGAAAACTTTCCAGAATTTCACATTGTTCTGGCTTCTAAATCTCAAGTAAAATTAAACATAGAACATGCAGTTTCTGATTATATGCTAAAACATCATGATGTCTTTCCGTTTCTACTCGATATTTCTATTGAAGAAAGAGGTACGCGTTTCGCTATGAACAAGCCAATTTTGAACTCCAGAGGCACAAAGAAAGTCTTTGTGTTCTATTGCGAAGAGTGCTGTTTTGAATAAATTCCAACCGTCATAGGTGAAAAAACAACTGTTTCTATCCGATTTCCATTTAGGCGTTCCAGATGTAAATTCAAGCTTGGATAGAGAGAAAAGAATTTGCCTTTTATTAGATCAGTATGCTTCTGAAGTCAGCGATATCTACTTCGTTGGAGATATTTTTGACTTTTGGTTTGAGTACACGACAGTGGTGCCAAAAGGCTATTATCGCTTCCTTGGAAAACTCGCAGAACTGTCCGATAATGGCATACAGCTTCACTTCTTCAAAGGGAATCATGATATGTGGATGCGTGATTTATTTACCAAAGAATTTAAAGCAATAATCTACTCTCAACCGATTGAAATTCGGATCGGATTAAAATCCATTCTCATCGGCCACGGAGATGGATTAGGTCCTGGAGATTTCAAATATAAATTTCTTAAAACGTTTTTTGCATCCTCCATTTGTCAATTTCTATTTAGATGGATTCATCCAGATTTAGGTATAGGAATTGCTAACTTTTTTTCATACAGGAGTCGGTATGGCCAGCCGCTAGAACCCGAAAAATACCATGGAAATAAAAATGAATGGTTATATGTGTATTGCCAGAAAATAATGAAAGATAAATTCTTTGATTACTACATTTTTGGGCATAGGCATTTACCAATTTATACTAAATTAGATAATACAACGTCTATCTATCTAAATCTGGGCGATTGGCTAGACTACAATACCTATGCTATTTTTGATGGAAATGAAGTATCTTTGCGCCAATATGGCAGCGAGAAGAGCAATTTTGATTTTAATCCTAACCCTATTAGTTAAGTCATATTATTGTCAAACATTTCTCGACACTCTAATTTATTCTAGAGATACGACCTTGCTTGATTTAAAAGTAGATAAGCTAAATAATAAATGGCTATTCTTCGAAAACAGAATTATCCGGGTCAGCCCTGAAAAATCATATAATGACACTTTAGACAACTTGAATCTCCGACAATTGTCTTTGGATTTGAATACCCCATTAAAAAATTTATTTTACTTTAGACATAAAAATACTATTGAAATCAAAAACAGTCGGTGGGGAGTTATTTCCAATATCAAGTTGGATCCTTTGCATATTTTCGAACCTGCCTTCGTCAAATTTACTGTAGATAAAATGATATGGGTACTGGATGTTAGCGAAAACATACTGTATAAGTTAAATGAAAATGGCGTAAAAATATCTCAGAAAAGAAATCCTTTCAAGGTCAATGGACAATTCTACTTCCCTACGGAGGTAGTTCAAATAAAAAATTATACTCTAGCCATAGATACCAGCTATGGGATATTTATTTTGGACGACTATGGCAATCTGGTCCAATCCAAAAAAATGGGTTCGTGCCAAGGTATATTTGAATACAAGGGCAATGCTTATTTGAATAAACAGAATTATTTATTCCAATTTCAAACCAAACACACGGGGGAGATAGATATGACAAACCCGAAAAGAATTGAGTTTTCGAGTCCTGTAATTTCTTTACAGGTCTTTAATGAAAATGCGCTTATCCTTTTTAGGAATAAGCGCATTTATGAATTAAAAAATTTTGAAAATCTATTTGAATAAATTAGCTAAGGTCGTTTCAAGTTGTTCATGAGACATACTACTCGCAATAACTTTCCCATTTGGGTCCACAAGAAAATTATCTGGAATGGACTCTACCCCATATTTTACTGCCCAGTATGAATCCCAGCCACCTAAATCAGACAAATGATTTGGCCATATCAAACCATCCTTAGCAATAGCATTTCGCCATTTATCAGCGTCCGTATCCAAAGAAATGGAGAGCACTTCAAATCCTTTGGATTGATATTTTGAATACAAACTAACGAGCCAAGGGTTAAATTGTCTGCAAGGCGGACACCATGATGCCCAAAATTCCACGAGAATATATTTGGCTTTAATATTGGAGAACTTAACTGTGTCTCCCTTTGGTCCTAGTCCTTCTATTTCTATGAATTGCCGATTTTCGGATTTAGAAACTGCAACTGATTCATTTTTTGGGGCAGTTTCAACAACATCCTTCTTTGTAAATTTACAAGATAAAAAGATGATTGCACAAACGAATAAAATAGAACTATTCTTCACTAGAACTTTCATCGGTTTTTTTTGCAGTTCTTTTTGTGGTCTTTTTGGTTTTCTTAACCTCAAGTTCGCTTGAAGCTTCCACTACTTTTTTGGTCTTAGTAGGTTTGGCTACAATAACTGTTTTTTTTGGATTTCTTTGCTTTCTTTTCTTACCAAATGACCCACTTGCTATTTTCCCTTTTTTTGATTTGATATCGCCTTTTCCCATGTGATAATTATATTTAATTTTAAAATGACTTACGAGCAAATATAATCGAAAATATTTATTCGGCTATATCGTTCATAGCATCGTTCTGTATTATTTAAAAAAAAACTCCGCAATAAATTGCGGAGTGTAAGTAAGCAAGTAATAAAATTATAACTATAAATTACTTTACTTTTGCTTTTGCAGCAGAAGCAGAAAGATCTGCACCAGCCTTAAATTTAGCTACAGTTTTAGCAGCTATTTTGATTTCTTTGCCAGTTTGAGGATTTCTTCCTGTTCTAGCGCTTCTTTTAGATACAGAGAAAGTTCCGAATCCTACTAGAGTAACTTTGTTACCTTTCTGTAGAGTTGACTTTACTGCATTCATGAAAGAATTCAATGCATCACCAGCTGCAGCTTTAGTTATACCTGCGTCGCCAGCAATTTTGTCGATTAAATCTCCTTTGTTCATCTTTTAAAGATTTTAGTTGTTAATAATTAATTACAAGGGCAAATTTATAGCAAATCCACTGTTTGCAATACTTCTGCGAGATTTTCTTTTTTCTTTATTGTGGAAAAGCCCATATTGAAGGCTCACAATCTAATCTAAATATCTATTTTTCTGCTATTTATAAAAATTCTTTACTTTTAAAAATGTGGATTATTTTTTTATTAAAAACGCCTACAATCCTTTTAAAATCGGGATTTACAAAAAAATAATAGGAAAAGGACCCAATTTTTAATAAATTTGTCGTTGTATAATTAGCATTTAAACTATAAAAATAGGCAGTGAAGTACATATATATAATAATAACGCTACTGTGCGTTCAATTTTCTTGTAAAAAAGCATCGAGTTACTCTACTGTATGCAATGATGAGGCTAGACGCAAAAGCGCCAGTATATCTGGTAAAGAGGTTGGATCGACCAGGGTAAAACGAAATTCTTACAGAACCACCGCTAGAAGACCTCACAGACTTGGCCTACTCAGACGTTAATTTTCCATATTCAATTCATTTATGATAGAAAGTACTATACTTTTACAAGATATAGACCCATTGGTCTTGTATGGGGTCAATAATAATAAACTCGATGTATTAAAAAAAGCCTTCCCTCTCTTGAAAATGGTTTTTCGTGGAGATAAAATTAAGGTTACTGGTAAAGAAGAAGAGATTGCTCAATTCGAATTGAAAATGCGAATCATCGTAGAGCATATAAAGCAATATCAAGATATCACCTTAAAAGATATTGAACGTATAGCTTTAAACGAGGCGCCTAATGAGGCCTATCTAGCCAAACCTACAGGAGATGTCATAGTATATGGGAATAATGGTCATGTCGTGAGAGCTCGAACTCCTAATCAAAAGGTGATGGTGGAGCAAAATCTCAAAAATGATATTCTTTTTGCTGTCGGACCTGCTGGTACAGGCAAGACCTATACTGCCGTAGCCTTGGCGGTGAAGGCATGGAAAGAAAAGCAAGTTAAGCGAATCATACTTACTAGACCTGCTGTAGAGGCAGGAGAAAATCTTGGCTTTCTACCTGGTGACCTTAGAGAAAAAGTAGATCCGTATTTAAGGCCACTCTATGATGCGCTGGAAGATATGATTCCTTTTGATAAATTAATTCAATTAAAAGAAACTCGAATTATCGAAGTGGCGCCACTGGCTTTTATGCGAGGTCGTACTTTAGATAATGCCTTTATCATCTTGGACGAAGCGCAGAATGCGACTGCTATGCAGTTGAAAATGTTCTTAACCAGAATCGGTCCGAATGCAAAGTGCATTGTCACAGGAGATGTGACTCAAATAGATTTGCCAAAATCTCAACAAAGTGGATTGCCGCATACGCTTAGAATACTAGATGGTATTGAAGGAATTAGTATTGTCAGATTGACGACTTTAGATGTTATACGACATAGATTGGTTGCTAAAATTATCAGTGCTTTTGAAAATAATCCTGAAAAGTGATGCTTCATATATTACCAGATACCATCTATTACAAAGGCAAAGTAAGGGATGTATATAGCAAAGGCGATTTTATTTTTATTGTAGTTTCTGATAGAATATCTGCTTTTGATGTTGTTTTACCCAAGACTATCCCCTATAAAGGTGCCGTTTTAAATGGTATTTCAACCTTTTTTCTACGCGAAACCAAAAATATAGTTCCTAATTGGTTAATAGATACTCCCAATAGCCATGTCGCTTATGGGCATCTAGCACCAACAATTCCTATAGAAATCGTAGTTCGCGGATATATAGCTGGCAGCATGTGGCGCGCCTATGAAGCCGGTGAAAGAAACTTTTGTGGCGTTCAACTACCCGATGGTTTAAAAAATAACCAAAAGTTAGAGACACCAATTATTACACCTACTACCAAAGCAGCTGCAGGTCATGATGAGAATACCTCAGAGGAGGAAATTTTAAATCATGAAATTGTCACAAAAGATGAATGGAGTTTGATTAAAAAATATGCTTTAGATTTATTTGATTTCGGAACTAGATATGCTGCTTCTAAAAATTTAATCTTAGTAGACACTAAGTTTGAATTTGGTAAAAAGAAAAATGGTGAAATCATACTGATTGATGAAATATTAACCCCAGACAGCTCGCGATATTTTATTGCCGACAGCTATCAAGAAAAATTTAAAGAAGGTGGAAACCCAATTCAATTATCTAAGGAATTTGTGCGTCAATGGTTGATAGAAAATAATTTTATGGGGCGTCAAGGGGATATTATGCCAATAATGCATGAAGACTGGACCAATGAAATAAGTGAAAAATATATTTCGCTCTATAATAAACTTGTTGAGCCACCTTTTTTCAAAGAGTCAAAAGAATTCAACCTAGAGAAAATCCAATTAGCCTATGACAGTTTCAGTCAAACCTATTATAAATAAGGCATTCTTCCTTTTTATTTTTTTATTCTCTTTTAATGCTAACTTTTCACAGGATAAGTTTAATATAGGATTAGTTGGTTTTTATAATCTTGAGAATCTCTACGATACTATAGACCAAGACAATGTCAGTGATGAAGAGTTCACTCCTGAGGGTACGAGAAGATATACAGGTCAAGTCTACTTAGATAAACTCACTAAATTGGAACAAGTTCTATCCGAAATGGGTACAGACCATAGTCCGGAAGGTATAGCCGTTTTAGGTGTAGCGGAAATAGAAAATAGAAGTGTATTGAAAGATTTATGTGCTCAAGAAGGATTAAAATCTCGGAATTATAAAATTGTACATTACGACTCGAAAGATGCTAGAGGTATCGATGTAGGTTTGCTTTACAATCCGAAATATTTTAAGGTGGTTAAATCCGATAAAATCTATGTGGATATGGAAGATTTGGGTGAAGGCAAAACAAGAGACATACTATGGGTACAAGGTGTATTTATGGGAGAAGAAATGCACATCATGGTAGCTCACTGGCCTAGTCGAAGAGGTGGCGAAGAAGTCTCCATGCCAAAGAGATGCCGTGCCGCAGAATTCATGCGAGCCAAAACGGATAGTATCTTACTTCTAAATCCAAATGCAAATATCGTGACTATGGGCGACCTGAACGATGATCCAACGAGTCCTAGTGTTGTGAATTGCCTACAATCTACAGGTAAAAAAGAAGAAGCTATCAATGGAAAATATTTCAATCCATTTTACAACTATTTTAAAAAAGGTATTGGTACGTTAGCCTATGCAGATGCTTGGAATCTATTTGATCAAATCCTCGTCTCTCCTTCTGTTTTATCCTCTGAAAATGCACTTCTTTTTGGCGGTGGCTATATATTCAGCCGAAGCTACATGGTGCAAATGGATGGACAATATAAAGGCTACCCACTCAGAACATACAATGGCGACATATATCAAGGTGGATATTCAGATCATTTTCCGACGTATGTTGTTTTTAAGAAAAAGGTGAAGTGATATTTTTAATGAGTCAATTTGAAAATGTGATAATTTGAAAATTAAATGTTCTATAATGCACCAAATGAATATTTTTCAACTAATTTAAGTTTAAGATTTAACCACTATTTATGAGAAATGATAAAGAAAATATTATTGTAACCAAATCTTTTCAATTTGCTTTACTTTCCATTGAATATTGCGAACAATTGGAGGAATTCAGAAAATATGTCATCGCAAGGCAATTATTAAAATCATCGACCTCTATCGGTGCAAATATAAGAGAAGCTCAAAATGCTGAAAGTCGAGCGGATTTTATTCATAAAATGAAGGTAGCTGCTAAAGAAGCGGATGAAACAGAGTATTGGTTGGAACTTTGTCAATGCGCAAAGAACTATCCAGACTGCAAAGATTTGATTTTAATCAACAAAGAGTTAATTAAAATGCTTACTAAAATCATCTCAACTGCCAAAACAAACAAAGCATAATTCATTTTCAAATTTTCAAATTGGATAATTTTCAAATTAATATCATCGTCGCCTACTCCTCCAATCTCGCTATAGGCAAGAACAACAATCTCCTCTGGCATTTAGTGGATGATATGGCTTTTTTTAAGCAGCAAACTTCAGGGAAAACGGTCGTCATGGGAAAGAACACCTATCTATCGCTTCCTAAAAAATTTCGTCCATTACCCAATAGAAAAAATATAGTCATCAGTAGGCAAGAGCCTATTGAAGAGCATGAAAATCTATATTGGTATAAATCTTTGGAAGAAGCTATTTCTGCCCTTAAGAAAACGGAAGACGAAATTTATATCATAGGCGGAGGCACTATTTATGAGCAAACTCTCCCAATGGCAGATGTAGTTTATGCAACGGAAGTCAAAGTCGAAATAGAAGGGGATACTTATTTTCCTCCACTCAACCCTCAAGAATGGACGCGCGAAGTCCTTCATTCGTTTTTAAAAAATGAGATAAATGAATATGATTTTGAGGTGGTGAAGTATGTGAAGATCTAATCTAAGTTATACGATTAAATTAATAAAATGAGGCTATTTGTCCTTTTTAATTTTTTATTGGTTAAGAATTTAGCTGCTCAATTTGCTCAAAGTGACGTTAGGTTTGCGATAGATAGTATTTTGAAATATGAATCAGACACTATATTAACTTTTTCTTCGACTGCACGTCAATACACGTTCCGTCAAAATAAAAAATGTATTGAGAAGAACTTTATACATGTATATTGGAAAAAAGAGGGTCATACTTATTTGAAAATTATGAATGAGTGTTTCAATTACATACCAATGGTGATTGATTCATTCGAATCATTTGATTTTTTAAGTAGTAATTTTTGGAAGATCCTGAGTTCAAAAATACAAACCTGTACTTTTGAAAACGGGCACATTAACGGATTAAATCCTAGAAAAAAATTTACTAAGTATTCTAAATTTTACGATAAAAATGCTAATTTGTTTCAGATAAATGTCTATATAAAAGACACTATTTATGGAAAAAGTATTTTTTCGGCAGATTTAAAAAAAACGATAAATGGGAAAACTAATATTGCTTATCAAGAAAATATAACTACTGATTTATCAAAATTCTTTGATATACTTGAATATGAAAGAGAAATAGTTGATCGATTTATATTAAAAAAATATTAACTGTAACCTATTACCCCTTTTCCAAACTAATTCTAAAATAACAATAAAATGAACAATATACAAGACCACGAAATAGATTATAAAATAGTAGGCTCCGAACTTCAGTATGTAGAAGTAGAACTAGACCCAAATGAAGTCGTTATAGCTGAATCAGGCTCATTTATGTATATGCGCGAAGGGATAGAAATGCAAACGATTTTCGGCGATGGATCTCGTCAAGCACAAAATTCTGGAGTACTCGGCAATCTGCTCAATGCCGGTAAACGCTTGTTAACAGGCGAAAGTCTATTTATGACGGCCTATACCAATGTGGGAAATAAAAAATCTCAAGTCGCTTTTGCTTCTCCCTATCCGGGTAAAATTATTCCATTAGATTTAAATCAATTTGGTGGTAAAATCATCTGCCAAAAAGATGCTTTTCTCTGCGCTGCTAAAGGAGTGGAAGTGGGAATCGAGTTTCAGCGAAAACTAGGAACAGGACTATTCGGTGGTGAAGGATTTATCATGCAGAAATTGATAGGCGATGGTATGGCGTTTATGCATGCAGGCGGGCATGTAGAAGAGTTTCAATTACAACCGGGACAAGTCCTCAAAGTAGATACGGGTTGTATAGTAGGATTTACGCAAGGGGTGAATTATGACATTCAACGCATCAAAGGCATACGCAATATGGTATTCGGAGGCGAGGGCATTTTCTATGCTGTCCTCAGCGGCACAGGAACTGTCTGGCTGCAAACCTTACCTATATCTCGACTAGCCGCTAGAATCTTCTCTTATGCACCACAGCAAGGCGGTTCTAAGGAAGAAGGTAGTATTCTAGGAGGTCTCGGCCAACTAATAGGTGACGATAGATAGGCAAAAAATATGCCTATATGATTGATTATTAATAGGTTTTAAAATTCTTAATAAATCTTATTTTATTGAGTTTGAAGTGTGAAATGAGTTTTATTAGCTAACTTTGCAGTCTTATGACAAAGAAGGCTTGGATTATCGTTATCATTTCCGCACTAGGATACTTTGTAGATATCTACGATTTAATTCTTTTTGGAATAATTAAAAAAGAGAGTCTTTTCGCTCTAGGTTATAATGAAATAACGTATAAAGTTTACGAAGTTTCCTTATTTAACTATCAAATGATCGGGATGGCCATCGGTGGTATCATTTGGGGCATACTCGGTGATAAGCGCGGTAGAGTCATCGTTCTTTTCGGATCTATTTTAATGTATTCTCTAGCCAATATTGCCAATGCTTTTGTGACAAATATTGAAATGTATAAGATTCTTCGATTGCTAGCTGGGATAGGACTTGCCGGTGAACTCGGCGCTGGCGTTACCTTAGTATCAGAAACTATGGAGAAAGGTAAACGCGGCCTAGGCACTATGCTAATAGTCACTTTTGGCGCTTTGGGAGGCGTATTCGCCACTATCGTTGGGAATACAGGGGGAGCGCTTAATGCAATCTTCCACACTAGTTTACAAAACTGGCAAATTGCTTATTTAGTGGGTGGTGTTATGGGGCTATTGTTACTCGTGCTTCGCACCAGCAATCTCGAAAGTAGTATGTATTTGAAACTTGAAAAAACGCAAGTAAAAAAAGGCAGTTTTTGGCAAATACTTTCTTCTGGCAAACTACTTCCGCTTTATTTAAGCTGCATAGCCGTTGGAATTCCCATTTGGTTTATCATTGGTGTTTTAATCCAATTAGGAGATCGATTTGCTCTAAAAAATAGTGGTGTAGAAATTATGGTTCCGACTTGCATCATGTGGACTTATATTGGACTTTCTTCTGGTGATATCATTAGCGGAGTATTGAGTCAAATATTAAGGAATCGGAAAACAGTGATTTATATCTACATGACCATAGCTTTTTTCGCCAGTTGCGTATTTATGTTTACGACCGACCAGCAGCCGAGCTTTTACTATATCATGTCCTATATTTTAGGTTTTGGCACAGGCTATTGGGCTCTTTTTGTTATTAATAGTGCGGAACAATTTGGGACTAATCTTCGCGCTACGGCGAGTTCTACGGTACCAAATTTTGTGCGGGGGACTGTCGTACCTATTACCTTAACATTCCATTATTTCACAGCGCAGCCTGAAGCCAAAATGGTTCAGGTAGCCTTTTTTATCTGTTTTATTTGTTTTCTTTTGGCAGTGTTTGGCACCTCCATGATCGAAGATGGATTTGATAAGGAATTGGATTTTATACATTGATCTTGTAGGAACGCGCCTCGTAGGCGCGTTCTTACAGAATGTAACATTTCTTTCCAATTTTATACTAACTACTAAAAATTATCTCTTGACATCCAAGCAAAAAGAATTTTTAGAAGCCATCGAACCTCATAAGGGTATCATATTTAAGGTATCTAAAGTTTATTGCGATGATATAAATGACCAAGAAGATTTGCGTCAAGAGATCTTATATCAGATTTGGAATTCGGTAGATAATTTTCGCAATCAAAGTCAGTTTTCCACTTGGCTTTATCGAGTAGCATTGAATACGGCGATATTATATTTTAAAAAACGAAAAAAGGAGACAGAGAAAAGTGCAGAATACCACAAATGGCAAGAACAATTTATCGATGAAATAGATGATTCGGACGAAAAATTAAAGCTGCTCTACCAGTCCTTTCAACATTTAGATAAAATAGAAAAGGCGATAATATTTATGTATCTCGAAGATAAATCACAGAAAGAAATAGCACAGACACTAGGGATATCAGAAGTCAATGCCCGTGTCAAACTCCACCGAACAAAAGAAAAAATTAAGTCAATCATTTTTAAAAATAAGAATTATGAAATTTGATGAATTGAAAGATATATGGAATCAGGATGTAAAAGAGAATGAAAATTTTGAAACCTCCTTTATAGAAAAAATTGGAAACAATAATCCAATCACTAAAATAAAGATTATGATGAAATGGGAGTTCGTAGCTACTTGGGTATTTATTATTCTACTCATTGCATTTCCAATTTTGAGTCCAATAAAAAACAAAACAATTCAACTCTTCATATATGTAGCATTGAATTTAGCTGTGCTTACCACATTATTCTATCATTTTCTATTTTATAGAATTTATAACAATGGACTTGTGCAAGCATCTAATTCTTTTATGCATCTTGTTGAGTTTATTGCCGAATCTAAAGTAGCTCTTAACTTATATCGTAGCTATAACTATACTATGGTCGTTTTTTTAGTTCCAGCGGTTCTCTTATATAGATTCAAGCATAGTTTTGCCTTTATAGATACCATTACTACACCTATGCTTTGGATGATAGTATTTTTTACTTCTTTAGCCATCATTCTTGTCATAATTTTTTGTGAAGTATGGATAAATTATTATTATGGTAAACATCTAAAGGAACTCCTGAAGATTAAGTCTCTGTTTTATAACTAGACACTTTCTATTTTCATTGGTCGTATTCAAACTAAGTTAGTATTTTTACCAAAATTCTAATTATGAGTTATTGGAAAATTTTGGGATTCTTGTTCCTTATACCTTTGGGTTATGTCATTGGATGCATCGTTTATGCTAAGGTGACCTATTATGACCCACCTATGGTAGAGCTTATCTATTCCAATGAAAAAGCTCCCGTTATACAACAGGATTCGTTTTCAGCCATGATATGGAATATAGGTTACGCTGGCTTAGGCGCTGAGGCTGACTTCTTCTATGATGGTGGCAAAATGATGAATCCTGAGGAAAAAGTAGTCAATGAATACTTTGATGGAATCGTCAATAGCATAGAAGATACTGCGTTAGATTTTATTTTGCTTCAAGAAGTTGATTCGCATTCTAAGCGAAGTTATTATTTAGACCAAGTTTCATTTATCAAAGCACAAGTGCATAAATCAAATCCATTTTCACATTTCGCTTTTAACTATAAGGTCAATTATATCCCCCAACCCTGGACAGAGCCTATGGGCAAAGTAAATAGCGGCTTGCTTTCACTAGCCAAATTTGAGCCATATAAAGTAGAACGGCATCAACTACCAGGACATTTTGGGTTTCCTAAACAACTATTTTTCCTTCGCAGATGTCTTCTGATTCAGTATTTCAAACTAGCCAATGGCAAAGATCTTGTGGCCATCAATGTGCACAACAGCGCGTATGATGATTCAGGTAAATTAAAAAAGGAAGAGATGAAGTATTTGAAATCTATTTTAGATACAGAAGATAAAAAAGGCAACTACATCATTTGTGGAGGCGACTGGAATCAATGCCCGCCTGATTTTAAATACAATGCATTAGCAAATGGCAAAGAAGGAGACTATTTCCAAACTAATGTAGAACCACTAACAGATGGTGGTAAATGGATTTATGATGCGACGACAGCTACCAATCGAAAAAATAACAAACCCTATATCGCAGATAAAACATTTATCACCATAATTGACTTTTTTTGGTTGTCAAAAAACATCGAAGCTAGCACTTGTAATGGTGTAGATATAGGATTTAAGTATTCCGACCATCAACCAGTAAAGATTAATTTTAGATTAAAGTAATTTATAGCCACAAAGGCACCAAGACGCTAAGAAACAAATAACTTAGTGCCTTAGTGGCAAATATAACCTAAATAAATGACCACAAAAAAGCGAACAGAAATAAGCCAATTGGGCGAATTTGGATTGATACAGCATTTGACTAGAGATCAGAAGAAAACATCAGATACACTGAAATCCATAGGCGATGACTGCGCAGTCATTCAAAACAATGGTTTAAAAACTCTCATCACTACCGATTTTTTAGTCGAGGATATTCATTTTGACATGAGCTATACACCACTAAAGCATCTTGGATACAAGGCAGTAGTAGTCAATGTTTCTGACATCTATGCTATGAATGGTAAGCCAAAACACATCACAGTGAGTCTAGCGGTTTCCAATCGATACTCTGTTGAGGCCTTAGAAGAATTATATGCTGGGATATATTTAGCTTGTGAACATTATGGGATAGATGTCATCGGTGGAGACACCACTAGTTCATTGAAAGGACTTGTTATTTCTATTACCGCTATTGGTGAAGCGGAAGAAAACAAAATCGTCTATCGAAATGGCGCAAAAGTCGGCGATTTCATCTGTGTTACTGGAAATTTAGGAGCGGCGTATCTTGGTTTGCAAATTCTTATCAGAGAGAAACAAGTTTACCTCGAAGACCCGAATATGAAGCCTGAAATCAACGAGTCGAATACATACTTAATCCAGCAAATACTCAAACCCGAGGCGAAGAAAAATATTATTGAATTTTTGAACGCGGAAAATATTCTTCCGCACTCTATGATCGATATAAGTGATGGACTGAGTAGTGAATTGATGCATATATGCAGTCAATCTAAGGTGGGTTGTATCATAGAGGAAAAGTCAATTCCTATTGACCAGATGGCCTATGAACAAGCTATGAAATTCAATCTCGACCCCACAGTCTGCGCCATGAGTGGAGGCGAAGATTATGAATTATTATTTACCATAGACTCCAAACATCGGGCAGCCATAGAACAAAACGAGGGCATATCCATCATAGGAGAAATCACAGAAGCTAGTCAAGGAATGAAGCTTCAAACGCGCGGGGGAAGCCTTTATGACTTGAAAGCGCAGGGTTGGGTGAGTTTTTAATTTCCATTTAATTGTTGCCTAATTTTTTCTTATATTTGTAGAAAACATAAACATATGGCTCAGTTAATTATAGATGTTGCTGATAACAAATTAGCTTTTTTTAAGAGTTTAATAGATGAACTAGAAAACGTTCATATTATTGACAATGAAGACTATGACCACATTTTCACTCCTGAATTTGTTGAGGAATTGGATAAGCGAAGTCAGTCTCCTAGAAAAGACTATACGCCAGCAAGAGATATTTACAATCAACTGAAAAAAATTCCTGCATAATTAGATCTATTATATAAATTAACTCAACGTAAAGATTCCATTAATTCATTTAATCAAATGAAATCCAACTCCATTTTTTTAATTATTTATTTCTTGCTTTTCAGTATAAAAGGGATCTCGCAAAATAATGATTCAGCGGAATCAAGATATAGCCTAGGTATAAAGACGGGGTTACAACGTACAACTTACAAATTCACTTCGGACACTTCCCTAAACCCAATGGAGTCAAGCAGTCAACCTTTTGGTATAGAATACCAAAGATTATTAGGTAAAAGTTCTGCGTTGGTCATTGAATTCAATTACGCTTCATTTGACATAGTTGATCCAAAAAATCCGAGGAATATAGTTTATTCTTATTCTCAATTTGATGTACCAATTACCTTAAGATTAAGATCGCAAGGTAATTTAAAGTTGATTGGTGATTTAGGAATAAGTTTCAGTTTTTTTCCTAGTGTAGGATTAAGTAATAAAATAGACTTATCAAAAAATATTAGGGATGTAAAGATTGCCTACCATTTAGGTGCAGGTTTTGAATCTCAATTAACTAAAATGGCAGCCATTTCTATTATTGGCAGATACCAACACATAGGTGGAGAAGTAGAAATAAACAATTTTAGTGCGCAACTTGGATTAAAATTATACATGCCAGCATTTAATAAAAAATAAAAATGAAATTTAAATTTAGATCAATAGTCATCGCGACTTTTTTTACAGTGCATTTATCCGCACAAGAACCCACCTGTTATCACTACGACCAAGGCACGACACGCGAGAAAAATATAAAGCCCTATGACTTAGTATTAGAGGTTCGTTTAAAAGAGAAAGAAGGCAAGGTAGAAGGTAAAGCCAATTATAAATTTGTCAATCTGAGAAAAGAGATTGATAGTTTTTTCTTTGATGCAATCAAGTTCAATGTAAATAGCATTATCATCAATAAAGAATCCGTCAAATTCAGAACGGATAGCGCAGGGATAACTGTATTCCTTCCTAAATCAAGACCAGACACAAATTCTATGGTTATAGATTATAGTTGTCATCCACTGCGAGGAATGTATTTTCTCAATTGGAATAATCCCAATACCAAAGCCTATCGACAGATCTGGACTCAAGGACAAGGAATAGACAATAGACATTATATTCCAGGCATTGACGATGTGGCGAATCTACTTCGCATGACAACCAAAGTCACTTTTAATGATCAATATCCTGTAGTATCCAATGGAAATTTAGTTTCGACAGTTCAAAACGCAGATAAAACTAAAACTTGGACATACAAACTAGATCATCCGCACGCACTCTATCTCACGATGATTGCCGCGGGGGATTATAAATTTAAAAATCAAAAATCTAAGGGTGGTATCACTTTAGAACAATACTACTATCATGACAAGCCTGAATATTTCGAACCTACCTATCAGCATAGTGAGGTGATGATGGATTGGTTTGAAGATGAAATCAAAGTGCGCTATCCGTGGGGAAAAATATACAGAAATGTACCGACTCAAGACTTTCTCTATGGGGCTATGGAAAATACTTCCTCGACCATATTCGCAGATTACATGCACCAAGATTGGCGAGGCCAGCAAGAACGAGGTTATTTGGCAGTCAACGCACATGAATTGGCTCATCAGTGGTTTGGAGATTTAATCACCGAACGCAGTGGACCGCATCATTGGTTACACGAAAGTTTTGCCTCACACTATTCTAAAAAATTTCTTCAATACTTGAAAGGCGATGATATGTTTGACTGGATACGAAAAGGAGATTTGGAAGCTTCATTTAATGCTGGAAAATCAAACTCACTGCCTGTAGCTCACACAGCAGCAGGATCTTCAAGACATTATCCCAAGGGAAGTTTTGTGCTCGATATGCTTCGCAATGAATTAGGAAATGACCATTATAGAAAATCAATAGCCTACTATTTAAAAAGATTTTATCATCAAAACGTAGAGACGAGCGATTTGGTGGCTTCCATTTATGAAGCCACAGGTCGTAATGTAAAATGGTTTTTTGATCAGTGGGTCCGTAGAGGAGGTGAGCCAGTGATTAGTTTCAACTATACTATTCAAGGAAAAAACTTGATAGCAACCACTAAGCAAATTCAAAACCTAGATGCCACTGTAGGCAATTTTCGCCTACCAATGACACTTTCTATTTACTACAAAAATGGCACAGGGCAACATACGAAGACAGAGTTAAAAAATACCAATGACACATTCATCATTCCACTAAATCAAAATGCAGTAGTCACCTTTGTTTTATTGGACGAGAATATGGAGTTTCTGCGCAAAGTAAGTTACGATTATGACACCAAGGTCTTATTGGAAATAGCTGAAAATAGTAACAAAACATTTGGCCGATTAGAGGCTATAGAAAAATTAAGAGCCACTGCTTGGACAGAGAAAAATAAAACATTTCTCAATGTGTACCACAAAGAAAAATCAGCGCTCATTCGTAATGAAATTATAGAGCAGGTGGCGAAAAGCGATAGTGATGAAATCGCCAAAGATCTTTTAATCCATGGATTCACTGATCAACATGTGCAAGTTAGACGTAATACAATTAAGTCTGTTCATTTCAAAGATGAGACACTGAAAAGTCTATTAATCGATCGACTTAAGGATTCGTCCTATGTGAATGTGGAATACGCTGTCATCAAGCTAATAGAATTGTATCCAAACGAAAAGACTTTGTGGCTTAAGAGCATTGAAGGACAAAATGGTATAATGAATAACTTGAACTACCTTTACCATTCGACCATTTTTGGCGATAGTAGCATGAAAGAACAACATGCGGCTTCACTAGATAAATTGAAATTCTTAGCCTCCGAGAGCAATGAATTTCGCTCGCGAGTGCCTGCGATTACTTTTCTTATGGAAAAAGAAGTTATGGATTTAGACATAGCCAAGTCTTTGATTCAAGGGGCACTTTATTTTCACCCTAGCATCAAAGGAAATAGCATTGAGTACTTGAAAAAAATCAAAGAGAAGCAACCGCAAATTTTTGAACAAGCGATTAAGGAATATCCTTTTGCAGAACCGAATCATACTTTAGATAAATTGAACATTCTTTTGAGCAAATAAAAATACATAATATAATGTCGTTTAGATAAGAAATACGAATGCTGCATGAGACAAGCAGCATGGCGAACTGCAATGGTTCGTGTCCCCACGAATCAAACACTAACTAAACGACATTGATACATATTATACCGTAAGCGTATTAGTAATAGTCCAATGTCGCATGGCTCATTGCACTAAACAAATACAGCTACGGCATTTACCATAGCAAGGTTTTAAAATGGGTTGGACCATTTTAAAACCGCTATTGGTATTACTTTATACCTTGCACCTAATAAACTCAAATGATTCCCCAACTCGCACCATTTAATTTTCATACCACTATACAGCTCCGATGGAGGGATATAGATCAGTTTGGACACGTAAACAATGCCGTATATCTCACCTATTTTGAAACCTCGAGATTTTACTACAATAGAGATGTCAATAACTGGGACTGGAATCAAGACCAGTATATCATAGCTTCGGTCAAAGTTGATTATCTGCGACCCATTTTTTATCCCGGTGATATCAAAGTCTATCTTCGCACGACAAACGTAGGTGAAAAGAGTTTTGAATTTCATTATGCCATCACTTTTGAGCGCAATGGCATAGAAAAATTGGCTGCTACAGGTCAGACCACACAAGTATTCTACGATTTGAAAAATCAGAAGACCATACCTATACCCGAGCGAATCGTCAAACAATGGCAAGCGTTTGAAAAGGAAGACTACTTTGCTAGTAAAAATAATTAGTTTTTTATAAATTTGCAATAACTTGAAGAATATGAGTACAGTAAATGAACTTACCAAATTAAATGATGTTCAACTTATGCTATTAAAGATGTTTAATAGACCCTTGAGCGAACAGCATATTATTGATATTCGAAAATTACTTCTAGATTACTATGATAAAATGATTTTTGAAGGGGTAGATAGAGTGGTTTTAGAAAAAGGAATTACGGATAAAGATTACGAAGAATTCTTAGAAAATACATGAAAGTAGTTGTAGATACTAATTATTTATTAGAATCGATCAATAGAAAGCGACCAGCCTATAATTTATATTTAGTTTTTCAAGAGTTAAAATTTGATTGGGTTATCAGCAATGAAATTTATCTTGAATATAGAGAAGTACTAACTAAATTTTACAGCGAAGACACTGCCGAATATGTTCTATGTCGACCTTTAAATTCAACTAATGTAGTTTTTCAAGAACCCTATTTTAAATGGGATCTTATTCAAATAGATTCCAGTGATAACAAATTTGTAGATTTAGCTATTTCTAGCAATGATGACTATTTAGTAACCAATGACAAGCACTTTCATATTTTAAAATAATTAGACTTTCCTCAAGTGAATGTAGTCAATCTTAGTGAATTTTTAACCCATATAAATAATGACTAAACTCCTCCGCATAGATTCCCAAAGACCCGATGAGCGAGGTCTTAAGCAAGTAATAGATGTTTTAGAAAAGGATGGCGTCATTATCTATCCTACAGATAGCGTGTACACGCTAGGTGCCAAAATTCATAGCGAAAAAGCTTTTAAACGCATCTGTCAACTCAAGGGCGTCAAAGAAGACAAAGCAGAGTTCTCTATCGTATGTTCTGACTATAGTCATTTGAGTGAATTTGCCAAACAAGTTTCCAATGCTGAATTTCGCATTCTCAAACAATACCTACCCGGTCCATTTACCTTTATCCTCGAGGCGAATAAAGAAGCCAGTAAAATATTTAAACACAATAAAAAGACGATTGGATTTCGTATTCCACATTATCCATTGGTGATCAAAATGATTAAACAACTGGATCAACCATTATTTTCAGCTAGTATTCAAATAGAACACGACAGTCCTTATGCGACTACAGCCGAGGAAATATTTGATTTTTACAACGGCAAAGTAGATTTAATCATCGACGGCGGTATATGCGGTGAACAACCAACGACCATTGTAGATTTGACACAGTCGCCTTATGAAATCATGCGAGAAGGTGCTGGGGAATTTTTGAGTTGATGTGATGATGTGAAGATGAGTTGATGTGAAGATTTGACGATATGATGATATGATGATGCTTCAAATTGTCCGGATAGCTATTGGGATTGAAAATGATTTTGATATGATAATGAGTTGATGTGAAGATGTGGTGATAGGTCTATTTGAAAATGCGACAATTTGAAATTCATTTGATTACTTTGCGAAAACCTTTATCAACTTTACGTTTAAAAGTCAGTCCTTTAAAGAAAATTCGTGAATTCGTGGCTATTTTATGAAATTAAAAAAATCTTTTCCTTTACTTCTCAAACTAGCTAGTTATTTCTATCCAATAACCATCGAAAGAAGTCACGAGCCTTATTACCTAGAATTAATTCTATCAAAAAACAAACTCATCCTCAATTCCACCAATGCCAATCAATCGAACGAAGGACTGAAACAAGCCTTTCATCAGGCCTTTCATCAGCTAGGCGTCTATAAAAAGACCTATAAAAATATTCTAGTTTTAGGTTTCGGACTGGGAAGTGTCATCGAACTGCTACAAGCGAAAAACTGCACAGAAAATATCACGGCTTATGAAAACAACCCTCAAGTCTTCACTTGGCTGGATAAATATTATGATTTAGAAAACATTCAACTTCACTCCGATTCAGCGGAGAACTTGGCTCATTTAGAGTCGAACTATGACTTGATTCTAGTCGATCTTTTCCTCGACAATCAATGCCCTGAATTCTTAAACAACCTAGCCTACTGGACTCAACTCAAAACCCACCTCTCCCCTTCCGGCATGCTTATCTGGAATACGCTTATCCCCACACAACCAAAAGTGATTTTTAATATGACAAATGTTTTTGAGAAAAAAGTGGAGGTAGAGAGGGTGAATAGGATGTGGGTAAATTGATATATACAAATTTGCATTAAGGAAAAAATCATTCAATTAGAATAAATATTACAATTTTATAACATTAATTTAAATTTAAGAAAATATGTATAATACCATTCCAGACCAATTTAGAAAATTAGCTATTGAGAATATTTTCAAAACAAATACATTTCAAAATTGCTGGCAGACTTGGCATCCTGAAATCAATAGGCTACTAGGCAATAATTACAGTGAAAATGAAATTATTAATTTAGGTGATCACCTATCTGATATTTTTAAATCTACAGGTGGTGGCGGAAGGGGACAAGGTGAATTGTCAGCAGGAGGAACAGCTTGGGAATCATTAGTTTGTTGGTATATTAACCTTTGTTGTGTCGGGAGCAGAATTGTAGCTATTAAAAAAATGAGTTTAGTACCGAAGTCCATACAAGATGCAATCACAGTAAATTATGGTAATTTTGCGTGTAATACAGAATCAGATATTACCATAATTATTTTTCCAAATTTACCTGAATACAATACTGATATTGCACAATTGAATGTGCTTGACAATAATGGAGTTCAAATTCCTTCAATCATTAGAAACAAGTTCAACATTGACTTTTCAAATTATATATCTGCAAGAGACTTTCATCAATTTGAGATAGGTATTATTCAATGCAAAACAAATTGGAATGATAACGCACAAGTTCCAATGCTTTGGGATATGATTTATTCTGCTGGCGGTTTTCGTGGAAGAAACATAACAATAGGTAAAAATGGTTACAATATCCAAAATGCTCAAAGCTTTACTTATTCATTTGTTACAGTTCCTTCTAATCAAAATACTGTTTATAAACCCGATGGTGTTGCAGTTAAACGAGTAACAAATTTATCGGGCGGAAATTATTGGGGCCAACCAACTGTTCAAAATGTTGCAAAATCTTTAAAAGAAATTTTTACAAATAATTTTCAATCTGGCTCAAGAACAACATTAAGAACAGATATTAGAGCAGCAATTCCTCATTTGACAGGAAATAATCCTTTATCTTATTTCGGACTTTAATCAATATTTTTTAGAATTTCTAAAGCAACTGCTCTAGCCATTAAAGGTGGAACTGCATTTCCAACTAGAGTAAATTGCGGAACTTCAAATTTTCTTTTACTTCCACCAGTCGAACGCTTTCCTTGAAACACAAAAGAATCATCGAATGATTGTAAACGTGCCATCTCACGGACTGTTAAAGCCCTTGGATTAGAGAAATGAATATAGTCGTCAGCAATCGTCATTACAGTTGGACTTTGCGAATCGGCTTTTAAAACATTGTAATTCCTTTTTTCAGAATCTAGGCCGATTTTTTTTAATTCTCTTTTTGCTAAATCGTAATCGCCAGTATTTAAGATCACACCCAGTCTTTTTATCACATCATCATTTTGTTTACTTGTTTTATGATTGTGCAATGGAGCAACAATATGAGACAAAGTATTTTCCAATTCTTCAAAATTCCTAACGTAAAAAGGATTTTTGGCATTAGTAAATCGACCGTTCAATCTTCCCTTTTTAGACCATTCAGCATAGGTTAAGCCTTTTTTCTCTTCAGGTTTTCCATCAATAGTCCTTTTCTTTATTAGCGATTGCATTTTTTGAGTTGAACCGTTGTACTTTGCTTTTAAATCAACTTTTTCATAATCAAATTTCTCATCATCATTGCCCACAAAATCCAAATCATATAATGCTTCAAAAACAGTGACTTTTTCCTTTTCGCTAACTGTTGGTGGAACCACTTGAACTAATTTCTGGTCTTTGCGGCAGCCAATGAATAAAACTCTTTCTCTGTTTTGTGGAACTCCATAGTTTGAAGCTAATGCCACAAATGGTTGGTCAATATTGTATAATCTAATATGCGACAATATCTCTTCAAATTCTGCTTCTGCTTTTAAATCCTTAACAAAAGGTTTAAGCCCTTGAATACATTCCTCGAAAGAGTAATTATAGATTTCTAAAGCCCCAATTATTTCAGCTATTTCATTTTGAAATGCCTTTACTGGATTTAAATTATTAAAAGCCTGATGGATTTGCTCAATAATTGAATCCGACTCTATTGAAGTTAAAAAAGAATCAAATTTTTCAGCAAAAAAATCATTATCCAAATCACTGTGAGCCTTTTCCAAAATAACTTTCTTTCTCACATATGATAGCTCTTTACTCCGTTTTAATAAATTGAATCCGTGACGAATAGTATTAATACTAATATCTGTTTTACTTGTTTTGTAATCAGCAATTTTAGGCGTCAATACACGAAATTTATTTTCAATAATCTGAATATAATTTTCTCTCAATTTCTCCAGCTCTTTTTCATTGGCTGATTCAAATTGCATCCTCAAATTGTAACAATCTAAAGTAAATGCCTTTACTTTTTCTGCTTTTTTAAGCTTTGCTAAAAAATGAATAATTTTATGAAATTCTTTCAAATCCACTATTGATTTGATTTCTTGTAAAATCATTTCTTTTATTTTTCCACCCTCTTTTGTAAGAATACCTTTTACATTTTCCATTACAAAATACTTGGGACGAAGAACCCTAATTACATTTAAATAGTGGGCAAACAAATCATCCTTTTTATCAAATTTTTTACGCTTACCCGCTAAACTAAAACTTTGACAAGGTGGTCCTCCACAAACAACATCAATTGGGTGATCCTTAACCTTCTTTAAAAGATTATCTAAAAAATCAGGTTCTGTAATATCTTGACGCAAAAACTCTGCATCCATTCCAAGTTGATAGTTATATCGAGCAAGATGTGTTAATTCGCAATTCTCATTAATATCACTACCTAATAAAAAATCGTAACATTTATTTCCGTGTTCGGCTTGCAAAAAACCTTCACTAAATCCACCAGCACCAGCAAATAAATCTACAAAAGTTATTTTTGTTTTTCTTTCATACTCAAATGTATCTTCGCAAACCATTTTTACATCGGTATTAACTTTGCGACTATTTACTAAAGATAAAATCTTCTCTTTGACTTTTTTATCTGTAAATTGAGAATGAGGTACAGAATTAAAATACTTTTCAACCTCTTGTTTTAGAAAAGATAAGAACTTATTAATAGACCTAAAAGTATACTCTGAATCCTTAACAACTTGATTTTTATTATCCCAATCTTTTTTAAAAATTTTCTCCCCTGTCGCTACCTTGACTTGGATATCTTTTTGTCTTATAACAAGATGAATAGGAAACTTTTTACTTTTATCAGCTTTATCTAAATAGAATTTTACATTTATCATTTGCGGACGTTTTTGCGGACACGGACAAATTTACGGACAAATTTTAAAATTTAGCTAAAAATTTAATGTTATTAATTTAATTCTCTGATTATCTGTAAATTAAAATTTATATTAAATTCCTAAAAACAATACCCCTTCCCTTCTAGCACTTTATCAGCTATTCTTCTTCTAGCAGCGATAGTATTATAAGGTTCGTATTTAGTGAATCGCTTAAGACCCATCATCATCATGCGCGCCATATCGCCTTCGGCGTGGGAAGCTATCGCATTCTTTCCATAGATATTGACCTTGTCCACCATATCATTGATGAGGATTTTGGTCGCATCGATTTGAAGAGCGCAAGTTTCTTCGCCTTTGACGGAGATGAGTTTGGCTGTACGTGCAAGAGCACTCTCTGCCACGAATACTTCGATCAACATATCCGCTAGATACATCATGATTTCTTGTTCTTTCTGTATCTTCTCTCCATATTTCTGCCCTGCACTGCCAGCGATCATGAGAATAGCTTTCTTGGCTTGTTTTATGGCATTAAATTCTTTGGATAAAGTCGTTTCTTCTTCACTCTCGAAACTCGGCACAGACATCAACTCTTGCTGGATAGCCATAGCGGGACCCATCACATTGATTTTACCTCTTACTGCGCGTTTGATAATCGTACCGACTGCCAGGAGTCGATTGATTTCATTAGTTCCTTCAAAGATTCTATTGATACGGCTATCTCTGTACGCACGGCTAACGGAAGTCTCTTCGCTATAACCCATACCTCCGAAAATCTGCACTGCTTCATCACTGACATAATCACCTACCTCACTACCATATACTTTCAGGATAGCGGCTTCTATACTATATTCATCGGCAGCAGCAATCTTAGCTTCTGCTTTATCTAGTCCTCCATCAATAAGCTCTTTTGTTTTCTCCGTAATCAACCCCGTAGTGCGATACGCTATGGCTTCAAGACCATAAATGCGAACAGCCATCTCTGCGAGTTTATGTTTGATAGCTCCGAATTTAGCGATAGGAATTCCAAACTGAGAACGCTCGAGGGCATAACTAGAAGCAGAAACTACACCTTGCTTACAACCTCCTATGGATAATAATCCCAGTTTAATTCTACCAATATTCAATACATTAAATGCAATCTTATGTCCCTGACCTATTTCGCCTAAAACATTTTCTACAGGAATTCGCATCTTCTCAAAAAATACCTGACGAGTAGATGAGCCATTGATGCCCATCTTATGTTCTTCTGCTCCTAAGCTCAAGCCTGCGACTCCTTTTGGAACAATAAAACCTGTAAAACCTTTTTTATTTTCTAATCGCGCATCTTCTTGTACTTGTGCAAACACAGTAAATACATCGGCAAAGCCTGCATTGGTTATCCAAATTTTCTGCCCATCAATCATCCACTCTTTGCCGTCTTCACTCAATACAGCTTTTGATTTTGCGCCCAAGGCATCACTACCAGAACCAGGCTCTGTGAGGCAATAAGAAGCCTTTGCTTGCCCACTGACCAGTTTTGGCAACCACTCTTTTTTCTGGGCTTCTGTACCATAATAATAAATAGGCAATGTGCCGATTCCCACATGCGCTGCTAAAGCCACACTGAATGATTGAGATCTTCCAAATCCTTCGGAAACTAGGCAATCTGTATTGAAGTCTGCACCCATGCCACCATATTCTTCTGGAATACCCATGCCGAGCAACCCCAATTCTCCAGCTTCTTCCAAAAGGGTCACTACCTTATCAAATTCTTTATGCTCTATAGCATCATAATTTGGGGCGATTCGCTTATCGATAAATTCATTGGCGGCGTAGATAAATGCCTGCTGCTCGTCTGTTCTATCTTCTATGATAAATAAATCTTGCGGATCGGTCTCTTTCACCAAAAATTCACCGCCTTTTAATATTGTCTTTTTCGTTTCTGTTGTTGCCATATATGTTTATTTATAATTTATTTAAATGATTCGGAACGAACGCGCTTGGTAGGAAAGCGCCTCCCGTCCCGCAGGAACGCGCCTATCGTCTTGTAGGAACGCGCCTCTAGGCGCGTTCTTACATAACGTCATAACAATTCGTATATCCCTGCTATTCCCTGTCCACCACCTATACATGCGGTCACCATTCCATATTTATTTTTTCGTCTGCGCATTTCATTCATCAACTGCACCGTCAATTTGGTACCTGTGCAGCCCAACGGATGACCCAATGCCAGTGCACCTCCATTGACATTGATAATTTCAGGATTTAACTCTGGCAATCCTTTTAAAACTCCCAATGATTGTGCGGCAAAGGCTTCATTTAACTCTATCAAATTGATGTCAGACATTTTTAATCCTGCCAACTGCAATGCTCTAGGAATAGCAGCCACAGGACCTATACCCATAAGACGCGGATCCACACCTACAGTCGTAGCTGTAACCATTCTTGCCAAAGGTGTCAGATTCAATTCTTTGACCATTCGTTCGCTCATCACCATAACAAATGCCGCACCATCACTCGTCTGCGAAGAGTTGCCTGCAGTCACCTGTCCACCCATTTTAAACACAGGTTTCAACTTAGCCAAAGCTTCTACCGTTGTATCTCCACGAGGTCCTTCGTCCGTATCCACTATATATTTTTTGCTTTGTTTTTTCCCATCTTTGTAGAAAACTTCTTCTACTTCTATAGGAACGATTTCATCCTTAAATTTTCCATCTTGAATCGCTTTCATAGCTTTTTGATGCGATTGAAATGCAAAGGCATCGCTATCTTCTCTTGAGATTCCATATTTCTCCGCGACTTCTTCTGCAGTCAATCCCATACCTATGTAATAATCTGGATGCGTAATGGCGAGCTCATAATTAGGTGCTATTTTATATCCTGTCGTGGGAACCAAACTCATGGACTCAGCGCCACCAGCGAGAATACAATCTGCCATACCCGCCTTTATTTTTGCACTAGCCATAGCAATAGTCTCTACTCCTGACCCGCAATATCTATTGACCGTAACACCTCCTACAGATTCAGGAAGATTGGATCGCAGTGAAATCCAACGCGCCATTTGCAAGCCTTGTTCTGCCTCAGGCACAGCATTTCCTACGATGAGATCATCGATTCTCGTAGGGTCTAATTGCGGCATCTGAGTCAAAATATGATTGATCACATTCGCTGCTAAATCTACGGGGGTGGTAAATCGAAAACCACCTCTTTTGGCCTTTCCTACGGCTGTTCTAAATCCTGATACTATATATGATTCCATTTTTTTGTTTTTTTGTTGTTATGACGCGATTGTATAGACGCAATTGTATAGACGCGATTGTATAGAAGCGATTAATCGCGTCTCTAGTTTCGCAATGGTTTTCCTGATGTCAATACACTCTGCATTCTTTCTAGGGTTTTCTTTTCACCACAGAGGGACAAAAAGGCTTCTCTTTCCAAATCTAAAAGATATTGTTCGCTGACTCGTGTAGGCTCGGATAAATCTCCTCCGCACAGAACATAAGCCAATTTTTTCGAGATCAATGCATCGTGCGCACTGGCATATCTTCCAACTTGAAAAGAAGCTATACCTGCATAAAGTGCAGCTAGGCCTGTTCTTCCTAAAACCAAAATGTCTTCACGCATCACAGGCTTAGTGTATCCAGCATTATACAACTCTAGTACCTTCTCTTTTGCAGCGGATATGGCTCTATCTGGATTCACCACGACGAAATCTTTATTATGATCAAAAATTCCTATATCAAATGCTTCATAAGCAGATGTAGCTGTTTTGGCTGTAGCTATCGTTGTGAATCGCTCACTTAATTTTGGGATCCATGTATCCTCCGCGCCGAAACTATCGGAGAGTCTAAGAGCGAATTCTTTAGAACCTCCTCCTCCAGGAATCACACCTACTCCCACTTCTACGAGACCTATATACGTCTCTGCGGCTGCCATGCAAGCATCCGTATGCATAGACATTTCACAACCTCCACCTAGTGTCAGGCCATGAGGAGCAGCTACAACTGGAATAGAACTATAGCGCAGACGCATGACTGTATTTTGAAAATGTCGTACTGCAAAATTTAGCTCATCCCACTCTTGTTCGATTGCCTGCATCAGGACGATAGCGAGATTAGCTCCTGCGGAGAAATTAGGCGCATTATTTCCCAACACTACCCCTTTCCATCCTTCTGCCTCTGCTATATCGATTGCTTTATTGATACCTTCCAAAACTTCCCCACCTATCGTATTCATCTTCGTTCTAAACTCCACGCATAGCACTCCGTCACCTATATCATGCACCGTACAACCCGTATTTTTAAATATTGGAGTTTCACCACGTTTATAATCTAGAATAATAAAACTTTCTTTACCTGAAACTACTTTATACGACTTACTAGGAATATCATAATAATATTGAATACCATGTTCTATTTTGTAGAATGAAGTATTTCCTAAGGTTAGCATTTCTTCCACCCATGCAGCCGGTTGATGACCACCTTCTTTCATCAAAGTCAAAACGCTTTCTACACCTAAAATGTCCCAATGTTCAAAAGGACCAATATCCCAGCCGAAGCCAGCCTTCATAGCATCATCTATGCGAAATAATTCGTCGGAAATTTCTGGAACTCGATGCGATACATAATCAAAAATAGAATAGTTTAGCTTATTGAGAAACTCTGCAGCTTTGTCTTTACCTTTGGCAAGAATCTTCAATCGAGTTCGCAATGAGTCCACCATTTTCGCTTCCCCTACAGAAGCAAATTTTGTTTTTTCACTTGCTTTATATTCTAATGTATTTAAGTCTAATTCTAAGATCACTTTCTTACCATCAATAACTGCCTTTTTGTAAAAGCCTTGTCCCGTCTTATCTCCCAACCATTTGTTTTCCTCCATTTTTAGAACATAAGCTGGAACTCGGAAAGTATCACGGGCTAAGTCATTCGGGCAATATTCATACACTCCTTTCGCTACTTTTATAAGTGTATCCAAACCTACCACATCAGCTGTGCGGAACGTTGCTGATTTCGGTTTACCTATAAGAGTTCCGGTCAATCCATCTATATCTGAAACGGAAAGTCCCATTTCTAGTTGCAATTTGAAAATAGCTGCCATCGAAAATACCCCAACTCTATTCGCTATAAAGGCGGGTGTATCTTTACATAAAACAGGCGTCTTGCCTAAAAATTTATCGGCATAATATTCAAAAAATTGAATCACTTCCTTATCTGTATATGCTGAAGGAATAATTTCAAACAATCTTAAATATCGTGGTGGATTGAAGAAATGAGTTCCGCAAAAATATTTTTTAAAATCATCGCTTCGACCCTGAATCAGCATATTGATAGGTATTCCCGAAGTATTGGATGTAATGAGTGTCCCTAGTTTTCTATATTGCTCTACCTTTTCAAACAATTGTTGTTTGATATCTAGCCGCTCCACAATCGCTTCAATAACCCAATCGCATTCTTTTATTTCAACTAAATTATCATCAAAATTTCCAGTTTTGATTCTAGAAGCAAAAGATGCCTTATAAATAGGAGAAGGATTAGACTTCAGCGCTGCCTGCAAAGCTGCATTGACTAGACTATTTCGCTTAGCGGGATTCTTACTATCTTCTTCCTTTAAATCCATTGGCACTATGTCTAAAAGGAGCACTTGCAATCCAATGTTGGCAAAATGACAGGCGATTCTGGATCCCATGACCCCCGAACCTAATACGGCTACTTTCTTTATTGTACGCACTTGAATAATGTTTAGTGATGAATTTTAAATAATCGCTCTATATCTTAATGGATATTTTCTATTCTCCGTTTAATTGAATCTGTTCTTGGGCAATTTTATGAATCTTATTGAGTGATTTCATCAATTGATTGAGTTCTTTTTCAGATAATGCTTCATTTACTTTTCTTTGAAAATCCAATACATAATTCTTAGATACATCTCGCATTTCAAGTCCCTTCTTTGTTAATTTTATAATGACATTTCGCTTGTCTGATTTATTTGCTTCTCTTACTATCAGTCCTGCCTCTTCCAATTTGGTCAATGTGCGCGAGAGACTGGTAGACTCTATACCCATCTTAGGTCCGAGCGACATGCTAGGAGAACCCTCCTTAGGATCTATGGAAAGTAAAGTGAAACCTACTACCATCGTTGAATCAAATTGGGCTGCCTCGTCATTGTACATCTTAACTACCGCATTCCAAGTAGTTCTGAGTAAATAATCAATTGTTACCGTTTTATTCATATGGCAAAGATAATACATTTTGTTATGCGTGCATAATATATGCACGCATAACAATGTTAATTAAAGTTAAGAGCCTATTGTACGCGACTTAGGAATGTAAAACTTTCTCCAAATACAATATATCCTCTATGGTATTCGCTGGAAAATTTGAAAATCTTAGCTGCGTATCCTTAAACTTTCCATAGCCAGAACTGCAAACAATTTGATTTGACTTTAATAAATCCATAACCAAAGTCTTCTCTTTTAAAAACTCAGCGACTATGACTGTATCAGAACCCTGCGCATTTCCATTGACTAATTTTAAATATGAGTTGTTGTTGAAAATATGATGAAGTCTCTTCTTTTTTATCAATAGTTCAGAGATGAGTTGTTCTCTGCCAATTTGATTCATAGTCTCTGCTACTTTTGACATTAGATAAACTCCTAGAACATTAGGAGTAGATGGTGTTTGGAAAACTGCATAGTTCGACAAATAATCTGCTAATATATTGTGTGCGCCCTTTCCTAAATTTATTTCCTCGCCAGCTAATCTCTGAGCTAAATTCATATTTATAATAAATATCCCTAATCCAGCAGGCAAGCCAAAAGCTTTCTGACTAGATAAAAAACAAATATCGACTAATGAGAAATCCAATTCAACTAGAGGAGCTGAGCTCACCGTATCGACAGCTAAGATTTTATCTGGATATTGACGCTTCACCTGATGGATAAATTCTTCCGATGTCTTAACTCCTGTGCTCGTTTCATTATGCGTAATGCAGATTAATTCTGCCTCTGTTGAAATTTTAGGTATCTCAGCAAATCCATTGCCGTATTCAACTTCCACTTTATTTGCATTCAACCCGAAACGCAAAGCATATTCATAAAACTTTTTCGAAAACGAACCATTGACAAAATGAAAACTTTCCTTCCGCACGCAATTCTGCAAGATGCGTTCCATAATCTCTGATCCCGAACTCGCTATTAAAATAGCATGCGTGGTGGGTATATTCATCAGTAAACGCAATTGAGTTTCTAAATTTCGATAGATATTCTCAAAAGTCTGACTCCTGTGAGAAATAGACCCAAAGCCCAATTGATAAAATTCAGTATTCCATTCCGATACACTTGGATAGATAGCTGATGGTCCTACTGTAAAATACTTCGTTTGCATTTAATATAAAATTCTACATTTAATTGTATGTTCTACGGACTTTAATTCTCCAAAAAAAGAATCTGGATACTCGCCTTCGATATCCATAATGACATAGCCCATTTCTTCGTTTGTTTTTAGATATTGCCCTGTAATATTAACTTCATTCGAGGCAATTACTTGATTAATTTTAGCCAAAATTCCTGGTACATTTCTATGTATATGAAGAATCCTGTGTTGATTATTTTGAGTAGGGAGCTGAACTGAAGGAAAATTTACGGAACCGTCCGTACTGCCGTTATTAATAAAATTTAATATCTTGTTAGGCACAAAACGCCCTATGAGCGATTGGGCTTCTTCCGTGCTCCCTCCAATATGCGGAGTCAAAATCACATTGGGTATATTTTGTAAAATGAAGTGAAAGTTTTCCCCATTAGATTTAGGCTCATCTGGAAACACGTCTATACCCGCACCTATTATTTTTCTGGATAATAAAGCTTCTTTCAGGGCGAAATAATCGACCACATATCCTCTAGAAAGATTTAGAAAAATACTTCCTTCTTTCATCTTATCTAAATAATCTGCATTTATAAATTGATGATTCTCTTTTCTACCATCAATATGCAAACTGACAACATCTGATTGATGCAATAATTCATTGATATCAGACGATTGAGCATTGCCTAAAGGCATCTTATCTATAATATCATAGAATAATACTTTCATTCCGATGGCTTCTGCTAAAACGGATAATTGCGACCCAATGTGGCCGTAACCAATTATCCCTAGAGTTTTGCCACGCACTTCAAAACTATTTTCCGAAGTCTTATCCCATTTTCCGAGATGTAAATCTTGACTCTTATTGATGACATTTCTCATCAAGAGAATGATTTCACCCAAAGCCAACTCTACGACAGAACGTGTATTGCTATATGGGGCATTGAATACAGCGATTCCTCTTTGATTACAAGCGGATATGTCTATTTGATTCGTGCCAATACAAAATGCTCCAATACATAAAAGTTTATTAGCTGATTTTACAACTTTATTACTGACGTGCGTTTTAGACCGAATACCCAATATATGTATATCTTGTATAATTTTGCATAAATCTTCCTCGCTCAATGCCTCTGACCTAGAATCTATTTGAAATCCATTACTAGCAAACATTTCATACGCATCGCTGTGAATATTTTCCAAGAGTAATACCTTTATTTTTTCCTTTGGATAACTATATTTTAGACTCATATATTAGGTTCATTACTTCATTAAAATTTTTACATACAAAATCTGCTTGATCGACGACATTATCTCTATGCACTGTCTCAGTATACGCTATAAAATAATCAACTGCTCCATTTAGCTTTGTCTCCAAATCAGTATAGCCATCCCCAATCAAATAAATTGGACTTTTCATACCCATATTTTTAATTGAAACAACTTTGCCCAGAGAATTTGATAAAGGTATTGAATCATCCAAGCCAATAATTAAATCATTTCTATATATAAATTTATTTGCAAAAATGTGGGAAGGCAAAAAACCAATATGAACACAAACTGGTAAAACATATTCCATAAATCCCCCCGATAGGACGAAAAGATCTACCTTAGAATTTTCGAACAAAGGCTTCAAAGCATTTATAGAAGGAGATATTTTGGTCACCAATATGTCTTGCAGTAGTTTAATATGTTTTTTATTTGGGTTCAAACTCTTAATACGTTCAGAAAGAGAATCCTTCAAACTTAGCTTACCAGACATAGCTAAATTAGTCAGCATTTCAATTTCCAATACTTTTTGGATGTTTCCTTCAAAACAAATTTCGGCCAAAACATCTAACCCTTCCGCTTGAACAATGGTACTATCAAAATCGAAAACTATATTCATAGCTCAAATATAGATATAAAAAAATATGCTAGTACGCTTGCTTACACCAAACTATGTAAAGATTCCTGCATTCTGACGCTTAGGTCAGCACAGGTTCTCAGGATGACGAGGTCTCTGGTCATTAGCGTCCGCCTCTGGCGGATGAAGCGCAGCCCTGTTTGTCAACAGACAAGCCTGTCTGCCGACTAGGCAGGGATTCCCTGTCTGCTTGTTCGCAGAACAGGCAGGGAACCTTCAAAAACTAACCGCTATCGCATAAAAAAAGACTGCTATATAGCAGTCTTAATCTAAAACGTTGACCGACAAGCCTGTCTGCCATCAGGCAGGGATTCCCTGTCTGCTTGTTCGCAGAACAGGCAGGGAACCTTCAAAAACTAACCGCTATCGCATAAAAAAAGACTGCTATATAGCAGTCTTAATCTAAAACGTTGACCGACAAGGATTCGAACCTTGAAAAACTGCACCAAAAACAGTTGTGTTACCGTTACACCATCGGTCAGTCCAAAAAATGGAAGTGCAAATATATATATAAATTCATATTAACATAAAAAAAAATGCACCGCAATTGCGGTGCATTAAAAATTTTAGAGATAATTCTTAGTATTCCCAGAAATCACTTTCTTTATCTCTTATTTCATTGTGAATTCTATCAGACTCATACAAAAGATCTAAATTAGTAGCATAAGCATCAATTCTTCTATCAAATACGTTTGATTCCTTCATAATATAGCTATTGAAATATCTCATTTCAAAAATATCTTCCCAGCTAGTGGTATTCGCGTCATTCTTAATATTGTAAACCTGATTAGTAGCTAGAATTTTTCGAACATCTGGATAGTAAACCCAATACATAGGAACATCACCCACATACTCTCCATTCTCCTCACTATATTTTTCACGCATGAAACTCATTCCCATTATTCTCACTACCATTGTTGAAGTCTCAATGTCAAACAACCAATCTTCCTTGATTCTTAATTTTTTAACTGTTTCCGAGTTGAATGTATTTGCAGTCACCACTCTTTCTTCCTGCCCTGTCTCAAAGTTAATTCTTGTCACCGTGTCTACAGAAGATCCAATTTGAGCTACATCCTGAACATTCATAGGTTCTTTAAATACCTCACCTGCATCAGACGCAGCGTACACTTCAATTTCTCCTTTCTTAGCAGCCTCATGAATAATATTTACCAATCCCATTTTAGGATGAGCAAAAGGCAGGTTTAGCTTTTCTTTGAAATCAAGCACTCGCCATACACGTTTTTTCCATTTGATATCCGCTTCTCTTAAATGATCATAAGCGATTACTTCTCTTTCTTTTAGCGTTACTTTTTCATAAGCGCCATCCAGTTTTTCTTCTAACTCATCGAGTGGTGCAGTTTCGCCACCTTCCGTTTGAGCATAGGAGAAACTCAAAAATAATGAGAAACAAACAAACAATAACTTTTTCATATTTATACTAGTTTAATTGTTAATTACATTCTAATTTGTACAGACATTCCACTAATCTTTCTTTGAGAGCCGTCTGGACCAGTTACTTTTACATTTTCAATCAAAAATACATCATTAGGTTTACAACCATTTACTGCACTAATCCAATCCTGACTAAATCTATCTCCTTGGCATTTTCCTTCTCTTAAATCACCATTTTTAGGTACATAGGTAAAATCAAAGCTATTTACAGTAAATTTAGCGTCAAAATCAAAGTTTTCTAAAATAGCTTTTACACCTTGCTGAACCTGTAGTGTTCCTTTCGGCAATTTTCCACTCTTTATAGTTCCTCCAATAGTAGTTAACGGATCTGGTACGCGTTTCACTCTAAACTTAAATGGTGTATTTTGTTTACCATCAGAAACCGTTATTGTTGACTCACCGACAGTAGTCGCTCTTACAATATATTTCCCTGGTGCAGTTCTATTTAATGAGACACCACCTCCACTTGCAGATAAGGTAGTTTTTTCATCCCCAGTTCCTGATGATACCGTCACAGGGTTATCCAAACCAATGTAGAATACATTCATTTTATCTAACATTAAGGCGGCACCAGAAGGCCTTCCTACTGTATATCTAATAGTTTTATTTTCCGTCATTTGTTTTCCGTCTGGGGTATAAAATGAGAAACCGCAATTTAATGTCTTCTCTCCTTCTCCTTGAGCCTTGGTTTTATAGATAGCCTTACCATCAGAGCCAAGTGCAACTGGAGATCCATTAACGGTAAAAGTTGGTTTAGCTTGATCATTGAAAGCCCCAACTCCTAGAGAGACTTCAATCTCCTCCCCAGGCATACAATAAGTAGTATTTGCAGAAGCCACCGTGGCAAATTTATCAAATACTAACTTTACTTTACCTATTTGCGTTAGACAATATTCTGAAAGTTGACCCTCCGAACTTTTAATATCACTTTGTATTTTAGTTAACACAGTTACCCCAGCGATTGATGGAGTCATATAAAAACTCGATTGAGCCCAACCCTCTCCACCAGCTGGATAAGGCTTTCCGTAAGAATTTTTTTTAGGAATTCTTAAATCTAAAGGCAGCGATTTCTCAAATTCTTTAACCGCTAATAAATGTTTAGCCCTAGCATCGGGGTCGGTAATATTTGCACTATTCAGAATTTCAATCACTTTCTTCTTATAGGCATTCACCTTATCATATATCTGAATGCCTTTTTTTCCCTTAATCATAATTCTGGTTCCAGCATCCAGATTGTCGAATTTGTATTTCTCATCTCCGTTTTCATCTTTCTCTAATTTTGAAGCTTTCTTAATTTCTAATTTATATGATTCAATATCGTTAATTAAATCACTAGAAGCCTTCGCTATTTCATCAGCCACTGGTTTCCAAATTTCAGCTTTAACTTTGGTTTGAGGATCTTCTATTGCTATTTTCAAAGACTCATAAGTTGTAGTATTTTTTGAACTTAATATCCTCATTGAATTTCCAATACTCTCATTTACATTTTTGAACGCATTGATAACCTCTTTTGACACATTCATCGCAAGGAGTGCTGTCAATACGAGATACATCATATTGATCATCTTCTGACGTGGTGATAACTTGCCTGATGCCATTTTCTATTTCTTTTTTCTTTTACCTAATAATAATTTTCAATCCTCAATTAATCAATTTTATGCAGTACGCATAGCTGTGAGCATACCACCGTATATATTGTTTAATGAACTTAGGCTCTTAGAAAGGGCATTCATGTTATCTTTCAAATTCAAAGCATCGTTTTTAGTCGACTCCAAACTCTCCATAGCTTCAGATAAGTTCCCTACAAATCTATTTAGGTTTCTAATATGGTTATTGGCATCTTGTAGCTCGATTTGGTAGATCGAATTCAGCTGTGTTAGATTTTTGGTTACCAACTGGATTTGCTCTTGATATTCCTGCGTTCCCGCAGTTGAAATCGCTAAATTCTTAGCACTTTCTGCACTTTTCTCAAAAACAGATTGCAGTGTGACCATAGATATGGAAGCATTTCTAGCAGCTTCACTATAACCTTCTGTAGCATTAGCTACATCTGCTACACTATTCATAGAACCGATATTATTGCTTAATTTCTCAAGATTTTCTCCTAGTCTATTGAGCATATCATTGTCGAAAGTAGCTTTGGATAAAGCATTGTCTAGAGCCATTAGAGAACCTCCTGCAGCACCAGAGCCGCCTGCACCATAAGCGCCACCTTCGTTATAACCACCTTCGCCTTTAAATACCTCAATGGAACTTTCATCCATAAGGTGTGGATAAACTCTTTCCCACTGATATTCTTCATACGTAGGTTCGAATGCTGAAATCAAGAAAATCAATACCTCTGTTCCCATACCAGCAATTAGCATTTCATCAGCATAAGGCCAGTGCATAATTTTAAATAGTGCTCCTAGAATCACAATAGCTGCTCCAATACCATATGCCATTGCTACAATCTTCTTAAATCCACCTACTTTTCTTGCCATTTTCTTTTATTATTTAAATTTAATAAGTTAATTGATTGAATTATAAAATTTTTATTTTAACATTGATGTAATACATCTGAATCCCACATATGACTTGGCAGAATCTGCATACTCATATATCCTAGTACCATTTTGAATAAAGAATGCAACATCTTTCCAAGATCCTCCACGTATTACTTTCCTCTTCATGGTCTCATTGTCTAATTTAGTATGATCGTATTTGATGTCCGGATTATGGTCGTGCACAAAGGAATATGTATTTTCATAATATGCTGATACGGTCCACTCAGATACATTTCCAGCCATATTATATAAACCATAATCATTAGGAAAATAAGAATCTACTCGCACGGTTTTAAACCCACCATCCTCTTGGTAATTTCCTCTTGTAGGTTTGAAATTAGCTAATAAGCAGCCCTTATGATTTCTGGTATATGGACCACCCCAAGGATAAGGTGTATTTTTCTTTCCACCTCTCGCTGCATATTCCCACTCAAATTCTGTAGGTAATCTGAAAACTTCTACTTCGGGTCTTCCTCTAGATGTTCTATACTGATTCCACATATTTGTTCTCCAATAGCTAAAAGCATTCGCCTGATCCCAGGTCACTCCAACTAATGGATAATTGTCAAAAGCTGGATGTGAGTAATAATTTCTTGTGAAAGGTTCATTGTAGGAGTATGTAAAATCTCTCGTCCACACTAATGTGTCTGGATAAACAGTTACTGGTTTCTGCTTAACGTGTTGTCTTCTATCCTTATTTCTACTATTTTTGGAGCTAGCTGCTGACTTATAAGATAAATAGTCGTATTTGTAAACTAGTTTAGATAAATCGTATTCTCTCTTACCGTTAATCCATTGATCTTGAGATAGATACATTGCGCTCAACTGATTATTCACTTCAGGGTCTTTATAATTAATCTTCTTTTTCCAATCAATTGGTGGGTTGCCTGCAGTCACCTCTTCCGCGTTATTATTCTGCACAAATAGCTGTAGAATAGTTCTGTCATTTGAATCAATCACATACTGAACAAATTGTCTGTACTCATTGTTTGTAATCTCAGTTTCGTCCATATAGAAACCACCGATTGTCACCTGTCTTGGTCTTGCTGTTAGTTCGAACGTTACATCTTGATCACTCGAGCCTAAAACTAAGGTTCCTGTTGGAACAGTAGTCATACCATAAGGTATCTCTGTGCGCCATCCTGGTCTATGTTGAACACCGGTCAATTGACCGTTAGAACTACCACCACCGCATGACACAAATAAACTAGCAACGCATAATATGCATAACACACTTTCAAAAAAACTTAATCTTTTCATTTAGATTTGATTTTCCTTTAAAATTAAATAGGTTTATGGATTTCCACAAACTTTTGTTCATAACGCAAATGTAAACAATTTTATTTTAATTTTTTTTTAATATTTTCTCTCAATTATATATCATACTGTAAATCAATAAAATAAAATTACCTTGCTAATCCTGGATTATCTTTAAACAACTGCTCAATAGCCATTACCATTGATTTAATTTCGCCTTTAGGAGCTTTCACCAAAACTCTATATCCTCTACTTTCTAGGTCTTTTTGAGTGGCATCTCCAAAGGCTCCAATAATGGTTCGACCTTGTTTAAAATCAGAAAATAAAGTGAAAAAGGCTTTTACCCCTTCTATGTTGAAGAAGGCGACCAAATCATAGTCAAAATTGCGTTTTTTAATATCAAGATTTGGTACCATTTTGTACATAATAGCCTCCGTAAAATCGAATTTATTTGCCTTTAAAAAGATGGACAATTGTCCAATGCCGACAGATGAGCATGGCATAATAAACTTTTCCGTTGCTTTGTGTTTAGATAATATTGTTTGGAAATCTGCTAAGGTTCCATTAGCATATACAACTTTTCTTTTTCGGTATTGAATATATTTTTGAAGATAAAAAGCTATTTGTTCTGACGAACAAAAATATTTTGCCTCTTGAGGCATTTTGTGTCTTATTTCATCACATAATTTAAAAAAATAGTCAATGGCATTTTTACTATTAAAAATTACAGAAGTATAATCAGGAATATTTATTTTGAATTTTCTAAACTCTCTTAAAGTAATACTTTCCACATTTAAGAATGGAATGAAGTCGACTTTAAAGTTATGTCTTTTACTGACTTCATGATACGGAGACCTTTCTCCTTGAGGTTCTTGTTGGGAAACAAGAATTCTCTTTATGCTTTTTGGCATTTTCAATTCTGAAGTAGCATCTTCTAATTTAGTTTGCTTAGAAGATGCTACTTTAGAATCTTCTTTTACTTGCTTACTTTTTTTTTAGGAGCTGCCGCCTTTTTTGGAGCTGCTGCTTTTTTTGCAACTGCTTTTTTAGGAGCTGCCTTTTTTGCAACTGTTTTCTTTGCAGCTGCTTTTTTAGGCGCTGCTTTTTTTGCAACTGTTTTCTTTGCAACTGCTTTTTTAGGCGCTGCTTTTTTTGCAACTGTTTTCTTTGCAACTGCCTTTTTAGGCGCTGCTTTTTTTACTGTTGCTTTTGCTGTTGTTTTTTTAACTGTTTTAGCCATTGTTGTTTTTTTTAAAGTTAAAAATATATTAAACTATAAAAGTTTTAAATACTTTAGAAGCAAAAGTATTGGAATAATTTCAACTACATAAAAATAAATCATACCTTTAAAAACATTGCGTGTTAATAAGTGAGAATTTAAATTGAAAACTTTATAATACAAAAATAAAATTAGTAAAATAAAAATCGCCAAAATACCTACTAGTATTGACTTTGCTAAATTTAAATTTAGTAAGGTTGAGAAAAAAAGAAGTGGCAAACTTATGAACACAAAAATATACATAAAGTCGAAAATTATAAATCGCACTTCTGAAATTTTACTTCGAAAATTGAAAACATATGTCACGAGTTGAAATAAAACGTATTTATAAAATAAAATAATCACACAAGAAAGAATAATTTTAAAAAATATAAAATTAGAATATTCCTGCTTAGAAAATCTCAATAAAACTTGAAATAGAGAGTAACTAAGTAGCAGGATAAACGTACACGCCAGAAGTAGATTTTTCAAAAAACTATTTTGAGATAAACTTCGATCCTTCATAGAAAAAAAACTAGCTAAAAGGTCTCTATAGCTCGCCCCTGAAAGGTATCGCATCATAGAAAAAAAGAAAAGTGTTATAAGTAACCAAAAAAAAGAATAATTATAAACTGGTATGATTCTACTCTGAATTATCTGAACATTGCTTTGATAGGGTTTGTTCTTATTTACAAACCTTAAATTATAGCTGATAAGATTAGAGTCAACAATCACTTTTCTTTGTTCTATTTTATTGTACTTGTAAATTCTTTGCAATAAAATATCCTCTTTGGCAGATGAACAAACCGAAGAGATTGAAAATAGGACTATGAATAGAATTCTAAAAAACACTGGCATAACTTATATGAACCTTCATGCTTCCCAATGAGAACTTGGATTCACCCAGATACCCAGTTCCAATATTTATACGGAAAATATTATCAGAGGCTTTGAATGATAACCCCCCACCCAAGCCAATTGGCGAAACAACATCATTATTTATACGATTCTTCATTGTAGCTACGTCTACAAAAATATTAGAATAAAAATATTCTGAAAGATAATATTGAAGTTCATTGCTGAAACTAACATACCAAGGTACGATAAAGCTATTATCGTCAAAGCCTCGAGGTAGTTTATTTCCTCCTATATAATACATTTCTCCTGTGCTAATAGTCTCTGAAATCCACGACCTGGAATCGAGTCTTGTCTTCAGAACAAATTCACTTCCAAGCGGTGTATACTTAGTCATATCTACTAAAATAGATAAGGTGATTTGAGATAGAGGGGTTCCATTATACAATTTGGCCATAGATTCCCCGCTACCATCTTTCAAGTCTGCAATTTTCGAATTCACAGTTGTGATCTTATTGCCCGCCATAAAATTCGTTTCAAGCGACCATCCCTTTCTAGTAAATAAAGGTCTATTGAATCTATATAAACTATAACCAAGTCCAATTTCATTGGTACTAAAATCTAAATAGGCTGGCAATCTGCCATTCAACACCTCTATTTGATTAAATCCAGATATCGTACTTATATTTTTTCTGTAAAAGAAGGTTAGAATTTGATTAGACTGTATATGGTAATTTAATCCCAATTGATATTGAACCCTTAGAAATGAGGTGTCAAATTTTTCTATATTAAAAATACCACTTGCTCCAAGCTTTGTATTCAGTATAAAAGGGACATTTACCTTAGAATAAAGAAACTGACTATTATCTAAATTCTTTTGCCAGTTCAATTGGAATGCTACACCTCGCTTAAATAAATTCACAAGCGATAATTTGACGTCGCCAGTAAATTCAACTTGCTCGCTGTTATATGCATTAGGGAGGATTCCTAATATGGCATTAACTTGGTTGAGTTTCCTCTCTCTGAGGTATAGGTTTAGAATAGCCGTGGTATCAAGAATTGTAAATTCAGGGTTTTTCTCCAATTCTAGAAAATCAAAATATCTCAACTGATTGACAATTGCCTTCCAATCGAAATTACTTTTATCTTTAAAATACCTATTAATATAACTCTGAACGAACTGAATATTTAGCGTATTGGAGGTTCGATGGATTTGAATAGAGTCAATGACATATTTGCGGTTCAATCGAATCTGATACCTAACTGACACAGTATTACTCGCTATTATTAAAGTATCAAATTGATAATTCGCCTTTAAATATCCTCTTTGTATCTCTTGGTTTATAAGATCATCTAATTTAAATTGTATCTTAGACAATGAATGGCCTTTAATTGGATATTTTTCTTGATTCTTAACATCGTAGATTACTTCTAAAATCAGACTATCAAATCGCTGGTGAGAAATCAACTGCCATTGCGTTAGGCTATCGCGATTTGTATTAGTTGTATCAAGCGAGGTAAAAATATATCCCTGCCGAATCAAATTTTGACGCTGTCGTATGAGTCTCTCATCTAATAGCCCTCTCCCAACTTTCGAAGAACTGGTATCTGATTGACCTATACCTTGACTAAAAGAAAAATTGAGGTTGCCAATTGTAATTAAAATGATTAATAAAATCCACTTCATATATAATTCTCCTATGTCAGAGGTATAATTCAATTATAATTCTTCATAAAAGGTATATAAATAACTTAATTTAATCCGAAATATTTCCTCAGAAGCCATTCGGCGGATAATAAAAGAAGAATAAACAGCAATAAATATAACAAGTCGTTTGCCTTTAAACGAATCGTTTCCTCTACAAGCTTGACCTTGATATCGCTCTCAGGCTTCAAAAATTGCTTTAGATTCATTCTATCTTTCCACATGAAAAAATTGCCCCCGCTCTTTAAGGCTAGATTGTGCATGTCGTCATAATTGGCAGGAGAGTATATGTCTTCTAGATCGTCTTTGTAAATAGTAAAGTCCCCTTGGTCTCTAATAACTTTACCTCCAAGCTCTGCCAAAATTTCGAATTTATAGCGTCCAGCTTTTAAATCCTTTGGGCTGAGAGAATAGCTGCTTTCAAGTGGGAGCATATCGTATGTTTTATTAACTTGTCCTCCACCTTGTATAATGCATTTAATTTTTGTTGCTCTTTTGGGCTGGTATAGTTCATTATATGTATTTGCTGTAATTGTAAAATTATCACCTTCTGGAATATTATCATTAGACATATTAATGACTAGCTGTTTTTTATCTTTCTTTATAGCTAAGTAGTTAATGATTTTATCCATCAAATCCTGTGTTTCATAAAAATTTTTCTTAGTTTGATAATTGGCGACTCTCCATTTCCATAAATTTTCTGCAGCTATTAATCCTATCTGCATATTATCTTGATTTGAAAATGAGATCAAAGGCTGCTCGGAATCTATTCTTCCAAGTCTCGACAAAAGTAGATGGCTGGCCTCTGATTTGGATTCGATGGTCAACAAGTTATTGGAAAGTGGAGGATAGTTTTGGAATATTTCCTGTGAAGGATCTTTTAGATAAAATTTAGAGAAGCTAGAATTCAATCTTGCGCTGTAGTCTTGAGATATATTCCCCGACAAATTGACCTTATAGCACTGCTGTAGTAGGTTAAACATAGAGTAGTCAGATTTTGACCCCAACACGAATAGCACAGACTTTCCCGATGACCTTGCCTTTTCAAATAATGCTCTACCATTATTATGTTGATTTGGCAGCTGATAGAAAACTATTAAGTCCGACTTTTCCGAAAATGATAAATTAGATTCTGAAACATTTAGATTTACCTTAAAACCTTTATTGGCTATTAGCCAAGATTTTAAAGCAGTTAAATCAGGATGTGGAAAGCTTGATAATATTTCGACTTGCTTTGCACCATCTATAACCTCGATAGAAAATTCGCGATTATTATCTCTTAGGTTCCTTTCCTTTAGATTTGATTTTATAGTTACTCTATAGTAGTGTTTCCCTTTACTTAAATTGACTAATTTAAACTGAATAGACTGACTAAAAAAATTAGAGTTGCTTTTGATTTTAGATTGATTTATTAACTTTGCTCCCGACGATGTTATTTCTTCCAATACTATATTGGCCTCATTGCTCTTTGTGCCATAAGCGGAAACTATTACGTTTAGCGGGTTAGTTTCATCTTGTAGCATAAGATTATTAAACTCCAGATTCTCAATTTTATAATCGCTTACTCTCACAGTATCTCCCATGAGGACGACATCGATTGGAATCATAGCTTTATTATTAATAAAGACTGGATTATTCCCTTCATTATAATTGCCATCCGTTATTAAAATAATTCTAGTTAGATGGTCATCTAGATTTTTAGAAATAACTGAATTTATGGCTGAGTAAATATCTGTGCGACTTCCAGATTGATTCAGAGAATCTAAAGGTTTTACTTTTTTATCAAATACTTTGACTACAATGTCCTGAGTTGTATTTTCTATACTTTCAATTATTTTGTTCAACTCTCTTTTTTGTGGCATTGGAGTCACACTCCTAATTGACCTTGAATTATCGAAAAGAACAACAACCTTTGGCTTGATTGATTTTGTTTTGGTGCATTTCAATATCGGAGACAGCAGTAGGACTAATAATGTAAACAAGGACAAAAATCGAAGGCCTCCAATGACAAGTTTTACCCATCTAATATTTAGTGCCTGATTTCTCAGAAAATAGTAAGTTATCGAAATTGCGAGTAGCGCAAATAAAAAGAGAAGGAAATAATTTTCAATTTGTATCACAAATAATTTATATCCTGCAAAAGTAAGTAAAATTGACTTCAAACGTATAACACAAAAAAAGCCGCTCAAAAATTGAGCGGCTTTTTAATTATTTCAGTTTAATTCAGGGGTTATTCAAAAGAGTAGATTTGAACATCTGCTCTGTTATCTTGACCACTGTTATACTTAGGTCTTGAGTCACCATAAGAAGTAACTTTAGCATTGCTTACGTTTACTCCTTTCATTCTTAACAACTGAGCAACTTTTTGAGCTCTTTGTAGAGCGCAAGACTTAGATCCACCTTTTGCAGTGTTACCGCCAATTTCTAAGGTGTAGTTAGGATTAGACTTAAGCATAGTAGCTATTTGCTGAAGTGTTTCTACTTGACCTGGAGCCAATGTATTACAACCTGTAAAGAATATTTCATAGTTACCTACAACATTCTTAGTCTTACTAGTTGATGTTTTGGTAGGCTCTGCAGTTTTGGTAGGCTCTGCAGCTTTTACAGGCTCCTCTACTTTAGCTACTTCAGGACAACCATTATTAGAAGCTGGACCAGCTTCGAATGGACACTTATCTCTTGAATCACCAATTCCATCATTATCAGAATCTGGACAACCAAACATTTCTGGTTTACCTGGTACATAAGGACACTCATCTGTAAGATCAGGAATACCATCTCCATCAGAATCTACAACTTTTGGTGCCTCAGTAGAAACCTTAGGCTTAGCAGGAGCAGTACCTGCACAATTTCCTAAAGCATAAACTCCTCTGATAGCAGCTTGATTGTATGAATAACTATTATCCAATTTCCAGTTTCTTCCTCCTTCAATTTGTACAGAGAATCTATCAGAAGTTCTGAAATTGAAACCTAGACCACTCGAAATGTGAAAATTAACATCATCAGTACCATAGGTTTTTTGGTTTGCATTACCAACTATTGGAGCAGCATTCCAGTTGCCTATTGACGTAATATAGTTTACACCAGGACCAGCATATACATAAGGAGCAAAGATTGCATTTTCTCTCATCCAAGATCCATTGGCGAACTTAAGGACTGGTTGAAGGTTGAAGTCAATCATTTGGGCACTACCATAGCTTGTATTACCTTTAGTTCCACTCCAATTATCTCCATCATGTGGTTGAGTAGCACCCTTTTGAATTGGGTAGAATACATTGCCAAAGCCTAAACCAGCTCTTACATCAAAGAATCTTGATACATACTTAGTTAGGTTGATACCTAAAGAAGTTGTGTAATCTTCTAAGATAAAATTCTGAGCTCTTTGAACAGCTTCAAAGCTATTGAAATTTGCTCCAACTCCAACTTTCCAGTTGTAGTTATTACACCAGCTAGCGTTGATAGCTGTTTCTTCTGTACTAGCAGCGCCAGCAGCAGGAGCAGCAGCAGCACCACCACCGAAGTTATAACCAATTCTGAAAGCAGAGCTACCATAGCTATAAGACTCACCTAAAGCTACTTTATAACCGTATTCAGCAGCAGCATTAAATTTATCACTAAGATTGAAACCTAAACCAAAACCTACTGGAATGTATGGATTGATTTGATCAGATCCTGCACCTCCTAAGTTACTTCCGTTTTGAGTTCCTATTTTATTGATAGAGTTGATACCAACACCTGAAAATAAATAAGGTTGAATGAAAGCGTCTTCTTTTATAATATAACCATTCGCGAACTTGTAAACTAAGTTTAGTCCACCATCAAAAAATGAAGAATTCTCATAAGCCATTCTTCCTTTTTGAGCTTGGTCAAAATTAGACGGAACAGTTTGATTAGCAAATGCTTGGTTAAGCGCAACTGGATAGAAAGCTTCTCCAAAACCAACATTCAATCTACCGTCGAAAGACTTTCCTAAGTATCTTTGAATGTTAAGGTTAGCATTACCTCTCCATTTGTCCACCATCAAAAACTGCTTGTTGATTGGGTTAACGAAATCTGTGAAGCCGATACCAGCTCCGATGTTCCAACGATTGCTTGCTGTTTGAGCTACAGTAGCTATAGACGCAGCAGTTAATGTTAGAAATAATAGTGTTTTTTTCATACTGAAATATTTAATTTTAATTTTTTCTTTTTCTAAATTTTCGCTGCAAAGATAGATTTATTTTATAAAACACAAGTTTTTTTTACCGTCCAAATGCTTAGTCTATAAACCTTTTACTATCTCTTTTTGTTTTTTTAACAAAACTCTTGTGCAACTCTTGGGTCAAATCCACGTCTTTTTGATTTGCAAGACATAAAATAACCCAAAGAATATCTGCTAATTCTTCGCCATAATTTAGCACCTCTCCTTCTTTTTTCTTTTGCATCCCATCCGTTCTAGAAACTACTCTAGCTAATTCTCCGACCTCCTCCATTAAAATCGCAGTATTTGTCAATACGTCAAAATACCCACCTCCTAATTCTATAATCCATTCATTTACTGATTTTTGAGCATCATTTATTGTCATATTCTTTAGAGTTTAAAGGGTGACCGTGGGGTCCAAAGTTCAGGAACCATAGCCCGAAGGAAAATTGGCGTAAAAATATTGAGAAATGAATTGTTTATTTTTAGTGAGCTTAAAGTAGAAAATGGGTGAGCTCCTAAGGTACTCTTTAGCTCCTGTGCTGTGCGACCAAAACAAACTTTGCCTACTGATGCTTGATAAGCTGTCTGAACCATTTTTACTAAAATATAATTGTAAATCTTATGCGTATGATTAAATTGATAATCCAGACCTGCATAATGCACTTCGACAATAGTATCTAGTTGAAAATAGGTCACGAAGCCCACCATTTTTTCCCCAATAAAGATACCTTTCATTTTAAATCTGTCTAAACTCTTGAGAAATTGATGAAAATAATCCACAGAAATAGTAGTTAATTTAAACTTCGAATTAGTTAAAACATTCAGAAATAGTGTTTCTATTTGACTCCTATAGTCATAGAAATTTTCCTTATCAATATCTAAAACCCGAGTCTCCTTGTTTAAATCAATCACCTTTCGCACCCGCAATCGATACTTAGACTGCATTTTATTTAAATAGTCGTCGAAAGAATTCATACCCTCAAGATTAAGTTCCATTCGATCCTCCACATGAAATGGGTGAAACCTTTTGGGACAAAATAATGTGCTAGAAACGGTTTTAATACTTTCTGAAATCATGGTTCCTAGGGGCTTTCTATCCATAGATTCTATAACCTTGACTATGGTGTCAGAGATCAATCCTTCGGCAAAAGATTTATATTTATCGCTAATTAGGACCCCATTTTCACAAGTAAATATGACATTCCCTAAAACCAACAAATCGGTACGGACTTTGGCCAAAGTATAATCGTAAAAGCCTTTAAATATTCTATTGGAGGTTGGCAAATAATTTCTCAAAGATTCTCCACTAAAAGGGATTATCTGAAAATAAAATAAGCCGACAAAGGCATTATTATCATAGACTAAGACATATCTATAGCTGAGCTGCGGGCATGCTAATTCAAGCGTTTTCAAATACCTATAGGAGAGAAAAAATCGCTTTGAAACCATCGTATCCCATTTGGATTCTCCGACTTCTTCTATGGTTTTGTATACGTTGAAAATCATTACTAGAATTGTACAAACAAAATAATTTTCAATTTAGTTCGATGAGGAATTTGCAAAGTCTCTGGCCCTGGCAAGCTCCATTAAGGCATGTGGAGATTCTTCTATCCAATTTCCGACCACCAAACAGTCGGCACCAGCGCGCCATAGTTCCATAGCATGATGGATACTCCGCACTCCACCGCCAGCGAATACATAAGAATGAATCAAGATATCACTGGCTATTTTTACATAATTCGAACTTAATACTTGGCTGGAGCCACTACCAGCCTCTAAATACACACAAGCAGGACGTATAATTTTTAAACCTAACATATAGGATTTAACTATTTCCGCATCGGACAATGAGATAATTTTTTTATCCAATACTCTCTCTACTGCAGTATGGCCAGTAGTTCCTAAAATAATATACGGCGTGAAAAAGGACGGCATAGATAGTTCCGCTACTAGGTCTGCTACTTGAAAAATTGGAGCTAAAATGAAATTAGGATCGGTGCTCTGAACAACTGACAGGGCTAACAATGCATCGTATTTAGGATGAATTTGATCAACGGCTCCTGGAAATCCTATGATGGGTACACTCAAGTTTTCCTTGAGGATATTAACCATAGAATCTAATAAACTAAAAGCAAAAGGTTGGCTGCCTCCAATAAGTATTAAATCTGGTTTTGCTTCTTGGATAATTTTTACCCATGAACTGTCAATAACTGTTTTATCAGGATCTAGTAGCAAAGCCAAGGCCTTTGACCCTTTTAAATAGTCAAAATCAAACATGAACTAAGAAAGCCTGTAATATATTAGTTCTTATTAGACTGCATTTCATTCAGTGGCAGTCTGCGCGCAGTCATGTATCGCTTGCTGAAATATTCACTCTTATCAAGTTCTTCTATATGAACCCCTTTTGAGGAGGAAGAGTGCATCATTTTAACAGCCTCACTTGTCACCTCTACGACAATACCAATATGACCTATTACGCCACTATTGACATTTCTACCAGAGAAAAAAATCAAGTCACCTTTCTGAAGTTCATTTCTACTGACATAGGATCCCACATGAGCCATTTCTCTAGAGGTGCGCGGCAATCTGACTCCGAACCAATCGAATATATGTCTTATAAAACCACTACAATCAAACCCATTTTCAGTAGTCCCTCCCCATCTGTATGGTATTCCCAAAAAAGTTTTACCCACTGAAATTACATTATCTACCGTGTTGGAGTAAAAATCTGATGCCATAGATGTGAAGCTTGTATTTTTCACAGGCTCTTTCTTTGGTTCTTCCTTCTTTGTAAAATATCTAGAAAACGTGGTAATCAATGAATTGTCACAATCTTTATCCGCTTGTTCATTAGGGTTATAATATAGACTGGACTGTGCACAAAGAGCAACAGAAAGCAAACTTATAAGACTTAGAACAAGAGTTTTTTTCATATTTTGTTATTTTTGTGGGGTTTAAAGAAATAAAAATATCAAAAAGAGCCTCAAAAGTATAGATAAAAAACTTAACCAGTCGGTTTTTTTTCAACGGGTGTATGATACTGTAGCTCAAATACCTCTAGGTAGGGTGACCACTTATGGAGCCATAGCTAGGCTAATTGGTGCTGCAAACAGCTCTAGATTAGTTGGTTATGCCATGAATGAGAGCCACAAGTTTCATCCAAATCTACCCGCGCACAGGGTAGTCAATCGAAATGGTATTCTAACTGGCAAGCACCATTTTGAATCAGAAACAATGATGCAGGAACTTTTGGAGTCTGAAGGTATTCAAATTATAGAGGATCGGATTCAAAATTTCACAAATCTCTTTTGGGATCCATCGATTGAACTCCTTTAATTCATTGGTGAGAAATTTTAGGTTATCAAAATAATATTCTGCTATATTCGTTCTCTATTCATTTTAACTAAAACCCATGCAAGATACCAATTTAAAACCTTTACACGATTATCAACTCATCGACTTAGTTCGTATTTGGAATCAATATAAAAAGCAGATTTTTTATTTTACCATCCTGTGCGCCATAACCTCCATAGCAGTTTCTCTCCTACTTCCAGAATATTTCAAGTCAAGAACCATCCTCTACCCCATCAGTATGACTATGGCAGATAGAAATATTATATTTGGTCAGCAACAAGGACAGTCCGAGTTCTCTTATTTTGGCAATAAGTATGATGCCAGCCGAATCCTACAGGTAGCGAACTCCTCTGAAGTTATTGATTATATTATCAATAAATATGACCTTAAAACACACTATAAGTTTGCAAAAGACGAAAAATACCTCTACACAAAAGTAAAGGAGGAATTTTTAGATAATTATCATGCTTTGAAAAATGATAAGGATGCGATTGAGATAACACTAATCGATACAGATAAAGAAAAATGTGCTCAAATGGTCAATGATATAGCATTAAAGATTGATGAAATAGCTACTAAGCCAGTGACAGAAGGCAAAACGAAAATTATTCGCATGCTAGATGCCGAGCTAAAGAATAAAAATAATGAGCTAGAGAATGCCTCCGATGCAGTCAATAAAGATAATTTGACTTCTGAAATCAAACAGTTGAGTGAAGCCCTCACCCAATACAAAGTGTCCAATAACGATAAATTTTCCTCTATCACCATTTTGGAAAGAGCCGCGGCTGCAGAGAAAAAATCCAAACCTGTTCGCTGGCTCATTGTGGTTTTATCGATTTTAGGAGGATTCTTCTTCTCCTTATTGAGCACAGTGGTGGTCAATCAGGTTTCTTATATTAGAAAATCCTTATAAGAATTGACAGGACTCATCCAAAATCTTAAAACGACTAAAGAGAAGAATATACTTAATAGTCTTCTCTTTCTATTTATTCTATTTCTAATCTCAGCGATTCAGCTAGAGAAGTATTGGATTATAGCCCTACCCTTTTTTTTCATATTTCTATTTATCGTTCTCTACCACTATCGGTTTTTGTATTGGCTGCTTCTGCTCAGTATCGCCTTTTCTATTACTCTTGATTTTAATAAGAAATTATCTACAGACTTCCCTACTGAATTTATAAGTATTGGGCTCACAGCCATCTTTTGGATAATGTGGTTGGTTTACAAACCTAAGTTTTTAACCTATCTATGGAATCATAAGATATTTTGGGGGCTATTTGCTATGTGGGTATGGTCTATTATTGCCACCATACAGGCCGTTCACATTCTTATATCGGTGAAATATGTGGCAGCCAAAGTCTGGTATATCACCTCTTTCTTTATTTTTACTTATTATATGATACGCTCCCTAGCGGATATTAAAAAGATTTTTTGGATAATATATATTCCTGTATTGATTACAGCTTTGTTTAGTTTTCTGCGGACAATAATGGGGGGATTTAGCTTTGAATTTACTAATCAATACTCCCTGCCATTTTACGATAATCATGTCATTTATGCGACCACAATGACCCTGCTTCTTCCTTTCGTTTATATCGCTAGAAAATGGTATCCTAAAGGGTCTTTAACCAGAACCTTGCTTAATCTCAGCATACCATTTTTACTTATTGCTATTTATTTTTCATATACCCGTGCTTGTTACCTAGCATTGATTGGAGGTTTGGCCTTTGTCTTTTTATTAAAGATACGAAAATTAGTTCTGGGGTACATTCTGGCAGTTCTTGTCGTTACAGGCGCTCTATTCGTTTTCTCCGATGATTATTTTTATCTTAGACTAGCCCCTGATTATAATACCACTGTAATGCACGACGAGTTTAAAGATCACCTAATCTCTACATTTTACGGCAAAGATGCTTCGAGCATGGAGCGCCTCAATATGTGGATTAGTGTATTCAGAATGTATCAGGAAAGGCCTATAGCGGGCTACGGTCCAAATAATTTCCCCAATACCTATAAGCCTTATTCTGTCATGTATTTCAAAACTTGGGTCAGCGATAATACGCTGAACCTTTCGTGTCACAACTATTTCTGGCTATTATTGTGTGAGCAGGGTCTCGTAGGATTATTCTTATTTATTGTCTTCCTTGGATTTGTGCTCTACATCATTCAAAAAACCTATCATAACAAGCAGTCTGGTGATATGAGGCCTCTGCTCGCAGCCTTGGCAGCTAGTATAGGTATATTTATTGTCATTTTGTTCTTCAATGATATTATAGAAACCAGTAAAAATGGCTCTTTATTCTTTATCTATTTAGCTATCCTAGTTAAATTACAGCAGCTTACAGAAGAAAATGTCTACTAATTCAATGGTTTTCTTTGAGTCTATATTGTATATTGGCGACCGATTTCCCTTCCTCAATCTTCATTTAGAAAGAATCCTTGAACTTGCACACGTTCTCCATATCGAATTTACAATAAAATTGGATGAACTGGATATTAGGCTGAGAGAGGCTATCCACGACAGTAGTGAACGAAAATTTAGGTTGAAATTCAAAATTCACGAAGATAATCTTCATATTGACACGATTGAATCACAGTTAACCCATCCCTATTCATTTCAAAACTATCCATCCATCTCCCTTGTTATTTATCCTCACTATACCAAGCCTCAAGAAACCCTATCTAGATGGAAATATGAAAACCATCATTTATACCAAGACTCTATAGAATTCGCCCATCAAAGTGGAGCTTTTCAATCGATTATTTTGAATGAGAAAAGAGATATAGTCGAAACCTCCTTGTCCAATTTTTTTTATTTCATAGATAACAAACTCTATACGCCACCTCTAAGTTCAGGGGCAGTCAACGGAGTATTTCGTCGGTATTTGATGTCAAAATATAATATTATTGAGAAGAAATTGCATTGGGATGATTTAAAACTCATAGAAGAAGTATTTATTTCAAGTGCTATTCGAGGGATCGTGCCAGTGAAAAAGATCGATGACTTTACATATCCAACCATACAATCTGACCAAATGAAGATAGACCTTATTCAAACCCTCAATTTTCTAAAATAAAGAATATCAATATTTTAAAAAGGAAGCGTCTCAGCTATGCCTTTATCATCAACAAATAATTTTTTTCCTATATATTTGCGCTCTTGTAAAAATTAATAGCCTATAACTATTAAAAATAAAATAGAGTATTGATACTCTGCAATTTAAAATAAAAACAAATTAGACAAAATGAAAGTAATTTCTACGATTCAAAAAAGAGCCTATATCATTTTTGGGATTATTGCCTTCTGTATTATCGCATTTCTATATCAGGATATTAGCCCGAGTGTTAGCAGTCTTGCTGCTAGAGACAATTATATAGGAAAAGTAAATGGGGAGACTTTATCTTATGATGATTACAAGAAAGAGTATGATAAAAAAGAAGCCGAATTGAAACTTCAAAAAGCTGGTCAAAATCTAACAGAAGAAGAATCTACCCAATTGAGAGACCAAATTTTCTCCAATTTCATAAAAAAGAATACCCTAACAAAAATGCTTTCTGATTTAGGTTTAGCTATTTCAGATAAAGAGATTCTAGAAATAACAAGAGGCCAGAATATCGATCCAGCCTTCCAGCAGATACCTGCTTTTAGGAATCAAATGGGACAGTTTGACCCAATGCTATTTGAGAATTTCCTAAAAACGATCAAACAGGATGAGCCTGGCACTCCACCGGGAACCCGAGAAAAGCAATGGAATGCTTTTGCAGAAGAGGTAATGGAAAATAGAAAGGTAAATAAATTCAACCAGATAATCAATAATGCGCTCTATGTACCAAAATGGCAGAGTGATTATGATATAAAATTATTTGGAACAAGTCGCGACATAAAGTATGTAGTTGTTCCTTATAATACAGTAGATATTGAAAAAATAAAAGTAGAAGATAGTGAATTGGAAGATTATTTTGAAAAAAATAAGAATAAATTTACTGCCTTAGTACCTACTGTAAAATTAGCTTTAGCATCTTTCGATGTTAAGCCTTCAATCGCTGACTCTGCAGAAATTTTCGCCAAATTCAATGCCAGAATCGAAGAGATGAGAACGACCACAAATGACACAACCTTTTTAAGAGCTTATGGTGACAATGGAGGCTTTAATACGATGCTCTATACTGCGGATCAACTTGGCGAGCACCCAAAAATTTCTGAAATGTTTTCTGCGGCACCTAGAACCATAATTGGTCCTTATATAGATAAGAATGATGTCAAGGCCTTTAGAGTTCTCTCAAAAAAGAACATTGCTGACTCAGTTTTGGTAAAAACAATCATAATATCTTTTCAAGATGTCAAGACGCAAGAAGCTCAAGTTCAGCGTTACAAATTGATTGATAGTATCTTCAAAATGGTGGATACGCTCAATATGGATTTCGATCAAGTTGCTGCAAATTTTTCCGCTGATAGAGGTCAGAGTCCACCTGTGTGGTTGGCCAGAGCAGACAAAAGCAATAATCCTGAGATATTTTGGCACGGTGCCACCACAAGACATTTTAAAACCATCTCAGAGAGAGAAGGAGCTGTGAAAATCGTTAAAGTACTTACCTTCCCCGCTAGAGTTCCTGCTGTGCAGTTAGGAGAAATTTCTATGCCGTATGTACCTTCTACAGAAACTCAACAAGCTACCTTGAGTAAAGCTATGCAATACATTCAAAAGTGTAAAAATGCTAAGCAATTAGAAAAAGTAGCAAAAACCAATCCAGATGTTAAGTTTAAAGCTACTTATGTAAATAAAGAGAGTAAAACGCTAGAGGGTATTGAGGGAAATCCAAAAGAAGTGATTCGCTGGGCATTTAATGGGAAAAGTGGAGATGTCTCTAGTATGATGCAAGTCGGGAACAATTATGTCTATTGCGGCCACTTAGGCTCTAGGTCTAGAGATGATATTGAAATGGAAGATGTCTTGGACGACATAACTCCTATAGTGAAAAACGAAAAAGCCTTTAAGCTGATTGCTGAGAAAATGAGCGGAAAAACATTGGAAGAAGTAGCCTCCAAAAATAAAGTGACAGTAGATACTTCAATGAATTTTTCTTATGGCAAATCTACTCTGGGCAATATGCCAGAACCAGCAGTAGTCACAGTGGCTTCAGGCATGCAACCTAATCAAATTTCAAAACCTATAAAAGGTTCTGGAGGGGTATACAGAATTATGGTGACAAAAGCGAATCCTTCTACAATGGGGCCAGCTGAAGAGTTACAAACTAAGACACAACTTGGTCAAGGCTTCAAAGAGGTTAGAGGATTATTTGAGGCTGTCTTGAATAGATTCAAAATAGATGATAATCGAGTTAATGTATTTTAAGCACTAAGTTTCATTATATAAAAAGACCACCCTTAGGTGGTCTTTTTTGTTTTATACCTATTGATATGGTTAATAAATCAATGAGTCTTAATAAGTGATATAATTAACCAAGACTTTTTTTCGCCTTCAACGCAGGGAAAACAGAGGCTAGTGCAGATACAGCAAATAAAATAATCAAAATGAAAGCTAAGTCCGACCAGTAAATCATCACTGGATAGGCTTGAATAACAAAAGTCCCTGAGCCGGGTAAGGATATGATTCCAAAATAATACTGCACGATACAAATAATAAGGCCTAAAGCTAAACCAATCAAACCTCCTAACATTCCTTGGAGTATACCATAAATCATGTATAACTTGAAGATATCGTTTGATTTTAATCCAAGATAGTGGAGCATGCTAATATCAGCCTCCTTTTCCATAATATGCATGGTAAGTGAGCCTATAAAATTGAATGACAATATAATCAATACAAAAACCAATATAAAAAAGGTTATCATTTTTTCAATCTGAGAAATTTTATAAAAGGTAGCATTGAGTTCTAGTTTATTTTTCACATTAAACCCTTTTCCTAAGATAGTTTCAATCTCCCGCTGTGTTGATTTTTCTGAAGGATTTTTTAGCTTAATTTCTAAGGACGTAATATGATTCTCATCTAATGATTTTAGATAATATATAAACGAAAGTGGTACAAGAATGTATTTGTCATCATATTCTTGATAAACGCTAAATACTCCTCCAGGTGTGATAAAAGAGCGCTCAAAATTATCAAGCATTGTAGTCCCACCTAAGCCAGTCTTAGGACTAAAAACCTCTATCTGCTCGAATTGGTTATTTAAATTTATACCTAATTTCTGCGCCAAACCCATTCCTACAATAGCAAAACTATAATTTTCATTTTCCAATATCGTATCTCCAGCTACCATATAATCTCGGACTGCATTGGTTCGAAAATAAAAACCATCTACCCCTTTCATCGTAGCGAGTATATCTTTATCTCTGTATTTGATATAGACCTTGTCTTCGTAGACCATAGATAGAGCAGAGACATTCTTATGTGTAGCTACTGTATTCCATATTTCAGGCGAGATTATAAAGTGCTTATTCCTACCAGAACTTATAGTAAGATCGGGTTGGAAACTCTCTTGCAGACTTGTAGATAGATTCTCGAAACCATTAAACGTAGACAGAATAATTATCAATGCTCCTGCTCCACATGCCATGGCAAGCATAGTAATCAGACTTAATACATTAATCGCTTGTTTTTTATTTTTGAAAAACAAATATCGAGATGCTATGTATAACAGGACTTTCAACAATAGATACTTTAGCTGGATTTAGACTGCAGATATTGGCTGTAAAATTTATCCCAAAAAAGGATAATGGCCATTTCAGACAATAAAAATAATAATGCTAATATAACCCATAACTTCCAAAGATTCACGCCGCTAATAGCTTTTAAGCTTTTCAAATAACTTGAATTGCCACTATCGATCTCCAGATTCTTATATCCAAGGGCATTCGCAATCTCCCCTGCATCCATAAACTCCATTTCACTCTCTCCTCTCTTATGATTGAGTGCTAGTTGATATATTTTCACTCCATCTGAATTTTCAACGCTATAAAACCCACTTTCCATTATTGACTCATGCAATTGACATTGGAGGGTATTGCCAATTTTTCGCTGCGGAGGTATGACGTTCACATCCTTTCCAGTAATCTTGAAAACATTGTCTTTCGAATTCGATTCCACCGGAATGGAAATACTATTGTCGGATCCGATAAAGTAAGAATTCAATTGAAAACTTGCCGCTGCAGAGCCCAGTTTGTACATTAATGGTGCAAAAATGGAGCTAAAAACAAAATCAGACTTAGAGGAAGAAATATTTGCAGTGAAAAGATAAATACTCCCTTCGCCTAAGCGACTATATTTAATGAGAAAGGGAGCGCCATTATCGAAAGAAATTAAAACCTCCTTCGCCCGAGGAGAATATCCACTCAATATATAATAGGAAGAGAAACTGGGCAAATCGCTGAGTTTATCTATTTGGGTGAAAATATTCTGCAACGTAGGGTCTTGAAGATTGAACTGTTTCATGCGCACTGAGGTTGGGCTCCACTCAGCCAGCGATTGTACTCCAATAGCAGTCAACCCTTGATTATAAGCAGGTAAATTAGCATCGGCTGGTAAGAAAATAGCTACATGTTTATTCGCCTTTAGCCACTCATTGACCTTTTCTGAATTATTCCACTGACTCGGCTGATTTAAAACGATGAGATTCGAATTTTTAACCTCTTCTGCCGACAAATCGAGACTACCAAAGCCGTGCACATCAAAATTGTCATCTGCTTTGAGCGAATTCGTGATAAACTTCTGATCTGCACCATTACTCACCAAGGTGATATAAGGCTTAGGGGTCAAATAAAATGAAAAAAAGTATTCATTGTCAAACGAGACAGATGGGTCTGAGATATTCAATTTTAAGAATTGCCAATCTTGGGAAACTAACTTTACTATTAAGGTGTCTGTGATGGTGGTTTTATCCTTCCATACCACTTCATTTCTTGATTTGACTGCGTCATTTACCGTCAATGTCACGAGCGATTTATCAGATTTATCGTCAGCAGATTTTCGAATGCGATAGATAATTTTAATATCCTGATTTGCTTTTATGGCTGGTGAATAAATAAATGCGGTGTCAATGTAAATATTTCGCTTTTCATTGTGTATGATAGGGATACAGGTCAGAGGATAATCTGTGATATGATTTAATTTATTGTACTGGTTTTTCTGAAAATCGCTCAACCAATAAAAAACCTTTCTTTCAGAATGATTCGAACTGGTTGTTTTGATTTGCTTTTCCCAGATTTCATTGGCTGTTTTTCTGTTCGAACTAATTTCTATAGTTCGTATAGCCTCTCTAGCCTCAGCATAAGGCAATAGTTGCAATTGATTCCCATTGAAATCATTCGATAAAATCTGATATAGACCTTGATTTTCAGTAGACTTTATAATTTCCACCGCTTTTTGTTTAGCATCATCGAGCGCTTTCAGCTGACCTGCTGGAGATTCCATACTAAAAGAATTATCTATATAAATACTTACGATAGGCTGTCCACTTCCTGTCCCAGCTTGCTTGGCATTAAATAAGGGCTGCACAAAAGCCATGATAATAAAAAACATAGCTAGTAATCGAGAAGCTAGCAGCAAACGCTTTTTTAGCTTAGACGTTTTCTGAGTTTCACTGAGTATGGTCTTTAATAAACTTGTATTGGAAAAATACTCTTTTTTATACTTCCTCAAATTGAATAGGTGAACTATGACTGGAATAGCCAGAAGTAGAAGAGCCCATAAAAGTGAAGGATGAACCAATTTGTCAGTTTTAAAGTTGTGAGTTCTAAGTTTTAAGTCATTTTAAAAATTTACTCAACACTTAAAACTTAGCATTTAAATTTATATTATACAGAAGTAGGGGGTCCACCGCCTTGGAATGTATTCGGATATACAGGTGGGGTATCGCTATCCTTGATTCTTCCGAAGCTGTCTTCATATCGCTTCACATTATCTTGTAAAGCTCGGAGAAAACGTTTGGCGTTTTCAGGGGCAATAATGACTCTTGAGCGCACGAAGGCTTTGGGAGTATTAGGTGTCAATTGTATAAAGTCTGTCACAAACTCTGTAGGGGAATGTGAAATAATAGCTAAATTAGAATACACCCCATAGGCCATATCTTGCGATATATCTATTTCTATTTGTTGTTGATTTTGATCGTCCATAAAATTGTTTTGAGCAAATTTAATCAAGTCCGGTTTAGTTAAAGTATAAACTATTCTAAAACGCTATAACCCCCAAATAACTTTGGCTTTACAATTTAGTAATCATAGGTTAATATTAGCTTAACGCAGGCTCCGTTTGGAGCGGTTAATTTCGCATTTTTAAAATTCACTCAAATGATAAAAACTAGACTTAATTTAGCAGTATTCACCCTACTGTTCGGTTTTACGGCTATTCAAGCCCAGACCACGATCACTCAATGGAACTTCAATTCTAATCCAGCAGATGCCTCTACCAGCACTGGTAGCTCGACTCCTAGCACAGGAAGTGGCACTAGTTCTGTGATAGGTGGAGTAGTATCAAGCTTTGCTTCAGGGACTTCCAATGGAGGCTCTTCTGATCCAGCAACCACTGACAATACAGGCTATGGTTTGACGACCTTCCCCGCTTCGGGAGCAGGCAACAAGACTGCGGGTTATCAATTTGCTGTTTCGACTGCGGGTTATCAAAATATTCAAATCAATTTCGACCTAAGACATAGTAATACAGGGTCTCGATTTTTTACGGTGCAATACACAACCAATGTAACAGTCGGATCCCCTGTATGGGTTGATTTCGCTACCGACAGCACCACGGCTGGCGATATATGGACGAATAATAGAATCTATAATTTCACCAGTATCACGGCTCTCAATAATGATTCTCATGCTGCATTTAGAATCGTATCGGCATTTAGTCCTACAACAGGCAATTATGTAGCAGCGACCAGTACCAGTTCATACGCTACGACAGGCTCATGGAGACTCGATATGTTTACCGTAAAAGGTACTAGTGCAGGATCTGATACAACCAAACCTATTGCACAGCTGATGCGAGTGAACTCTGGTACACAATCCTATATCAAGTTCAATGAGAAAATGCGCGATACGCAAGTGAGTGTAACAGCTAATTATTCATTTACACCTGCATTGACAGTTTCTGCTGCTAGTCTAAGTGCCAGCAAAGATACAGTTTTCCTTACCCATGCTAGTTTGGTGAATGGACAAAACTATACCGTAAAAGTTTTTAGGCTTAAAGACTCTAGCGGAAATACGATGGATACCGCTACATTTACCATCTTACATAATGGCTCCCTACCGAAATTAGTGATCACAGAAGTGGCCCACTCACCTAATGATATGGAATTTATAGAAGTCTACAATGCAGATACAGCAGCGATTAATCTTAATGGCTTTCGATGGACAGATGGCACTTCTGGAAATTTTCCTAATCTGATGCTTGCCAAAGACTCCACCATTTTGTTTTCTACAGCAACTACTAAAGCTTCCACAAAACTGAATGGTAAAACATTCTATCTTCTTGGGGCAGGTCTTGGTTCTACCAATGATCAATTGGTCATACGAAATACCTTGAATCAAATTGTAGATACAGTCAACTATTTCGTAGGAACGAATAACTGGCCTGCTGCTCCGACTGGTGTTCATGCTTATTCATTTGAGCTAGATTCTGCAAATAAGGATAACAATGATGGTGTCAACTGGAAAGTGCCAAACAATATTATAGCTTCTTCGAGCGGCACTATCTTAGCTACACCAGGCATTTATCCCCCACCGCCAGTCAATCCAGCTCCGCAAATAACCGCTTTTAGACAAACAGCTAATAATAGAACCTGGGTCAGATTTAATCAAATGGTCACTTCGGCTTCTGCTAAGACCGTTGGGAATTATGTGTTAGCTCCAACCTTGACGATTGATTCGATTCAACTCAATGCTGGTGGTGATACCGCATTGATTTTCCATTCGGCTCTTTCCGATGGACTACCATATACTTTGACGGTCAATAATGTCAAGAACTTCTCCAATGTTTCCAATGTATCCAATACGATGAGTTTGATTTGGAATCAGTCGATGCCTAATCTCGTAATTACCGAAATTATCCATTCACCGAACGATGTAGAATCTATCGAAGTCTATAATGCTGGTTCTACTATTGTGAACCTAGGAGGATTGAGATGGACTAATGGTACAGGTGGAAATTTTCCAGTGGACACATTACACCCAGGTAGAGTGAGAATGTTCTCTACAGCTCCTTCTACTGCCAAACTTCATTTAAAAATAGATACCGCACATGCATTAACCGCAGGGTTAGGTTCTAGCGATGATATTTTAGTAATTAGAAATTCCTTGAATCAAATCGTGGATTCTGTCAACTATTTCGTAGGAAATAATGGCTGGCCAGGAGCGCTATCAGGAGTATATGCCTACTCTTTTGAATTGAATGCCGCTACCAATGATAATAATATAGGAACGAACTGGAATATACCGCTCAATACAATAACTCCTCAGCCAACTGTAGGCGTCATTCGCGCTAGTTCTGGAATTTACCCGCCACCTATAGTTATTATACCTAACGGATTGATTTCATTTGTCGGCACACGAACAACAGTCAATGAAACGACGAGTGAAGTCAAAATCATAGCTCAACTCAACGGTGCGAATAACCAAGCAGCAAGTGCACAACTTGAAATTCTTTCATTAGCTACAGCGACAAATGGAACAGATTATACGCCACCAGCTAGTATGATGTTTCAGTGGGATAGTGCGCAAAATGGAAATGATACTTTGACTTTCCAAATCACAAATGATAATACTTCTGAATTCTCAGAATATTTTGTTGTGAAAATGAAAAATCTAGTCAATGCTAAACTGGCAGATTCATTAAACAATCATCATACTGTATTTATACAAGATGAAGACAAGCAAGCCCTCACTGCACAGAAATATGTAGAACTCGAGCATATGACTTCATTTAGCAATGGCGCTACTGGCTCTAACTCCGCTGAAATTGTAGCCTATGACCAACTCTCCAAAAGATTGTTTATCGCGAATTCTATTGGTAATAAATTAGACATAGTCAACTTTACCAATCCCTCTTCTCCAAGCTTGATTCGATCTATCAGCTTATCTACTTATGGAAATATCAACTCGGTAGCAGCTAAGGATGGTAAAATAGCTTTAGCTATTGAGAACACGAATCCACAAGCAAATGGGAAAGTGGTCTTTATGGATACGGCTGGAACCTTCGTCTCTTCAGTTGATGTAGGCGCTATGCCCGATATGATTACATTCAATCACGCAGGAACGCAGGTATTGACTGCCAATGAAGGCGAACCGAATACTACCTATACAGCTGACCCGAATGGTACTGTATCCATTGTTGATATTTCAGGAGGTATCAGTGCAGTGACCAATAGCAATGTATCCACATTGGATTTTACTAGCTTTGATAGTCAGCTAGCTACTCTGAGAGCCAGTGGTATAAGAATTTTTGGACCGAGCGCAACGGTTTCTAACAATATGGAGCCCGAATATGTGACCGTATTGCCTGGAGATTCTTTAGCCCAAGTAGCTTGTCAGGAAAACAACGCCATAGTTATCGTGAACTTAATTTCAAAACAAATTATAGAGATACGAGCTCTTGGCACAAAAGATTTTGCTACAGGAGCAGGTGCTTTAGATGCGAGTGATCAAGGTAGTGATATTCATATAGCCCAATGGCCAGTGAAAGGTGTTTATATGCCAGATGCTATAGCCAATTTCAATGTAGGTGGACAGAACTATATCATTACGGCGAATGAGGGCGATGCAAGAGAATATAATGCATATAGTGAAATAAAACGAATAAGTGATGCGACTTACATTCTAGATAGTGTTAGATTTCCAAATCGCCAAGAATTGAAAGCCAACATAGGTAGATTAAATATAACCACTGCCTCTGGAGATACAGATAACGATGGTGATTTTGACGAAATACATACCTTCGGTTCGCGTTCCGTTTCTATTTTCAATTCCACCACTGGAGCTCTAGTCTGGGACGGAGGTTCTGATATGGAATGGTTGATAGCGAAGCACCCAACCCTCGCTGCTATATTCAATGCGAGTAATGCAAATAATACAAGAAAGAACCGAAGCGATGACAAAGGACCAGAACCAGAAGGAGTGGCTACGGCTAAAATCGGAAACAATACTTATGCTTTTATAGCGCTAGAACGAATTGGTGGATGTATGGTATACGATGTAACCAATCCAGCTTCACCGGTTTTCCAAGATTATAAAAACACGAGAAATACAGCAACTTATGCCGGGGATAATGGCGCTGAAGGTATCATCCATATTCCTGCTGCGGAATCACCAGATGGACAAGATTGGGTGATATTGGCAAATGAAGTTTCTTCTACGCTTTCTATTTATAAATTAAAAACTTGCTTTACGAATCTCAATAAAACGATTACAGCAGCGGGTAATACTGAATTCTGCCAAGGAGATAGCGTACGACTCAAAGCAGCGTCGCAATCAAATGTTACTTATCAATGGTTTAAAGATAATACGACAACTGGTTCTGCAGATTCTAGTTTTGTTGCTAAAAATTCAGGGAACTATAATGCCATAGTTAGCACGGTGAACCCTAGTTGCTCTTTAACTTCAAATGCAATCAATGTAGTGGTAAATCCATTGCCAACTGTGATTTTTAGTTTACCAATAGATAGTATATGCGATACGATTGTCAACTTAAATTTCTCAGGAGCATTGCCAGCGGGTGGTAGTTTTAAATTAAACAATAGCGTCATCTCTGCTTTTTCTCCTAAAAATAGCGGTATAGGTAACTACACCATAGTTTACGAAGTAACGGATGCAAAAGGTTGTAAGAACAGTGCGAGCGATAATATCAAAATAATCGTGTGTAAAGCTGTAACACCTCCACCAGTATCTATTCAGACTGCCGCCCTAGATAAATTAGCACTCTATCCTATGCCTGTCCAGACGACACTCTACATAGAAAATGGAGGTATAATGACCGACTTCGAATTATTCAACCAACTAGGAATGAAAATCATTCAAGGTAAGGTAGTAGATAATAAAATAGATGTATCCAAACTAGTGGATGGAATTTATCACTTAAATCTAACAGATAATCAAGGGAACATCTACACTCAAAAAATTGTGAAATAGCATTTTCTTTTTTATTTTCTCGAGACCTCGGCATTTATTGTCGAGGTTTTTTTTATGAAACCTAAAAAGCAATGAAACATTATGGTCTATAAAATTTCACCAACCAAAAAAAACTAGTCAGATATAATAATCTTTGGAGAATACCCTGATAGGTTTTAAAGAGTCCAAAGAAAGCAGATAATGAAATAACCAAAGTAAAAAAAAGAACGTGCAGCCATTTTTCTGTTTTATTAGATGCATAGAATATATGTATCAAAATCCCTAAGGTAAATACTACACCAGCCAGCTGAGCAAGGGTAGAATGAATTCTTGATTCAAGCTCTGAATAATGCTCAGTAGGAAAGAAAGGTTTAGTGCAGAAAACACCAGTAAGTGCTATACATAATCCGTAGATGAGAATAGGTAACGTTCTCCAAGATAAACCCTGGAGTAAAATTCCAAAAACCAAAATGAGTCCAAATGCCAAAAAACCCAGCTGCATGATTAGTTTTTTATCATAAGCCTGAGCGCCAAGATCACTTATCGTATTCCTAGTCCAGTCATAAGGATTAACCGAAAAAATGTGAGCAAGAATAATAGCAAATATGAAAAGTCCTGTTGAAATGAGATGATAACTCGTTTTTATTAATTGCATATTTATAATGTAAAAAGAAATATTAAAGGAACTTATGAATTCTTTGAATTAGTCTATCAAAAATAATAAAACTAAATTCAATAACAAAAATGCGATGTTTTTAAAATGAAATTTATTCAATATTAAATTAAACCGGCGACATAACAATTTCACAACAATAGCTTAAACTCACCCCCGTAATATTTCATAGACCTTTGCACTGTGAAATTCTGTCAAATCGTAAGTACTTTTTTATTCTCCTATTTTTATTAGACTTTACTTTTTCTTAATATTCGACAAAAGGCAATCCGTCTAGTTTTGAATTTTAATATAAAAATTTAAGAGTCCATGTATGAAATAGTCTTAGCTATCCTGGCTGGGTTGGTGCTTTTCCTTTTTGCAGTTCATAGTCTATCCGAAGTGATTCAAGCCGCTATGGGCGAAAATGCCAAGGCTTGGATATTAAAATTCACATCCAATACCATTTTTAGCGTGCTCACAGGAACGATTGTCACTATGCTTTTAGATTCTTCATCTGCCGTGATTATCATTACTATTGTTTTTGTCAATGCGAAATTATTGACCTTTCGACAGGCCATGGGCATCGTACTCGGAGCCAATATTGGCACTACATTTAGCAGCCAAATCATCGCTATGGATATAGGCAAATACTCTCCTGTTTTATTGCTTATTGGATTTATACTATTGCTCGCAGCGAAGTCTGAGAAAGTAAATAATACAGGCAAAGTGATTTTATATTTTGGGGTTTTATTTTTCGGCTTATTCACCATGGAAAAAGCCGTAGAGCCTTTGCGTGATTCTCCTCAGTTTATGCTGTGGCTTCAGAAAACAGAAAATCCTTACATAGGCGCTTTGATCGGAGCGTTAGTCACACTAGTGATACAGTCATCCTCTGCAACCGTGGGAATGACAATCATCTTGGCAAAAAAGGGTATGCTGAGTTTGGCTGGCAGCATAGCCGTCATGTTAGGCGCAGAACTAGGAACGTGCAGTGATACGCTTCTGGCTACTATCAAAAGTAATCGTGAAGCTGTCAAAACAGGGATGTTTCATTTAGCATTCAATCTAGTCTCTATTATCACAGGATTGCTTCTTTTTGGTCCATTTCTAAACTTGGTCAAGCAACTAAGCGTGGGAGTCAGTATCGAACGAGCCGTTGCCAATTCCCATATGCTATTCAATATAGGTGGCGTACTGATCTTTGTTTGGTTTTTGCCCTTTTTCGAGAAGGCATTAAATCGTATGTTTGATAAGCCTACTCAATACTAAATTCTACTCAATACTTCTGCTTTTTTAGCATCGTATTCTTCTCGAGAGATAAGTTGATTTTCGAAAAGAGATTTTAGTTTCTGCAAAGCCGCAGTGATATCATCTTCTTTCTTTTCCTCTACAATAGTTGCTAAAGGCTCAATTATAGGCTCTGGTGTAATAATCGCCGGCGATACTGGTTCTGGTGAAGTGACTGTAGGATTAGAATTTACTTGAATACTTCCCGAAGCCGCTCGTTTTTCTTCAAGCTCCATCTGTCTGCGAAGTTCTCGCTGAGTCTCTTCCTGCTCCTGGGCGAGGGCATAAAGTCTTCGTGCTTGGGCTTTTGGCAGATAATCGAGGCTATCGCTTCCTTTGGTGGTATTGATAGAAAATATGGCGCCTAGTAGTTCTTCTTTCAGCTTACAGTCAATGACATCTTTCCATACATAGTCTGAAAAGTCCATGGAGAAACCAAGATTCTTCGGACGACAAAAGATAATCCGCTTATTGGTTAGCGCTACACAATCTGGAGAAATATTCACTGCGGGTTTTTTCTGTACAGCAATATACTCTAGAGACTCACCATTCATAATAATCCCTTTGAGTTTGTCCGTTACCTTTTCCACGGCAGCTGGGTCTTGTTCTTCGTTGAGAAATTTTTTGAAATTGTCTAGCATTTTTGCAATTATTTTAGGACAAAGGTAAGGGAAAAACAGTGTTTTGAAGTCTTAGTTATTTGACTTTTAGAAAATCCTAAATTTCGGAAGACTGTGAATCGTATAGCATAAACTGCAAATTTTTGTATCTTTACGACACTAAAAGACCTCTTTTACAAATGACTATTCAGAGCTACCTCGAAAACATAAACCAAAAATTCAAACTCGGCAATGCTACGGAACATACATTTCGAGGTTTGCTAGAGCAGTTAATAGAAAGCATAGTTCCTGACATAAGAGCCACTAATGAACCTAAAAGACAATCTTGCGGAGCTCCTGATTATATTTTGACTCGTGGGGATATTCCTGTAGGTTTTATCGAGGCTAAAGACATAGGGGATAAGGATTTGAAAGGGGAAAAGAAAACGGGCAATAAAGAACAATTCGACCGTTACAAAGCTTCTCTTCCTAATCTTATTTTTACAGATTATCTCGATTTTCATTTATACCGAGAAGGAAAGTTTGTGACAAGTATTTCTATAGGAGAACTAACTGATAAAGGCGTTTTAGCCAGAGCAGAAAATTTCATAGCCTTTGAAAACCTGATTAAGGACTTCTGTGTGCATATTAGTCAAACGATTAAGAGTTCTAAGCAACTAGCAGAGATGATGGCTGGAAAGGCTCGTCTGCTATCTGATGTCATAGGTAGGGCTCTTGTTTCGGATGAAATAAATCATGAGAATAGCACCCTTAAAGACCAAATGAAGGCATTTAAGGATATTCTGATACATGATATTACGCCTCAAGGATTTGCCGATGTCTATGCGCAGACGATTGTCTATGGTATGTTCTGTGCTCGATTGCACGATCCTACCTTGCCTACATTTAGCCGACAAGAAGCTTATGAACTCATACCTAAATCAAACCCTTTTCTTAAAAAACTCTTTGGATACATAGCAGGGCTGGACTTGGATGATAGAATTGTATGGATAGTAGAGAGTCTGGTAGAATTATTTCTAGCCTGTAATGTGGAGGAATTGCTTAAAAACTACGGAAAGCAAACTAAGATGGAAAATCCTATCATTCACTTCTACGAAGATTTCCTAAGCGAATACGACCCTAAACTAAGAAAGGCTCGTGGCGTATGGTACACGCCTGCTCCAGTAGTGAATTTTATCGTGCGCGCAGTAGATGACATTCTCAAATCTGAATTTAATTTACCTCAAGGCTTGGCTGAAACGAGCAAGACGACTATCAAAGTCCAAGCACAAGGAACCAATAACCCAATAGAACAGGAAGTTCATAAAGTCCAAATATTAGACCCTGCCACAGGTACAGGCACTTTTTTAGCAGAAGTCATACGGCATATCCATAAGAGATTTGAAGGACAACAAGGGATCTGGACAAACTATGTAGAACAGCATTTAATTCCTCGCTTGAATGGATTTGAGCTATTGATGGCGAGCTATGCTATGGCGCACTTGCAGTTAGATTTATTGCTGACGGAGACAGGGTTTAAGCCAAGTACCAATCAACGAATTAGAGTTTTTCTTACGAATAGTTTAGAAGAAAGTCACCCCGATACAGGAACTCTCTTCGCCAACTGGCTCAGCACAGAAGCTAATGAAGCCAATCAAATCAAACGAGATACGCCTGTGATGTGTGTGATAGGAAATCCGCCTTACAGTGGTATATCTTCAAATAATGGACAATGGATAAGTAAGCTGATAGATGATTATAAATATGTAGATGGCGTTCATTTTAATGAAAGAAAACATTGGCTCAATGATGATTATGTTAAATTTATTCGGTATGGACAGCATTTTATAGAAAAGAATGGAAGTGGTGTTTTAGCATTTATCAATCCTCATGGATTTTTGGATAATTTAACCTTTAGAGGTATGCGGTGGCATTTGCTTAAAACATTTGATAAAATATACACCATAGACCTTCATGGAAATAGTAAGAAAAAAGAGACCGCTCCTGATGGAAGTGCAGATGTGAATGTGTTTGACATTATGCAAGGTGTATCGATAAATATCTTTATTAAATCGGGTAAGAAAAAAACAAATGAGTTAGGGAAAGTTTTTCATTATGATATTTTTGGAAAACGAGATTTAAAATATAATTTTCTTTCTGAAAAATCGTTGAAAGATATTGTATTTCAAGAATTAAAACCAGAGCAGCCATTTTTATTTTTCATACCTAAAAACAATGAGGGATTTGATGAATATGATAAAGGATTTAGAGTTGATGCTTTATTTCCAAAAAATGTAACTGGAATAGTTACAATGGGGGATAGCTTTATTGTAGAAGAAAAATTGTCTATTTTGAAAGAGAGGTTAAATTCATTTATTTCGAAAGAAATGAGCGAGGATTTTCTCAATAAAGAATTCGGGTTAGGTAAAAATTATGCTGAATGGATTTTGAATAATAAATCGTCTATAAAAATCGAAGAATCAAAATTTGCAAAAATTTCATATAGACTTTTTGATGATAGATATACCTATTTTGACAATAAATTGCTTTGGCGCTGGAGGGTTGATGTTATGCAGCACTTTTTAAAAGGTGAAAATATAGGGATAGACTTATGTCGTCAAATTGTTTCAGATAGCTATTCTCATATTTTTATAACTAATAAAATTGTTGATGACTCATTTGTTTCTAATAAATCAAGAGAAAGGGGTTATGTATATCCCCTTTACCTTTATCCTGATAGTTCGACAAACGATGCTTTTCAATCCAATGAGCGTAGACCTAATCTCAATATTGAAATAGTCCAGCAAATAGCAGATAAATTAGGATTAACTTTTACCAACGAAAAAGAAACAACCAAAGACACATTCGCCCCAATAGACATACTAGATTACATTTACGCTGTTTTACATTCACCAACATACCGAGAAAAATATAAAGAGTTT
>JAJTHM010000003.1 GCA_021297855.1 Sphingobacteriales bacterium | reverse complement strand
TTTGCTATTTGAGAAAATAGGTGCTGTCCGAAATAATTTGTACTTTTGTTCATGGTTTTAAAAGTGTAGGAACTTGCAAAACTAAAAAAGCTGACCTTTTTCGGAAGGTCAGCTTAATTTATCTCGGACAACAATGATAAATTATTATTCTCATCTGTCCACATGGGAAATCCCATCTTGTTTCCTGGATGATTAATAGTACTAGGAATTCCTTTATTACCATATATAGGGCGACAAGAGGTATTCGTATTTTTACTCACCCGCAACCAGTCATTATAGTTTAATCTATAAAGCCATAAATCACAATCTCCGCCACCATAGGTCCAAAACGATCTATTACATTCTGTAGTTTGCACGGTATGATTTTCTCCTCGTGCTTTTGGAAAAAAGCCTCCTGATAAACAATTTTTCGATGGTGCTACACCTGCACCTGAAGGAGTTGACTGACCTAATTCCCAGGTCCATTCTTTATTTGCCATATTAAAACTCCATACATCATTTTTTCCTCCAAAAGAGAAAACATAAAGTTTTGTCCCAGATTTCCATCGCGTATAGGTAGATGATGCATTTGGCGGGTTATTAGAAGGACTAGATACTCCCATTGTTCCATAGGAAGGCGCTGAGGTAGTAGAATTACCCCCAATCCATGTCCATAAATTTGTTGATAAAGCATATGACCATACATCATTTAAAGCTCCACCTCCACCAAAAAATATGAGTTCATTTTTAAACACCCAGTTAGACTTGCATTCCGCACGTGTTCCTGGGAAATTGGAAGCTGCAGGTATCCCTTTGGTTCCATGATTTCTAGTGGTTGTTAAACCTACGTTTGGATTATCCCCACTCACCCAAGTCCATTCATTCGTAGGTATATGATAACGCCATAAATCATTACTAGTATGCCCTGCAAACATCCATAAATCACCAAGACTATCCGTCCAACAAGAGGCTCCCCAACCTCTCCATTTGGGATAATTATTAACCGAGGGTACTCCTTTGGTTCCGTAGACTCCATTAGTTTGGATAGAGTCTCCACTCATCCAGGTCCAAATATTAGATATTGGGTCATACATCCACATGTCAGAAGGTGCTGGTGATCCACTAAAAATCCAGAACTTGCCATTTAAATCTTGCCAAAATGCTGGATGATATCTACCTGGTGGCAGGTTTGAAGGAGAAGGAACTCCTTTCAATCCATAATTTTTTGTTCCCATTATGGTATCCCCATGTATCCATGTCCACACACCGCCATTCTGTCCATAACTGAGGTTATAGATAAATAGACTTAAGACAAGGATAAATCGTCGTTTCATTTTAATCCTTCTTTATATTTTTTCTCTTCTTCTTCATGCTCTTCGGCGTGATTGATCTCTCTTAAAATTTCATTTTTTTGATTAATGAGATAGGTCTTTCCGTGTGAAACTACCTCAGCCGTTCCATCGAAAACAAATGACATCGCTTGCTCATATTGTGGGGGTATAGCCCAGCTTCCATTTGACTTCAGATAACCATAGAGCTTATCTTTTCGAGCTAGTATTAAGCCATAGGCACAGTCTTTTATATCCACGTACTCTGATTGCAGAATAAACTCACCTTTCAGATTTATCAATCCCCATTTATTATTGACCATCACGCGAGCTACACCTTCATAAAAACTAAAGGCATTTTGGAAGGTATTTTTAATGACCCATTCATTTTGAGGATTGATATAGCCGTAAAGTCCATCTTTTTTGACACAAGCTAATCCATAATAAAAAGGTGAAGCATCTTGGTACTGGGGAGGAATGGCTTCATTGCCATATTTATCCAAATATCCTCTTTTATCGCCAGCAAGTATTATAGCAAATCCATTCTCAAAATCGCTACCTGCTGTGTATTTATTCGGCACGATAACTACTCCTCTTTCATTCTTATAACCTACTTTATAGTCTTGGGTAAATTTGATTAAAACAGATTCTTTGACAATTGATTGCTGAGATCTCATACTCCCAGCTAATATAGTTAGTAAAACGCTATAGTAGAGTTTTCGCATGTTTTAGTCTTTTAGTATCACAAATATAAGTTAAATTTTTGACATTAGGTAAATTTTTTAGTTAGAATATTTCGTGTAATTTTGCCCTATGTATAATTCTCTAGGTAATATACTCCGATTAACCACCTTTGGCGAAAGTCATGGTGTGGCTATTGGTGGAGTATTAGATGGATTTCCAGCTGGTGTAGTTTTAGATTTCGATGAAGTCGAGAAACAATTGTCCAGAAGAAAAACTGGCCAAAGTAGTCTGACAACTTCGCGAAAGGAAGATGATGAAGTAGAGTTTCTCTCAGGGATATACGAAGGGAAATCGACAGGTCACTCTATTGGCTTTATGGTGAGAAATACAAATCAAAAATCAGAAGAATATACGCATTTAGAACATGTATATCGTCCATCCCATGCGGATTTTACATACCAAGAGAAATACGGAATAAGAGATGTTCGTGGCGGCGGAAGAGCTTCGGCTAGAGAAACTACCAACTGGGTTATCGCTGGGGCATTGGCCAAACGACTGATTCCTGATATTCAGATTTCCAGTTTTGTATCATCTGTCGAACATGTAGATTTTCACTATGATGAAAACTCAACAGATTTAAGTCAAATAGATTCGAACCATATCCGCTGTCCTGATGCTGATAAAGCGAAAGAGATGATAGCTGCCATAGAAAAAGCTAAAATGGAAGGTGATTCTGTAGGAGGTATCATTACTTGTGTGGTGAAAAATATGCCTATAGGTTTGGGCGAACCTATATTTCATAAATTGGAAGCTGAACTAGCCAAAGCCATGCTCACCATCAATGCTTGTAAGGGATTTGAGATTGGGAGTGGCTTTGATGGTACTCGAATGCGTGGCAGTGAGCACAATGATAGCTGGCAGCAAGATAGAACAACAAAAACAAATCACAGTGGCGGTATTCAAGGTGGCATCAGCAATGGTATGGATTTAGTTTTTCGTTTAGCCTTCAAACCCACTTCTACCATCATGCAAACGCAATCCACCATCAATGATAAAAATGAAGTCGTAGAATTAGAAGGAAAAGGCCGCCATGATCCTTGTGTATTGCCCCGCGCCGTGCCTATCGTGGATGCATTGACTGCGTTTGTATTGACGGATATGTTCTTAATGTCGAAAATTAGAACTAATTTTTAATTTTAAATTCTTAATTCTAAATATTTAATCTACCAGGATTACGAACTAACCCAATCTTTATCTTAACATACGTTTATTCAAAATTAAACATTCAAAATTCAAAATTACATTCATGCGTGTATTTAAATTCGGAGGAGCCTCGGTAAAAGATGCTTCCGCTATTCAAAATGTCACTTCCATTATTCAATCTTATGTGGAAGAAAAAAATCCTATTCTCATGGTGGTATCCGCTATCGGCAAAACCACCAATAAGTTAGAAATTATTGCAAAAAAAGTTTTTGAACAATCAGAGGATGCAAAGACATTATTGAAAGAGCTCATCGAAGAGCATCGTGTGATTTGTCGAGAACTAAAGATGAGTGAGGAGTCTATTGTTTACAAGGAACTCGCCGATATTGAAACGAAAACATTAGGTTTTATTGTAGCCAATGAGTCTAATAATTTCAATTATATCTATGACCAAATAGTGAGTAAAGGCGAGTTACTTTCGACTACGGTGGTTTATCATTATATATTATCTCAGAAAGTTTCCATAGACTTTGTCAATGCGCGCTACCTCATCAAAACAGACAATAATTATACCGATGCTAATATTCTATGGCACGAAACTCAAGAAGCGGTCGATGCTGAATTAAAAAATCATTCCAGTCAGGTACTCATCACTCAAGGATTTATCGGAGCTAATTCAGAAATGCTATACACCACTCTAGGACGTGAAGGCTCGGATTATACAGCCGCTATTCTAGCCAAGTGCACCAATACGAAAGAAATGACCATATGGAAAGATGTCGATGGAGTCTATACGGCAGATCCAAAGAAATTTGCAGAGGCCACAATCATCAATAAATTAAGTTATAAGGAAGCCATAGAGATGACCTTCTACGGAGCGCAAATTATCCATCCTAAGACCATAAAACCTATTCAGAACTCTAATTGTATTCTTAAGGTCAAATCTTTTATTCATAAGGAAGCCAAGGGAACAGAGATAGGAAATTTTGAAAATATCCACTATCAGCCGGTCATTGTGCTAAAAGAAAATCAGGTATTATATTCCTTTTCTGTTCGAGATTTCTCTTTTCTAAACGAATCCAATCTGGGAAAAATTATAGCCACCTTTGGTAAATACAGTTTGCGAATCAACCTTATGCAAAACTCTTCCATAGAATTTTTAGTGTTAACGGATGAGAAACTTGGGAAGAATGAACTCATTGTAGAAGATTTAAAGGAAGATTTTGAAATCAAGATGGAGAATCACTTAAAACTGCTCACCATTCGCCACTACACAGAAGATATCCTTGAAAAACAACGCAAAAACAAAGCTGTACTTATAACCCAAAAGGGCGAGGATACGGTGCATTATTTGATGAGATGATGTGATGATGGCTTGATACTATAATTTGAAAATGGGATAATAAGACCTAAGATTTTGAAAAGTTAATCTTCAAAGCCTACTTAAAATAAAGTCCAATAATCATAATTGCTAATAAGACAAAAAGTGCTACATACCACTTAATCATATCGGTTTTGGCTACTGCTATTTTTTTGCATTACAAAGATAAATATCCAAAATTTTAAACAAAAAAAAAATAGCCTCATTAACATTTATCTAAAAGGATTGCTAAATTTCTCGTCTTTTGTGATTTCGTGATCAGTAAGTGTCTCCAGAAAAGCTTTTAAAGCAGCTATGTATTGCCCTTGTGAAAAGGTGAAATCTGAATTCACATTCGCATGAAACACCAGAAGTGAATCTATTGTAGGAACACTTCCGTTGTGCAGATATGGCGCAGATTGGGACACGTTTCGCAAGGTTGGGGATTTAAATCTACCTATATCTTCTAACAAGCCCGTATGCGCTCCTATTCCCTTATCATTAGGATTTATAGGGTCTCCATCCGCCTTGCCATGCGTAGATAATTGCAATTCTGTACTATGGCAGAAAATACATGTTTTATCATGTGCTACTAGCTTTCCTCCTGGCATTCGCCCTTCAAATATTTGCTTACCTGTTAACTCTAGCGCTGTGAGCTGACTTTGTCCCATTATAAATTTATCGTACTTGGATCTATAAGTTATAATACTTCGAACGAATTGGGATAGGGCTTTAGCAATCCTATCTTCCGTAATTTCTGATGTACCAAAAGCTTTAATAAACAAAGGCTTGTAATATGAAATAGCTTTAAGCTTCAGAACTAAATCTTTAAGATCCATGCCCATTTCTACCTTGTCGTGTATCGGCATTAATACCTGCTCCTCAAGAGAATTTGCTCTCTCATCCCAAAACATTTTCCCATTAAACTGAAATCCAATATTAAGTAAACTCATAGAATTTCTACCTGTCATACCACCCAAAAAACCTAGACTTAAAATCTTTTCGTCTGTGAATCCAATCTCTTGCTTATGACACGAGGCGCAGGATATGGTATTATTTAGTGATAATGATCTATCATAAAATAAAACACGCCCTAAAGTAGCACCATCGTTTGTTATAGGATTAGAATCAGAAAAATTGCCTGTTCTCCTATCAATATAAATTTTTATATGACTTGGTAAACTTTGCCAGCCGTAATCATATGAAATGCTTGGCAAATTTGGCACTAACTCATTATTGTCTATTTTAGTACAGTTAACTAAAAATAGAATTAAACTAAAAAAAATAATAAAGGCTGTTACTCTTTTCACAGAAACTCATGTAAAAAAAAAGCCCTCTTCAAGAGGGCTTTTTTATGAAAATTATAATTTTTAGAAATTAACTTTCAAGACTTGAGAAATACCATTCTTGAATTCTACCTCAATTAAATAAATACCATGAGGAATCACCTTAGCAATATTCTCTACACTAGAAGATACTCGCTGACTATAAACTTCTTTTCCATCTAAAGAAACAACATTAAACTTAACAGGTAGAATATCACCTTTGAAATACAAATTATTTTCTGAGAAATAGAAATCTTTGGCATCTTCTACCCTTGATACAGAGCCAGTTCCACCTGTTCCTTTTTTAACTAAAAGAGAAAATTTAGTGGTTATAGCTGATGCTGCGCTATCATTTGCATTATATAACAACACTTTTGCCCATCCATATCCCAAACTTTTCTTGTGGTTTATTGAAACTTTAATATAGTTTTGAGAGGAATCAGTTTTTCCTGTAAACTTCTTCACTCCTGTAATTGGCATAAAATAACAATCTATATTATCACACACTGATTCTATATCCCATTTAGATGGTAATAAAGAATCCACTAATTTCCATGAATATTCAGTTCCATTTAACAATTTTCTTGTTTTTGAAATCTCGGTGCTAGTTGCAGCAGTTGCTGTAGAATCAACTGATTTATATGCAGAGTCTGTCAAGCCAGCAGTTGATCCTCCTCCAGATCCAGCCTTAAGAAGCGTAACTGATTGTAATACCGTTTTATTTGCACGCTGTACCCATGCCACCACATATAAATTATCAAAGTTTTCCACTGAATGCTCTATAGCATGATTAATTCTATTTGCAGCTTGTCCATTCGTAGAAAGTCTGTATGAACCTTGGAATGTAAATGAAGTATCAAATTTGGTAGTAACTCCAGAATTAATAGCTGTAGCAGAAATTGTATTTAGAAAGATTCCCGTTTCTGAAGGAATCATCTTTTTTACTACTTGCTCAAATTTCGTTTCACCATTTGTCTTTACATTATCGTAAGTTTCCTTTTCTACGATGGCAATATATAATTTTACATCGTTAGCAGACAAATTAATCAATGGCTTTATATTAATAGAAGCCGTTACTTTTTTAGTGGTTTTATTAACATCATAGGTGCCGGACATATCTACAATAGAAGGTAATGCCCTCTGTGAATTATGCAAAGCTGAAGTAAAACCAGAAGCATTCTGATCCCATCCGCCATCAATTTCCATTCTAGGTATTGAATTAATCGCATACATTGTACTTCTTCTATTTACAGTTTCATTTGTGCAATAAGGGTCTCCTGTACCAGGGAAATCTTGTTGAAATTTAACTGCAACATATGAATTTGGATCCGAAGTATCCACTACAGAATGAAATTGCTCATTACCGGGCTTACATGGCGGACAGGTAGAACTAGTAAAAATTTCATATAATGGCTTTCTTTTCACAACGGTTGAACCATAAATAACCACGTCTTGAATATTAGTGTTATTATCCGATGGTGTCAAATCAGCCCCGGTTGATCCGTTGATGTCTCCAATCGTTCTAACCTGAGCTGTATAAAATCCAGGCGTTGGATTCCAGCCAGAAATCATTGTAACTTCACTAAGAGTAGCTGGAGCTACATTTAATCCAGAAACGGTAACACTTGAGCCACTTTTAGTACCATTAACAAACAAATCTGCTTTAAAAGATGTCAAAGGATCGGATCCATTATTTCTAACCCAAAATTTAAATTCTTGATTTGCGCCTTGAGGTCTATAGTTTGGACTAGTCATATTAAACACCTGTAAATCATTTAAAAAGGGTACGTAAACCTTTAAATCATCAACTGCCCATGATCCAGAGAAGCTACCTTTGTATCTAAATCTAAGATAAACAGCTGATTTTCCTGCTAAAGCAGCAGTTGCGTCTACCCTTGAAGGAGTAGCTGTACCGCCATAAAACATATTTTGATTTTGCATTACACTGTCTGTGAATAAAACTTGCCAAGTAGTTTTATCATAACTATACTCTAAACTTATTCTAGCATTCAGAGATGTGTTGAAATTCCAAAATTGACTAAATTCAACGAACACTTTGGTTGCAGAAGCACAGCTGAATGGATTTTTTAATTCTAGAGCAGCATCTTCTGGCAAGTTATCATCAACATACTGATTACTAACAATAGTAGCACTTCGAAAAAAAGCGAAACCATTTGGGGCAGTAGTAAAAGCTAGTCCACCTCCATTTGTTGAAGCTGGCCACTGTTGCCACTTACCATTGGTAGGATTGCTGCCAGTAAGATCTTTATTATCCCAAGCACTAAAATTAGTTGAAGAGGCAGTAGCTGTAGTGTAAAAGTTATCTGAGAATAAAGTCTGGGAAAAAAAATCTGAAGCTGTAAATAACGCTCCAAAAATTAAAAGGATAGAAATCTTTTTCATATAAAATTGTAGTTTATTAAATTTATGATTACAAATATATAGATTATTATTTCATTAAGAAAATTTTAACGAGATATAAAATTATAATCCTATTGTAACATTTTCTAAATTTTTTGCTACATTTTCGACGCTTATACTTCTTTATCATCTGATATTGTAAAATTTATCTAAAAATAATGTATCGCCAATTACCTGCCTAAAAGTGCGCATTTTTATATTTTTAACAAATTTACGGGACTTTGGTTGAGTAATGAGGGTTGAAATGTGGATAACGAATGGCTCACCGCTTATATCAAAGTAAAAAACAATATAATCCAAGTTATCGGTTCATTTGTTGGGACTATTTGATTTAAAACTCGATGTATCCTCTCACATAATGCGTGATAAGATTTACATAGTGTTCTCGATACATGGATTCTAAATCGATTAATAAAATATGAAAAAATGTTGATGAAAATTTTACAACTAAAAATTTTCTTATACATTTGTTACTTAACTAGAATCAAAAAAAATAATTGAAATAAAATATGAAGTCGGACATAGAAATAGCCCAGAGTGCCAAAATGGAGCATATAAAAGAGATAGCTCGGAAAATAAATGTCTCGGAAGAAGACTTGGAGTATTATGGCAAATATAAGTCTAAACTCCCTTTAAAACTTATCGATGAGGAGAAGGTGAAAAATTCTAAGCTCATTTTAATCACGGCCCTTTCTCCTACGAAATACGGTGAAGGAAAAACCACTATGACTATAGGGCTTGCTGATGGGTTGAGAAAAATAGGAAAAAAGTCCATGGCGGTATTGCGTGAGCCTTCTCTGGGTCCAGTGTTTGGCGTGAAGGGCGGAGCAGCTGGTGGAGGCTATTCGCAGGTGGTACCTATGGAAGATATCAATCTGCATTTCACAGGTGATTTTGCTGCTATAGAAAAGACAAATAATCTACTCTCTGCAGTCATAGATAATGATCTGCACAATGGAAAAGATTCCTTGCAAATAGACCCGCGCACAATTTCATGGAAACGCGTCATGGACATGAATGATAGAAGTCTCCGACAAATTATTATTGGGACTGGAGGTAAGGCGAATGGAGTTGTCAGAGAAGATGGATTTAATATTACTCCAGCTTCTGAAATCATGGCAATACTTTGTTTGGCAAAAGATATGAAGGATCTGAAGGAAAGAATGTCTAATATCTATATCGGTCAAACCTACGCTGGAGAAGCGATATATGCGAGAGACCTAAAAAGTATAGGCGCTATGGCAGTTTTGATGAAAGATGCTCTAAAACCAAATCTCGTGCAGACGTTGGAAGGTACGCCAACTATTTTACATGGTGGTCCATTCGCAAGTATAGCACAAGGGACAAATTCGATCATCGCCACTAAAATGGGTTTATCCTTAACGGACTATGTGGTGACAGAGGCGGGCTTTGGTTCTGACCTAGGAGCAGAAAAATTTATGCATATAAAATGCGCACCGAATGGACTGAAACCTGATGCAGCAGTTATCGTAGCTACCGTTCGCGCCATCAAACACCATGGCGGATGTATAGCAGATGATTTAACCAAAGAGAGTATAGAATTCATAGAAAAGGGATTCTGTAATTTAGAAAAACATATTGAAAATATCAAGAAATTTGGTATTACTCCTATCGTTTGTATCAATGCATTTCCATTCGATACCGATGCAGAAATCAATAAACTGAAAGAACTATGCTCTGCTATGGGCGTGAAAGTATCGAGAAGCACTGCATTTGTGGATGGAGGTCAGGGATCGGCAGAACTTGCTGGTATGGTTATAGACGAAATTGAAAGTGGTAAAAATAACTTCCAACCATTGTATAATGAAAAACATACGTTGGAAGAAAAAATTAATATCATAGCCAAGGAAATATACGGAGCTGGCAATGTCGCCTTCTCTGCCAAGGCAAAATCTCAAATAAAACTGATTCAAAAACTAGGGCTCTATCACTTACCTGTATGCATGACGAAGACGCCAGCGAGTTTTAGTGATAATGAGAAAAAAATTGGGCGTCCAACTGGATTTGATATCAATGTCAGAGAGTTTGAAATATCAAGTGGAGCTGGGTTTATCGTTGCCTTGTTAGGAGATGTGATGCGCATGCCTGGCCTACCCAAAATTCCTAATTCAGTCAATATTGATATTGATGATAATGGTAAGATTGTGGGATTATCGTAGAATTATATCAGCAGATACGCGCTTTGTAGCGCGTTCCTACAAATAAAAAAAGGGACTATCATTTGATAGTCCCTTTTAATTTATGAATTTGAAAATTCTATTTTGTCTCCTCGGTGCTTTCAGGTGTTTCAGTTGTAGATTCTGAAACCTCTGAAGCAGGCTCTGCCAATTCCTCAGTAACCTCTTGAGTTGTTTCTTCTACTGCTTCCGCTACATTTTCTACTTCAGTCACATCTTCTACCAAATCTTCGTTTGTAACTGTATCCGCAACTTTTGACTCTTCAGTAGTTGCAGATTTTTTAGCTCTACCCCTTCTAGTTTTGCCAGTAGCCTCCTTAGTTTCTTTCACATAAATATCATTAAAGTCAACTAACTCTATCATAGCTATATCTGCTGCATCTCCTTTTCTAAAGCCTAGTTTGATGATACGTGTATACCCGCCTGGTCTATTTGCTACTTTATCGGCTATTACACCAAATAATTCTTTGATACTTTCCTTATCCTGCAGATAAGAGAATAGAATACGTCTGTTGTGTGTGGAATCAGTCTTAGTTTTATTGATTAATGGTTCAATATGCTTTCTAAACTCTTTTGCTTTCGCTACCGTTGTAGTAATGCGTTTGTGAAGGATGAGCGCATTCGAAAGATTCATTAAAAGCGCTTTTCTGTGTGCAGTTTTTCTGCCTAGGTGATTAACCTTGTTACCGTGTCTCATTTTTTTGTTTTTAAACTAATTGCACCGTATCAGGTATGCAATAAGAAATTAAGAAATAAATTTTTTTTAATAGCCTTTTAGGCGACTATTGACCTTTATTTTAGTTGAAAGTTTAAAGTAAAAAGGTGAAAGTTCGGTGGCAATAAAATACCCTCTCTTCTTTTCACTTTCTACTTTTCACTCAATTAGTCCTCTTCGTGAAGTCTGTATTTCGCTATATCCATACCGAAAGATAGACCCTTCTCAACCAATAGTTCTTCGATTTCTACTAAAGATTTTCTACCAAAGTTTCTAAACTTCAATAAATCGTTTGTATCAAACTGAACAAGTTCCTCGAGTGTTTCAATTTTAGCTGTCTTCAAGCAGTTGAATGCTCTTACAGAAAGATCAAGATCTTCCAAAGGAGTCTTCAATAACTTTTTCATATACATAGAGTGCTCGTCTACGACCACTTCCTTCTTCACTTCCTGCACATCCAGGGTTATTTTCTCATCAGTCAATAACAATAGGTGCTGAACAAGAATTTTAGAAGCCTCTTTGATAGCGTATTCAGGGTGAATAGTGCCATCCGTTTTAATGGTAATATTGAGCTTTTCAAAGTCTGTACGCTGCTCTACACGAAAGTTTTCAATATCATACTGTACATTTCTGATCGGAGAGAAAATAGAGTCTATTGGAATATACCCAATCGCCATTTCTGGCATAATGTTTTCCTCTGCTGATACATAGCCACGTCCTTTTTGAACTGAAATTTCCATGTTCAATGTAGATGCACCATCAAAATTACATATAACTAAGTCTGGATTGACAACTTCAAATGAAGCGGTAGCCTTTCCGATATCGCCGGCAGTAAATTGGGACTTTCCTTTAATAGAAAAATTAATTTTCTCGTGAGAAACTTCCGAATCTCCTGCTTTTTTAAATCTTACTTGCTTGAGATTTAAAATCATTTCGGTCACGTCTTCCAAGATACCAGGTATTGTAGAAAATTCGTGCTGAATGCCCTCAATTTTAACTCCTGTAATAGCATAACCGCTCAAGGAAGATAGAAGTACTCTTCGAATAGAATTACCAATGGTGACACCAAATCCTGGCTCCAATGGCTTGAATTCGAAGTTTCCTTCAAATTCAGTAGCTTTGTTCATTAAAATTTTATTCGGCTTCTGAAATGGTAATATAGACATTATTTAATGATTAGTGATTAGTGAATACTGGTTAATGACTTTGGTCAATATTATTTAGAATACAATTCAACGATTAATTGTTCATTGATTTTCTCTGGGATTTCGTCTCTCGTAGGGTAGTTAATAAATTTACCTTCTTTAGTATTATCATTTACATCTAACCATGAGAATTTTCTCTCTGTATTAGCTAGAGCAGAAGTGACCAAATCAAGTGACTTAGACTTTTCTCTGATACAAACTACATCCCCTGGTCTTAGTGAATACGATGGAATATTTACCACTTTATCATTTACAGTTACATGCTTGTGAAGTACAATTTGTCTGGCTTGTCTTCTTGTAGCTGCAAAACCAAGTCTATAAACTGTATTATCCAATCTAGCTTCCAACAACTGAAGTAAAACCTCACCTGTTACACCGTGCTTACTCAATGCCTTTTCAAAGGTTTTGTAGAATTGTCTTTCTAATAACCCATAGGTATACTTAGCTTTTTGCTTTTCTTTTAGCTGAATAGCATATTCACTTTGCGTCTTTCTTTTTCTCGACTGACCATGCTGTCCTGGAGCATACTTTCTTCTTTGGAAATACTTATCATATCCAAAAATTTCTTCTCCGAATTTTCTAGCGATTTTGGTACTAGGACCTCTATATCTTGCCATACTTTTAATTTTTAATTTTGAATTTTGAATTTTAAGTTAATTCTCCATTCGCCATTTATTTTTTTTGATTTAATTATTCAACATTTAAAATTAATAATTCAACATTATTCTATACTCTTCTCTTTTTTGGTGGACGACATCCGTTATGTGGCATTGGTGTAATGTCCTTAATTACAGAAACCTCTAAACCATTAGTCACTACTGTTCTTATAGCGCTTTCTCTACCAGCACCAGGACCCTTGACGAAAACCTCTACTTTTCTCAATCCTGCTTCATAGGCTACTTTCGCAGCATCATCACATGCCATCTGAGCAGCATAAGGTGTATTTTTCTTAGAGCCTCTGAATCCTGCTTTACCTGCACTACCCCAAGATATTACTTGACCAGTATTGTTAGTAAAAGAAACAATTATATTGTTAAACGTAGCGTTGATGTGGACTTGTCCCTCTTTCTCTACTTTAACAATTCTCTTTTTTGTACTTTGTTTAGTCGTCTTTGCCATATAAATTTTAGATTTTAGATTTCAGATTTTAGATATTAGATTTTCATGTGTCTAACATCTATTATCTAGGCTCTATTTTACTTTGTTACTTTTTTCTTATTTGCTACAGTTTTCTTCTTACCTTTTCTAGTTCTAGCGTTGTTCTTGGTAGTCTGCCCTCTTAACGGTAATCCTTTTCTATGTCTTATTCCTCTATAGCAAGCAATATCTTGAAGTCTTTTGATGTTCAACTGCACTTCAGAACGCAATTCACCCTCTACTGTATAGGTGTCTCCAATAAACTTGTTGATTTCAGCTATTTGCTCATCAGACCACTGATTTACTTTTGTATTCTTGTCTATTGACAATTTTTCAAGAATCTCTACTGCTGTAGCTCTTCCAATACCGAATACATAGGTCAATCCTATTTCTCCTCTTTTATTTTTTGGTAAGTCGATACCTGCTATTCTAGCCATTTAACTTTATTATTAATGTTATTTAAAGTGATTATTAACCTTGTCTTTGTTTGAACTTAGGATTTTTCTTGTTGATTACATACAATCTACCCTTTCTGCGTACGATTTTGCAGTCCTCACTTCTTTTCTTTATAGATGCTCTTACTTTCATTTTTTTATTATTTCAGTTATTTCTGTTTTTGAAGTCCTATTTATATCTAAATGTTATTCTTCCTCTATTCAAATCATATGGGCTCATCTCTACAGCGACCTTGTCTCCAGGGAGGATTTTTATATAATTCATCCTCATTTTCCCTGAAATAGTGGAAATAATCTCGTGCCCATTTTGCAATTTTACTCTAAACATAGCGTTTGAAAGAGCCTCCACGATTACACCGTCTATTTTTATTAAGTCCTGTTTGCCCATTTAGTTTTTTAGGTCGGCAAAGATATGACATTTTATCTAAGCATTTCCCTTTTTTTGCATTTTTTTAAACAAAGACCAGCTCTTTATTCTTTTTTATAGCTTCTTCACACCAATCATGGCGAGTAAGTGCCTCCGCAGAGTCCAATTTTACCCAAACCGTATGTTCATAATGAGCCGACATTTTATGATCATTCGTGTTTACCGTCCATTTATCTTGAGCTGTATACACCTCTTTTTTGCCCAAATTGATCATAGGTTCTATAGCTATGACTGTATTTTTCTTTAGAATCTCTCCTTTTCCCTTTTTGCCATAATTCGGCACATCTGGTGCTTCATGCAAATCTCTCCCCACACCGTGGCCAACCAATTCTCTAACTACAGAATACCCATTTTTTTCACATAGGGTTTGAATTTCATTCCCTAAATCCCCTGTTCTATAGCCTGCTTTGACCAAAGAGATAGCATGATGCAAGGATTGTTTTGTTACTTCCATCAGCCTCAGTGTTTCGCTATCTACTCTTCCAAAGGCATAGGAGTAAGCACAATCTCCATGGAATCCTTTAAAATATACTCCACAATCTATAGACACCATATCGGTTTCTGTAAATGGCTTGCCATTTGGAAAACCGTGCACCACTGTATAGTTTGGAGAAATACACAAGGTGTATGGAAATCCACCATATCCCTTAAAAGAAGGCTTAGCGTGATGATCTCTAATGAACTCCTCTGCTAGTTTATCTAATTCCAAACCGGTCTTACCTATCTTGAGTTCTTGAGCTATTAGTTCGTGAACTTTAGATACTAGCAAGCAACTCTCTCGCATTATCCCAATCTCCTCATCAGTTTTGATTTGAAGCCTTTTCAAAATGCGATGATATTAAGAATCACAAAATTAAACTTCTGAAAATTGACGGCTTTGCAGTTTATTGTAATCTGTCAAGCCATCGTATTTTTTATGTGCTAGATGTCCATCTACCTGCATAATTGTATCCAAGATAACACCAATAGCAATTAAAAGAGAAGTGCCTCCATAAAAGCTAGCCCACTGCTGATCTACTTTTAAAAATAGGGTAACAAAGAATGGGAAAATAGCTATAAGACCAAGGAAGATAGATCCAGGAAGGGTGATTCTAGATATAATCATATCGAGATAATCAGCAGTTTCACTACCTGGCTTTACACCTGGTATAAATCCGTTATTTCTCTTTAAATCATCAGCCATCTGAGATGGGCTCATCACAATAGCCGTGTATAAAAATGTCATAACGACCACCATTGTGAATACAACGATATTATAAACTGCTCCGCTAGGGTTGGTTAAGTTTATCATCAGTGCGCTGTTTGGATCTAAAATCTTGACCTGACCTAACAAGGAAGGAAGGAACATGACCGCTTGGGCGAAAATGATTGGCATTACACCCGCTGTATTTAATTTTAAAGGTAAATACTGTCGCACGCTTCCAGCTACTTCTGAGGCTTCGTCCTTTGGACTATTCGCTGCTTGTCTTCTACCCGGAATCACGCTCATACCTCCACCCTCAACCATTCTTCTTGCGTACTGAACCGCAACTTTTCTAGTGGCTTGGAGAACGAGAATAGTGACCATGATAACAAATACAAACAGCAATAATTCCATAAGAATCAAAACTAAACCTCCCGTAGATACTATCTTAGCTTGAAATTCATTAAAGAAGGCTATAGGCAATCGAGCAATGATACCTGCCATGATAATGATTGATACTCCATTTCCAAGACCTCTCTCTGTAATTCTCTCTCCTAACCAAACCACAAACAATGTACCAGCGGTCAAAACAAACATGGTCATGATAGTAAAAAATGTGGTATTAATACCTGCTGCAGGCTGCATACCTAAACCTCGAAGGAATGTGATATAGCCGGCTCCTTGGAACAAAGTAAATAAAATTGTTAAATATCTTGTGTATTGATTAATGGTTCTTCTACCACTTTCACCTTCCATTTGAAGCTTTTTAAATGAAGGTATCACAAAACCCAAAAGCTGCATAGCGATGGAAGCAGAAATATAAGGCATAACACCTAATCCAAAAATAGAGGCCTGAGCAAACGCTCCACCAGCAAACATATTGAATAGTCCTAATAATCCGCCTTCTGCACTTTTACCCAAATCTTTTATTGTAGCTAAATCTATACCAGGAAGCACGATGTGTGTTCCCAATCTATAAACAAATAATAAGATGATGGTATAATAAATTTTGTTTCTGAGTTCTTTAATACTCCAGATACTTTTTATAGTTTCAATAAATCCTTTCATGGTATGAATAAGGTGGTTATATTCCTTAGAATTAAATAATGGCTACGTTACAGCCTTTAGCTTCAACAGCTTCCTTAGCTTTCGCGCTAATAGCATGCACTTTCATCGGAACGGATACAGTCAATTCTCCATGGGCTAATACTTTAACCTTATCAAATTTTTGAATTACTCTGTGCTCTCGTAACGTTTCGAATGAAAACTCTGCCATGGCATACTTCGTTACCAATTCATTAATTTTAGATAAATTAAATGGAACGTAATCTACTCTATTCAGAGATTTGAACCCTTTTTTAGGAATTCTTCTTTGCAATGGCATCTGTCCACCTTCGAAACCTCTTTTCTGAGAATAACCAGAATTAGACTGAGCACCTTTATGACCTCTTGTAGAAGTCCCGCCTTTTCCCGATCCTTGACCTCTTCCTACTCTTTTCGAACTTTTTACTGCGCCTTTTGCGGGCTTCAATTCATGTAACTTCATTAGTGTATGTATTTTCTATTGTTCTAAATACTAAATATCTTCTATTTAATACTACTTAATTAAAGATTTTCTACTGACAATAAATGTTTCACTTTATTGATCATACCTTCCAACGCTGGATTCAGCTCTACTTCACGAGATTGGTTCATTTTCTTAAGACCTAGAGCCACTAGTGTAGCTTTCTGATCTTTGCTTCTATCGATCGAACTTTTTACCTGTGTAATTTTTACCTTGCTCATACTTTTAGTTTATATAGTTAGATAGTATCTAATTAAATTCAAATTATCCGTTGAATACTTTTTCCATTTTGACACTTCTATTGAATGCGACAGTAGAAGGTGTTCTCAATTTTGATAATGCATCAAAAGTAGCCTTGATTACATTATTGGCATTTGACGTGCCTTGAGATTTGGCTAGTACGTTATGTATACCAGCACTTTCAAGAACTGTACGCATAGCACCACCCGCTATAACACCCGTACCATTTGTGGCAGGTTTAATCAAAACTTTTCCGGCTCCAAACTTACCTCTCTGCTCATGAGGAATCGTACCATTCATCACTGGTACAGTAATGAGATGCTTTTTAGCGTCATCTATACCTTTCTGAATGGCATCTGTGACCTCTTTGGCTTTACCTTGTCCATATCCTACTACACCGCTACCATTGCCGATAACTACTGTCGCAGAAAAACTAAAGTGGCGTCCACCTTTGGTTACTTTTACAACTCTTCTTAGGGCTACGACCTTTTCTTTAAGTTCTAGCTCGCTTGCCTTTATACTATTTACTGTATTCGTCATACTAATATATTATATACGTTGATATTAAAATTTAAGTCCTGCCTCTCTTGCAGCCTCAGCTAATGCCTTCACTCTTCCGTGATATAAAAATCCTCCTCTGTCAAACACCACATTCGCTATGCCTTTGGAGCTTGCTTTTTCAGCGATAGCTTTACCAACTAATACAGATACATCGGACTTAGTGCCATTATCCTTCACTTCTTTAGAGCTAGCAGAAGCCAGTGTACTTCCATTGATATCATCTATCAATTGAACATATATCTGCTTATTACTTCTATAAACAGTCATTCGCGGCATTTCACTAGTTCCGGATATTTTAGAACGTATTTTTTTGTGAATTTTTACTCTTCTTGCTTGTTTGCTTACCATTTCAATTCAGTTTTTTCAGTGATCAGTTATCAGTAGTCAGCTTTTGAACCTCTTACGTCTTACTTTATACTAATTGTTATCTTTTATATTATACTATATTATTTTTTAGCTCCTGCTTTTCCTGCTTTCTTTCTCAATTCTTGACCTTGGAACTTGATACCTTTTCCTTTGTATGGTTCAGGTTTTCTAATCTTCTGGATTCTTGCCGCTACCTGACCTAACAATTGCAAATCGTGAGATTCTAATGTAATTGTAGGAGGAGTACCTTTTTCCATTGCAGTACTGATCTTAATTTCTGAAGGAATCAAAAATACAACTGGGTGAGAATAACCCACTGCCAATTCTAAAAGTTGACCTTGATTAGAACATCTGAAACCTACACCGATCATTTCCATCTTTCTTGTATATCCTTCTGATACTCCAATCACCATATTATTAATCAATGAACGATATAGACCGTGCATCGCCTTATGTCTTTTTTGTTCTGTCGGTCTCTCCACGGTCAGTTCAGTTCCATCAATTTTGACATTGATATCTTTATCTATCGTCTGAACTAATTCGCCTTTCTTACCTTTTACAGTAACTTGACCATTATTAAATTTTACCTCTACGCCCGCCGGGATTGTAATAGGATTTTTACCAATTCTTGACATACTCTTTTCTTTTTATCGATTTACAGTTTGTATTTACTTGTATTTTTAGCTTACAGAACAAATCAATTCTCCGCCTACATTTAATCTTCTAGCCTCTTTATCGGTGATTACCCCTTTAGGAGTACTTAAAATTGTAACACCAAGACCTGACATCGTTCTAGGTATTTCATTAGAAGCTGCATAAGCTCTCAACCCTGGTCTACTTAGACGCTTGATAGTTCTGATGATAGGCTGCTTAGAAATTGGGTCGTACTTGAGGGCGATTTTTATCACTCCCTGACCTCCAAAAGCTTCTTGCTCGAATTTATACTTAGCGATAAATCCTTGGTCATGCAATATTTCTGTTATTTTCTTCTTTAGATTGGATGAAGGTATCTCTACAATTCTATGACCTGCTGATTGAGCATTTCTAACTCTTGTCAAATAATCTGAAATTGGATCTGTATACATACTGATTCTTATTATGAATGATTAGATATTTGTTTTATGACTACCAACTAGCTTTAGTTACACCTGGCAATTTACCATACGAAGCCAATTCTCTGAACACATTTCGTGAAATACCGAAATATCTTACAAAACCTTTTGGTCTACCCGTAAGCTGACATCTGTTGTGAAGTCTTATTTTAGCAGAATTCTTTGGTAGTTTATCGAGTTCTAACCAATTGCCTTCTTCTTTAAGCGCTTTTCTTTTCTCAGCATACTTTGCTACTAGTCTCGCTCTTTTTACTTCTCTTGCTATGATTGATTTACTTGCCATATTTTATTTATTTAGAGCCAAGGCATGCCTTGTCTTTACAATTATGATTTAAAAGGTAATCCCATTAATTTTAAAAGTTCAAAACACTCCGCATCTGTCTTAGCAGAAGTCACGAAGGTAATATCCATACCAGAAATTTTATTGATTTTATCGATATCAATTTCTGGAAAGATGATTTGCTCTGTGATACCCATGTTATAGTTGCCTCTTCCATCGAATCCTTTATTGTTGATTCCTCTAAAGTCTCTTACCCTAGGAAGTGAGACAGAGACGAATCTATCCAAGAATTCATACATTTGATTACTTCTCAATGTCACCTTAGCGCCTATAGGCATGCCAGATCTCAATTTGAAGTTAGCGATGTCTTTCTTAGAATAAGTAGCCACAGCTTTTTGACCTGATATGATAGTCATTTCATCTACTGCATTATTGACTAATTTCTTATCTGCTACAGCTCCTTTCACGCCTTGATTCAAAACTATCTTCAATAGTCTTGGTACTTGCATGACAGACTTATAACCGAATTTGTCAGTCATTTGCTTGATAACTTCTTTTTTGTATTTTTCCTGTAATCTAGGTGTGTTACTCATGATTATTCTATTTTATGGGAGAATGATCTTCTCTATTCTTATTTAATTATTTCGCCGGATTTTTTAGATACTCTCACCCAACCATTTGCTTCGGATTTCTTGCCCACTCGTGTCGCATTGCCTTGACCATCGACTAGCATTACATTGCTCACATGGATTGGTGCTTCTTTCTCAATAATTCCACCTTCTGGTTTTGAAGCAGAAGGCTTTGTGTGTCTTTTAACCATATTCACACCCTCTACTAAAACTCTCATTTTTTTCAAATCGACTGATTTAATGATACCCGATTTTCCTTTATCATCACCAGCAATCAATTTTACTGTATCGCCTTTTTTAATTTTTAACTTTGTCATAACTTCTTCTATTTGTTAAGTTGTCTCTGTTTGGTCCGTCTACTATAGTACCTCTGGGGCTAATGAAACGATTTTCATAAAATTGGCATCTCTTAGTTCTCTGGCCACTGGGCCAAAAATACGAGAGCCTCTTGGTTCATCTGATGCATTGAGAAGAACGCAAGCATTATCGTCAAATTTGATATAAGAACCGTCCTTTCTTCTGGTCTGCTTCTTAGTTCTTACTACGACAGCTCTGGATACAGCACCTTTTTTTAAGCCTGCCTGTGGGACAGCCTTTTTTACTGTGACAATGACCTGATCGCCGATAGTAGCATATCTTCTCTTCGTACCACCAAGTACTCTTATTACAAGAACTTCTTTGGCTCCACTATTGTCTGCTACATTTAGTCTAGACTCTTGTTGTATCATTTTTTATAGTTTTTTCAGTTTAAAGTTTTTGAACATCATTCTATGACTGTACCATACACTTCTTACTAATGATTAATTTTTTTCTACTTTTAGATAGCCTTTTCAAGGATTTCTATCAATCTAAATCTTTTGGTTTTGCTTAGAGGTCTTGTTTCCATTACCTTGACGATATCGCCCATTTTACACTCATTTTTCTCATCATGCGCTTGAAACTTCTTAGAAGATTTCATTACCTTTCCGTACAATGGGTGTTTGATTTTTCTTTCAACGAGAATAGTGATTGTTTTGTCTCTTTTATCACTAACCACTTTACCCTGAATTTCTTTTCTTTTATTTCTTTCCATCTCTATGTGTATTGTAAATAAATTATTTGCTAGCTAAGGCTGTTAACATTCTAGCTATATTTCTTCTTATTGCTCTCAGCTCTACAGGATTGGCCAATGGAGATACAGCATGGTTGAACTGCATCTTGTAGTATCTCTGCTTCTCTTGTACTATTCCTTTGACTAAATCTTCCTTAGCCATAGCGTTATAGTTTACCTTATTTCCTTTATTTGCCATTTTCTTTATTTTTATATTTATCTAGAAAATCAATATTTTCTTTTTATTCTGCTTCTACGTAATCGTGTCTAGTGATAATTTTACACTTACAAGGCATTTTTTGGGAGGCTAATCTCAGAGCCTCATTCGCTACATCAGAAGGCACGCCATCTATTTCGAATAGTATGGTGCCTGGCTTGATTACAGCCACCCATCCTTCTGGGTTACCCTTACCTTTACCCATACGCACTTCAGCTGGTTTCTTGGTTATAGGCTTGTCTGGAAATATTTTAATCCATACCTGACCTTCTCTTTTCATATATCTTGTCAAGGCAATACGCGCAGACTCAATTTGTCTGTTCGTAATCCATCCTTCATCTAAGCTTTTTAATCCGAAAGAACCCTGAAGAAGTTCAAAACCTCTCGTGGCGTTTCCTTTTATCTTTCCTTTAAATTGCTTTCTAAATTTCGTTCTTTTAGGGAGTAACATAATTTTCTTTTTTAATCAGTTCTTAGAAATTTTTTCCAATAACCTAATGACTATTCTTGTTTCTTCTTAAATATTATCTTCTATTATCTCTGTCTCCGCCACCTCTTCTATTGTCGCGATCTCCGCCACCTCTTCTATTATCTCTGTCTCCGCCACCTCTTCTATTATCTCTGTCTCCGCCACCTCTTCTATTATCACGATCTCCGCCACCTCTATTAGATGTCATTTTGCCGCCTTTATCATTTGCAGGCTCTTGGTTAGGTGTCAAGTCGGCTTTACCTAATATCTCACCTCTACAAATCCATACTTTCACACCTATTTTTCCATAGATAGTCAACGCTTCTTTCCACGTATAATCTATATCTGCTCTAAATGTGTGTAATGGTGTTCTGCCTAACTTGAACTCCTCGGTTCTAGCCATCTCTACACCACCCAATCTACCAGAAGCTCTTACTTTGATTCCTTCTGCTCCTGCTCTCATGGTAGCAGCTAGAGCCATTTTAATAGCTCTTTTATAAGCTACCCTGGCTTCTATTTGCTTGCAAATATTCTCCCCTACTATGTTAGCATCTAATTCTGGATTCTTTACTTCCATAATATTAATCTGGATTTCTTTTCCAGTTAATTTATCCAAATCCTTCTTCAACAATTCTACGTCCTGACCGCCTTTACCAATCACGATACCTGGCTTAGAAGTGTGAATAGTTACCGTCACTCTCTTGAGTGTTCTCTCTATGATTACTTTAGCGATACCCGCTTTAGATATCTTTTTTGTGATATATGCTCTAATCTTCTCATCCTCTGCCATCTTACTAGCAGCATCTTTTCCACCATACCAGTTAGATTCCCATCCTCTGATTATACCTAATCTATTTGCAATTGGATTCGTCTTTTGTCCCATTATTCTGCGTTTTTGTTATCTAATGTGATTAATACGTGGTTACTTCTTTTTCTAATTCTGTAAGCTCTACCTTGAGGTGCTGGTTGAAATCTCTTCAACATTTTACCTTCGTTCACCATAATGGTCTTTACGAAAAGAGATACGCTATCGGCACTATCTCCACTTTTCTGCTCCCAATTGTTGATAGCTGATAAAAGTAGTTTGTGTAATTTGATGGCGGGCTCTTTCTTTGAATACTTTAATATATTCAAAGCCTCATTGACTTCTTTTCCTCTTATGATATCTGCTACAAGTCTCATCTTGCGAGGAGAGGTAGGGCAGTTATTTAATTTTGCTACAGCTTCCATTACTTTTCAGTTTATTCAGTTATCCGTTTATATACTTACTTTATTATTTAATTTTCTTAGAAGAGTGACCTTTGAACTGTCTAGTCGGTGCGAATTCTCCTAACTTATGGCCTACCATATTTTCTGTCACATATACAGGGAAAAATTTGTTTCCGTTATGCACCGCAAATGTGTGACCTACCATATCCGGTATAATCATACTGGCTCTGCTCCAGGTCTTGATAGTAATTTTTTTACTTGCATCATTTGCCGCTTCTACTTTTTTAAGTAGGGTATAAGCTACGTAAGGTCCTTTTTTTAATGATCTTGCCATTTTCTTTCGTTTTTCGTTATGTTGTTATTCGAAAATTATTTTTTCTTTCTAGATAAAATATGCTTACTACTTGCCTTATTCTTATCTCTTGTTTTTAGACCTTTTGATTTTTGACCATTTCTAGATCTTGGGTGACCTCCTGTAGATCTACCTTCACCACCACCCATCGGGTGATCGACTGGGTTCATCGCTACACCTCTTACTCTTGGTCTTCTTCCTAGGTGTCTGCTCTTGCCTGCTTTACCTTTTACTTCAAGAGAGTGATCTCCATTCGATACTGTTCCCATTGTGGCAAGACAATTCGCTAAAACCAATCTATTTTCACCTGAACTCAATTTCAAAAGAGCATATTTTCCTTCTCTAGATAGCAACTGAGCGCTAGTCCCCGCGCTTCTTACCATTTGAGCACCTTTACCCGGCTGTAATTCAATAGCATGAATCATAGAACCTAATGGTACTTCGCTCAAAGGAAGTGTATTTCCAAGTTCTGGTGCAGAGCCTGCGCCAGAAACTACAATTTGTCCTACTTTAATACCTGCTGGAGCTAGAATATATCTCTTATCTCCATTCTTGAATACCACAAGACATATGAAAGCTGTTCTATTCGGATCATACTCTATTGTTTTTACTTCACCTTCTACTCCGAAATTATTTCTTTTGAAATCAATGATTCTATATTGTCTCTTATTACCACCACCTAGGTAACGCATAGTCATTCTACCTTGATTATTTCTACCACCAGTATTTCTAAGTGTAGTAGTCAATGTTTTCTCAGGAGTACTCGTAGTAATCTCAGAATAGGTATTCCCTATTCTATGTCTCATCCCTGGGGTTATTGGTCTATATTTCTTAATTGCCATCTTGATCTATTTTTCTGCTTCTAAAATTATTAGAGAATCGATTAACTATAGATATCTATAGTATTACCTTCTTTTAATGTGATATATGCCTTTTTCTTAGCAGATTTTCTGCCCGAAACCATGCCTTTTTTTGTCATTTTCGATGTTACCTTACCTGGTGTAATTGAAGTATTTACAGCTACTACATCCACACTGAAATAGGACTCTACCGCTTTTTTGATTTCCGCTTTTGTAGATGTTCTATCTACGATAAAAACATATTTATTTTGCTTCTCCGTTACTAAATTACTCTTCTCTGTAACGAGTGGTCTGATTAAAACTCTTTTTGTTCCTTGCATGATTTCTTATTTTAATCTTTCAATTAATAATGGCACACTGCTCTCACAGATAACCAATTTATCACAATTCATAATGTCGTATGTATTGAGTTCATTCGCTCTTACAGTCAATGTATTTGGAATATTTCTTGAGCTCAACGAAATATTATCATTGGAAGCGGAAATAACAAATATGGACTTATTATCTGTAAGATTTAAATTTGATAAAGTGCTCACGAAGCTCTTTGTTTTAGGCTCGCTGTAGTTGAAATCTTCTACTACGATCAAGCTATTTTCTTTCGTCTTATAAGATAGAGCTGACTTCGTAGCCAAGGTCTTTACCTTCTTATTCAATTTGAATGAATAGTCTCTAGGTCTAGGACCGTGTGCTCTACCATTACCGAATACAGGGTTTTTGATAGAACCTTTTCTAGATCCACCTGTTCCTTTTTGTCTGTGAAGCTTTTTTGTAGAACCTGCTACTTCGCCTCTTTCTTTCGTTTTATGTGTACCTTGTCTCTGATTAGCCAAATACAATTTAGCTGCAAGATATAGTGCGTGGTCATTTGGCTCGATAGCGAATACCGCCTCGTCCAATTCTATACTTTTTCCCGTAGACTTTCCGTCAATACTTAAAATATCAATTTTCATTTTCTTATTTTTTATTTTGAAGGACTACATATGAACCATTGGAACCAGGAATAGATCCTTTCACAACGAGTACATTTTTATCTTCTATAACTTTCAATACCTTGATGCCTTTCAATTTTACTTGATCGCCGCCCATTCTACCTGCCATTCTAGTTCCTGGAAATACTCTAGAAGGATATGAAGATGCACCGATAGAACCAGGAGCTCTCTGTCTGTCATGCTGACCGTGAGATCCCATACCGACCCCAGAGAAGCCATGTCTTTTGACCACACCTTGAAATCCTTTTCCTTTTGAAATACCGATAATTTCTACCACATCACCTTCTACGAAGTCAACTGCAGAAATAGTATCGCCAAGGTTTTTACCTTCGTGACCTGGTATTTCCATCAATCTTTTCTTTGGGGTAGTATTTGATTTGGCGAAATGACCCTTCAAGCCTGCTGAAGTGTTCTTTTCTTTTTTCTCGTCAAATCCAATTTGAAGAGCGTTGTAGCCATCCACTTCTTGTGTTTTCACTTGCGTTACTAAACATGGACCTGCTTCGATAATGGTACATCCGATGCTCTTTCCATTGGCATCGAAATAACTCATCATTCCTAATTTTTTTCCTATTATTCCTTTCATAATTTAACAGCGGCTATGGTTAAGCTTATTTTTTGTGATTAATTATATTTTGATATCTACATCTACACCTGAAGGCAATTCTAACTTCATAAGCGCATCCACAGTTTTGGACGAAGAAGAATAAATATCCAATAGTCTCTTATAAGTACACAATTGAAATTGCTCCTTAGAAGAAGAGTTCACGTGCGGTGAACGCAGGATAGTAAAGATATTTTTGTGAGTAGGCAATGGAATTGGACCAGAAACTACAGCACCTGTACCTTTTACTGACTTTACGATTTTCTCAGCAGACTTATCTACTAGATTGTGGTCGTAGGACTTTAATTTTATTCTTATTCTCTGACTCATATTGTCTATTTACTTTTTCTCTTTTCGTTTGACTCCTTGATACCAAAGCGATTCAGTCTTATGACTTGCCCAACTCTGACATTTTTTGAGGGTGCAAAGATAACTAGATAAATTTTATTGATAAGAAAAACTTAGACAAACGTCTAAACTAGCTGTGAATCAGCGTATTCTAATCAACAAAATCCTAGGCTCTTACACCTCAAAACGGATGATTTGTTGTTTTTCCCTCTTTGTTCTAAGGGAGTGCAAAGATAGTATTATTTTCTAAAAAATCTACAGTTTTTTGAAAATCAGGGAATTTTTTTATTGAAAGTACACCTAAATATCGTAAAGCGCTGATAAACTGCAATTTATCTTGCATAAACCCTGCACACTTACAAAAATCGCATAAAAGCACAAGAAATTATGTTTAACTCAAACTAGCTCGGCAGGAAAATTCGCAAGCGAATTTTCCTGCCGAGTGTAAAGGGGGAGAGGGCTTCGCCCTCTAAAGCACCGTTTTTTTTAGGCTTCGTTCAAGTGCTAAACAATAATTGAAACTGAAACCATAAAAACCATTAGATTCAAAGTCTTTGATAGCCAAAAGTGTCTCAAGGTCAGTATAGTTTTGTCTGCGAATTAAATGAAGTATGTCGGATGTGCTTATGTCTTTGATTTTCTTATTGGCAATTTTTCTTGTCAATTCAGTCGTGCTGAAGTAATAGTCACTTAAATCGTCTAGTCTATAATTGCCAATGTCTTTTATGTTGATTTCTTTCACTTCGTGTCGTCTTAAAATTCTGACTAACGTTTTTTATCATTGTTGTCCGAGATAAATTAAGCTGACCTTCCGAAAAAGGTCAGCTTTTTTAGTTTTGCAAGTTCCTACACTTTTAAAACCATGAACAAAAGTACAAATTATTTCGGACAGCACCTATTTTCTCAAATAGCAAA